>JBGAMH010000147.1:0-11747 GCA_044223135.1 Candidatus Eiseniibacteriota bacterium | reverse complement strand
CTGCTGCCCGTGTTCGCGTGGGGCGCCGGCGGTCCGCTGGGCTCCGGCCGGCAGTGGTGGAGCTGGATCACGCTCGACGATCTCGTGCTGGCGATCGAGCACGCGATCGCCACCGAGTCGCTCGTGGGCCCGTTCGCCGCGGTGTCGCCGCGGCCCGCGCGCCTGGGCGAGGTGGCCGCCACGCGCGGCCCCGTGCTGCGACGGCCCGCGGTCGCCCCCCCCCCCCCGTTCGCGCTGCGTGCGGTGCTCGGCGCCGAACTCGCCGACGCCGTGCTGCTGTCGGGGCAGCGCGTGGAGCCGCGCAAGCTCGTGGCGTCCGGGTTCGCGCACCGCGACGCCGACCTGGAGCACGCGCTGCGCGTGCAGCTGGGGCGCGGCGCGTGAGCACGGCCGGCGCCGACGCCGCCGCGCTGCGCTTCGAACGCGTGACGCGCGAGTTCCCGGTGGGGGACACGCGCGTGCGCGCGCTCGACGAGCTCACGCTGGCCGTGCCCGCGGGCGAGTTCGTCGCCGTGGTCGGCCGCAGCGGCTCGGGCAAGAGCACGCTGCTGAACCTCGCGGCCGGCATCGACGTGCCCACCTCGGGCGAAGTGTGGGTGGCGGGCCACGAGCTGTCGCAGCTGTCGGACGACGCGCTCACGCACGAACGGCGCGACCGCATCGGCATCGTCTACCAGTTCTTCAACCTGCTCTCGACGCTCGACGTGCGCGAGAACGTCGCGCTGCCCGCACTGCTCGCCGGCCGGCCCGAGCGGCCGGCGCTCGAGCGCGCCGAGGCGCTGCTCGCCGAGGTCGGACTGTCGCACCGGCTGCGTTCCCGCCCGCACATGCTGTCGGGCGGCGAGATGCAGCGCGCCGCCATCGCGCGCGCGCTGATGAGCGGGCCGCGTCTGCTGCTGGCCGACGAGCCCACGGGCAACCTCGACTCGCGCGCCGCGGAGCAGGTGGTGGAGACGCTCGGCGCGCTGCGCGCGCGGCACGGCTGCACCGTGGTGCTGGTGACGCACAGCCGCGAGGCCGCCGCCGCCGCCGAGCGCGTGGTGGAACTGCGCGACGGTCGCATCCTGTCGGACGAGCGCCGGTGAACGCGCTGTTCCGCTGGATGATCCTGCGCCGCCTGGCGCAGGAGCGCGGGCGCACGCTGCTCGCGCTCGCGGGCGTCGCGCTGGGCGTGGCGGTGTTCGTGAGCATCCGGCTCGCGAGTCACTCGGCGCTCGCGTCGTTCGCCGACACGGTGGACGCCGTGGCCGGCCGCGCGAACCTCCAGGTGCTGTCCGCCTCGGACGGCTTCGACGAGTCGCTCTATGCGCGCGTGCGCGCGTGGCCCGGCGTGCGCGCCGCGGCGCCCGTGGTGCAGGTGGCCGCGCAGGCGAGGGCCGGGGCCCCGCGCGGCGACGACCCGCGCACGCTCGCGTTCGGTGACCGCGGCTCTTATGCCGAGAACGTCCTCGTGCTGGGGCTCGACCTGCTCGTGGAGGGGCCGTTCCTGCGCTGGACGCCGCCGCGACCGGCCGACGCCGCGCCCGCGCCCGGGGAGGCCGGCGCGAACGCCGGCGGCGACCCGCGCGGCTCGTTCCTGCGCCTGCTCGCCGAGCCCGGCACGATCGCCGTCACGCGCACGCTCGCCGCGCGTCACGGCCTCGGCGTGGGGGACACGCTCACCGTGCTGGCCTCCGGCGTGCCGACCCCGCTGCGCATCGTGCAGGTGATGCACTCGGAAGAGCTGCAGCAGGCCATGGGCGGCAACGTCGTGATCACCGACCTCGCCACCGCGCAGGAGACGTTCCACAAGGCGGGCCGGCTCGACCGCGTGGATCTGATCGTGGATCCCGCGCGCCGCGACGACGTGCGCGGTGCGCTCGCCGCCGCGCTGCCGCCCGATGCGCGCGTGGACCTGCCGCAGGGCCGCACGCGACAGGTGGAGAACATGGTCGGCGCGTTCCAGCTGAACCTGACCGCGCTGTCGTTCATCGCGCTGTTCGTGAGCACGTTCCTGATCTTCAACACCGTGGCCATGTCCGTGCTGCGCTGGCGGCGCGAGATCGGCATCCTGCGCGGCGTGGGTGCCACGCGCGGCGAGGTGCGCGCGCTGTTCCTGGCCGAGGGCGCGCTGCTCGGCGTGGCCGGGAGCGCGCTCGGCCTCGCGCTCGGCACGCTGTTCGCGCGCGGCGCGCTGCACGCGGTGGGCCGCACGCTCGCGGATCTCTACCTGCTCCAGTACACCGACCACGTGCGCCCCGACCTCGCCACGTACGCGATCGGCTTCGCCGTGGGCGCGGTGAGCTCCGTGCTGTCGGCGCTCGGCCCCGCGATCGAGGCGTCGCGCACGCCGCCCGGGCTCACCATGCGGCAGGGTTCGCTCGTCGAGGCGCAGCACGTGCCGCTGGCGGCGCTGACGTTCGGCGGGCTCGCCACGCTCGCACTGGCCGGGCTGGTCACGCTGTGGACCGTGCGCCAGCACCAGCCGTGGGGCGGGTTCGCGAGCGCCGCGCTCGTGCTGGCGGGCTTCTCGCTGCTCGCGCCCGGGTTCACGCGCCTCGCCGAGCGCGTGCTGCGCGCACCCGTCGGCTGGGCCGCCGGCATCGAGGGCCGGCTCGGCTCGCGCTACCTGCGCGAGGCCGTTGCGCGCGCGAGCGTCGTCGTCGCCGCGCTCATGGTGGCGGTGGGCATGATGGTGGCGCTGAACGTGATGGTGGGCAGCTTCCGCCGCACGGTGGACACGTGGATCACGCAGTCGCTGCGCGGTGACCTGTACGTGGAGCCCGCCGGCCACCGCGCCACGCAGGGAGCCACCGCGCTGCCCGCGTCGCTCGTGGACGAGGCGCGCCGCCTTCCCGGCGTGGCCGGCGTGGACACCTACCGCGGCACGCCCGTGACCGTGAACGGCCGCATCGCCATGGCGGTGGGCATCGACTTCGAGGTGCACCGCCGGTTCGGCGCGCTCGGATTCGTGGGCGGGGCGCGCTCGGCCGACGTGCTGACGCGCGCGCTCGCCGGGGACGGCGTGATCGTGACCGAGAGCTTCGCGCACCGGCACCGCGTGCGCGCGGGCGACCGCGTGACGCTCGCCACGCCGGCGGGGGAGCGTGCACTCACGATCGAGGGCGTGTTCTTCGACTACAGCACCGACGCCGGCGCCGTGCTGATGGACCGCCGGCTGTTCGCGCGGCTGTGGCACGACGACCGCACCGAGAGCCTCGCGCTGTACCTCGCGAAGGGCGCGAACGCCGACTCGGTGCGCGCCGCGTTCATCGCGCTCGCCGGCCCGGGGCGACTGTTCTACGTGACGCCGAACCACGAGCTGCGCGCGCGCGTGCTCAAGGTGTTCGACCAGACGTTCCAGATCACGTTCGCGCTGCAGGGCATCGCCATCCTGGTGGCGCGGCTCGGGGTGGTGAGCACGCTGACCGCGCTGATCCTGCAGCGCGGCCGCGAGATCGGCGTGCTGCGGGCGACCGGCGCGAGCCGCGGCCAGGTGCGCACGATCGTGCTGGTGGAGAGCGGCCTGCTCGGACTGATCGGCGCGCTGCTCGGCTGCGTGGCCGGGCTCGTGCTGGCGCTGCTGCTGGTGCACGTGATCAACAAGCAGTTCTTCGGCTGGTCGATCCGGTTCCAGGCCGAGCCGTGGGTGTTCGCGCAGGCCGTGGCCATCGTGGTCGTGACCGCCGTGCTCGCCGGGCTCGGCCCCGCGCGCCTCGCGAGCGGCCGCGCCGCCGCCGAAGCCATGCGGGTGGACTGATGAGCGCGCTCCGGACGCTCGTCGCCCTCGCCGCCGCAGCCGCGCTCGCGTGCGCCGCCGTGGCGTGGGCCCGCAGCTGGCGTGGGCCCGCAGCGCCGCGCCGAAGGCCGCCGCCGAAGCCGCGCGCGCCCGCGCGCCGCGCACCGGGGCCCCCGTCGCGACCGCGTCGCCGCGTGTCGCCGTGTACGACTCGAGCGGCTTCCGCCTGGCCGTGCCACCCCGGACGTACGCGTTCCCGCGCGATCACGCCTCGCATCCCGAGTTCCGCACGGAGTGGTGGTACTACACCGGCCACCTGCGCGCCGCCGGCCGTTCTTGGGGCTACGAGCTGACGTTCTTCCGCGTGGGCCTGTCGCGCACGCGCGGGCCGTCGCCGAGCGCGTGGGCCACGCGCGACGTGCTGTTCGCGCACCTGGCGCTCACCGACGAGACGCGCGGCCGCTTCCGCCACGAGGAGGCCGTGAGCCGGCCGGCGCTGCGCATGGCGGGCGCCGACACCGCGCGCTACCACGTGTGGATCCACGACTGGAGTGCCGCGCTCGCCGACGACGGCGCCACGCACGTGCTGCGCGCGCGCACGAGCGATTTCGGCATCGCGCTGGAACTGGCGCCCGGCAAGCCGCCCGCGGTGCACGGCGAGGGCGGCGTGAGCCAGAAGACCGCCGGCGTGGGCAACGCCTCGCACTACTACTCGATGACGCGGCTCGCCACGCGCGGCGTGCTGTTCGACGGCGCCGACAGCGTGCGCGTGGAAGGCGTGTCGTGGATGGACCACGAGTTCGGCTCGGGCCGCCTCACGCCCGCGCACGCGGGCTGGGACTGGTTCAGCGTGCAGCTGGACGACGGCCGCGAGCTGATGCTGTACCGGCTGCGCCTGAAGGACGGCGGCACCGAACCGCTCAGCTCCGGCACGATCGTGGAGACGGACGGCCGCACGCGCCACCTCGCGCGCGAGGACTTCCGGATCACCGCCACCGGGCGCTGGAAGAGCGCCGACACCGGCGCCGACTACCCGAGCGGCTGGACGCTGGAGATCCCGGCGGAGCGCCTGCGCCTGGACGTGACGCCCACGGTGAAGGCGCAGGAGCTGGTCGCGCGCACCATGGGCGGCGTCGTGTACTGGGAAGGCAGCTGCCGCGTGAGCGGCACGTGGGGGGGCGGGAAGGTCGCGGGTGTGGGCTACACCGAGCTCACCGGCTACACGGGCGCCACGCCGTTCTGACCCTTGTGCGCGGAAGATTGCAGACGGAATGCCCGGGAGCCCCTGGCGGACAGCGACTTGGGGCGAGTTGCGAGCGAACCGCCGCAAGTCGATGGCGGCAAACGGGTTGCCGCCGGCAGCTGCAATCTTCCGCGCACAACGCTCCCTGACACCTTCCGGCGCGTGAGCGCTCAAGCTGGTTCGACGCGCCGCCGGAACCACCGGCCGCGCACCCGATCCGGAGCCCGCGCCATGACCCGTCGCGCCGTCGCGCTGCTGCTGCTGGCCCTGCTGCTCGCCGTCCCCGCCCACGCCGCGTCGCGGCCGGCGGCGGTGGCCGAACCCCTCGCGAATCCCGCGATCGACATGGACGGCTACCTGCACGTGGCGCGCGAGGCGGCGGCGTTCCGCGAGTCGCGGCGCGTGAGCGAGGACGAGTTCCTGCGCCTGGCGGGCCTCCCGGGCACGGTGGTGCTCGACGCGCGCAGCCGCCAGAAGTACGACGAGCTGCACGTGAAGGGCGCCGTGCACCTGGACTTCTCCGACATCGCCGTGACGAGCCTCGAGCGGCTGCTGCCCGACAAGCGCACGCGCATCCTGATCTACTGCAACAACAACTTCCGCAACGCCGAGGGACCGTTTCCGTCCAAGCTGCCCACGGCGTCGCTCAACCTGTCCACGTTCATCGCGCTCTACAACTACGGCTACCGCAACGTCTGGGAGCTCGGGCCGCTCGTGGACCTCGAGGACTCGAAGCTCGACTTCGAAGGCACGTCGAGGCAGCCGTGACGCACGTCCGCCCGGGCACCGTGGTGGTCCGGCTGTTCGGCACGCTCACCGTGCTCGCGGCCGGGCTCGCCGTGCTGATGTTCCTGACCGGCGCGGGGCGGCTGCCCGGCGGGCCGTACCTGCCGTCGTCGGGCGACCTCATGAACCCGGTCAACGCCGAGCGGCTGGAGAAGGCGTTCACGGCGACGGGCCGCGAACGGCGGTTCGACGTGCGGTTCGTGCGCTTCCGGCAGGACGGCGACCGGGACTACGTGGTGGTGGCGGCGGATTCGCGGCAGGGCCCGGTGTACCTGCACGTGCGCGTGCTCGACTGGGACGCCACGCTGCGCCAGCTTCGCGAGGACGGCGGTCACGAGCACGCGCGGCTGCGCGGATTCTCGTGGGACCACGCCACGCTCGGCACGCGACGCGAGCTCGTCTACCGCGGCATGGACGCGATCGCCGACTGAAGCCGCGGCCCGGCGGCCGTCGATTCCACGCGACGCGCGGCCGTGCGAGCGGGTAGTTTCGCGGCTCGCTTCGCCCACGACCCGACCGGACCCCGTACCCGCGGAGAGCCCATGGCCGAGCCCAAGACCCAGGCCACCCACGCCAGCGTCGCGAAGTTCATCGCCGCACAGCCCGAGCCGAGGCGCAGCGAATGCGCCACCGTCGCCGGGATGATGCGCAAGGCCACCGGGGCCGAGCCGCGCATGTGGGGCTCGAGCATCGTCGGCTTCGGCACGCAGACGTACGTGTACGCGAGCGGGCGCACGGGCGACTGGCCCCTGATCGCGTTCTCGCCCCGCAAGGCGGCGCTCACGCTGTACCTGATGCTCGGCGCGGGAAAACGGGCGGAACTCCTGGCCCGGCTCGGCAAGTACAAGATGAGCAAGGGCTGCCTGTACGTGAACAAGCTCGGCGATGTCGACGCGCGGGTGCTGCAGGCCCTGATCACGGCGGCCGCCGCGGATCGGAAGGCCCTGGCGCCGGCGAGCGAAGCGGCGAAGAAGCACGTGGCGGCGACGCCGGCGAAGCCGCGCGCGGTGGCAAAGCCGGCGAAGAAGGCCGCGTCCGGGCGGACGACGGCCGCGAAGCCCGCAGGGAAGAAGGCGGCGAAGAAGTCGGCCCGCCGGAAGGCGTCGCCGAGGGCGCGATCCGCCCGGTGAACGCCGCGTCACCGCCCGCGCACTCTCGGCTGGCGGAACCCGAAGGGAGTGGCTAGATTGCCCCGCATGCGCTCACTCACATCGGCAGTGCTCGTGATCGCCGCCGCCCTGTCGCTCTGGGGCTGCGGTTCCGTGCCGGCCCCCGAGTCGGCGTCGCCGCCCGGCCAGGGCGCGCCCCCGCAGCCGGCCTCCATGCCCAGCGACCAGCCGTCGTCCATCGTCACCGGCGCCGCCGATTCCGTGGCGTCGATCCCCGGCTCGGCGAACGCGCTGTTCACGTACCGCTTCCGCCAGGTGGAGCCGCCGAGCGACCGCTTCAACTTCCGCGACCGCGACCTGTCGTTCGCGTTCCGACCCACGCCCACCGCGCTCTACTTCCAGGTCGAGAACCTGCAGGGCCAGACCGTGTGGATCGACTGGGACAAGTCGACGTTCTTCGATCCGCTCGGACGCACCTCCAAGGTGGCGCACGGCACGTCGCGATGGCAGGAGCGCTTCCGCTCGCAGCCGCTCACGCAGATCGGGGCGCTGCAGCGCTACAGCGACTACGTGGTGTCGATGGACGCGCTCATCGATCCGGCGGGCAGCGACGAGGAGCAGCCGCGCCTGCCGCTCCTGCCCGAGGACCAGAACGCGCCCTCGTACACCGATCGCACGTTCGGCGTCGACCTGGTGTGCAACATCGAGAACCGGCCGCGCACGTACACGTTCCGCTTCCGCGTCGCCAGCGTGATTCCGCGCTGACGCACCGCGCCACCGGCCGGTGAGTCACACGCCCGCGCGTTCCAGCGAGAGGTCCGATCGGACATGGGCCCTCGCGGTGCTCGCGGGCGTCGTCTCGCTGGGAGCCGTCCTGCGCGCCTGGGGCCTGCACGCGGGGCTGCCCGACTTCTTCGAGGAAGCGCTGCCGCTGCGCTGGGCGCTGCAGATGCGCGACGGCGCCGGGCTCGAAGCGCTGCGGCCCACGCACTTCAACTACCCCTCGCTCGGGCTCTACCTGCACGAGGCCGCGCAGGCGGCCGCCGACTTCGCCGGCCGCGCGCGCGGCGCGTGGGCGAGCGCCGCCGACTACCGCGTGCTGTTCGAGCTGGACCCGACGCCGCACGTGGTGGCCGCGCGGCTCGTGTCGTGGCTCGCCGGCGTGGCCACGGTGGCCGGCCTCACGCGCGTGGCCGCGCGGCTGCATCCGAACGCCGCGCTCACCACCGGGCTGCTCGCGGCGTTCTGCGTGCCGCTGGTGACCGCGTCGCGGCAGATCTACGTGGACGTGTGGATGGTGGCGCTCGCCGTGTGGGCGCTGGAACGCTGGCTCGCGTGGGCGCAGGGCGACGTGCGCGCGTGGGTGTGGGCCGCGGTGCTGAGCGGGCTCGCGACCGGCGCCAAGTACCCGGCCGCGGCACTGCTGCTGCCGGCCGCGTGGCTGATCTGGTCGGTGGAGGGCGCCGCCGGCGCGTCGCGCCTGGTGCAGAGCGCGGGGATCGCGCTGGGCGTGTTCGCCGCCACGACTCCGTATGCGCTGATCGAACCGCAGCGCTTCCTCACCGACCTGCGCATGGAGAGCGAGCACGCGCGCGGCGGGCACCTGGGCAGCGTCGGCCGCGCGGCCGGGCTGTACCACGCGCGCGGCCTGGTCGACGGCCTCGGTTGGCCGGCGCTGCTCGCGGCGCTCGCCGCGCCGGTGGCCGCGTGGCGCCGGGGCGCGGCGCGCGACGTGACCGCCGTGCTGCTGGCGCTGCTCGGCTTCGCGCTGCCGATCGCGTTCGCGCACATCGAGGCCGACCGCTACCTGCTGCCCGTGATCGCGTTCGCGCTGCCGCTGGCCGGCTGGACCACCGCGGTGCTGGCCGGGCGTAACGGCGCGTGGGCCGGCACGCTCACGCTGGTGCTGCTGGCCGGCGCGATCGGCCGACCGGCGCGGCTCGCGCCCGCCGAGGACGACACGCGTGCGCAGGCGCGCCGCTGGTGCGAGGCGCACCTGCCGCGCGACCGGATCGTGATCACGGAGGCGTACGGCGCGCCGCTGTTCTTCGAGGGCCAGCGCGACGTGCTGCGCCGCTCGCCCGCGTTCGCCAAGGCGTCGCCCGCCGTGCGCCGCCGCGTGGACGAGCGGCCCGCGTGGATCGTGGTGCCGCTGCCGCTGGAGGTGTCGGGCCGCATCGACGTGCGCGGCGCCGACGGCGAGTCGGCGATCACCGCGTGGGACGACATCACGCAGCTGTCGAACGCCTACTACGATCCGCGGCTCGTCACCGGCGCCGGGTACGTGATCACCAGCAGCGCCGTGCGCGACCGCTTCGCCGCCGACCCCGCGCGCTATCCCGCGCCGCTGCGCCTGTACGCGCTGCTGGAGCGGCACGCGAAGCGCGTGGCGCACTTCGCCGGCGCGAGCGGCCCCGCGATCGACGTGTGGCAGCTCGCGCCCGGCGACACGGCGTACGGCCACCCGGCCACGCTCGAGCCGTGGTGGTGGACCGGCACGGTGGCACCCGCGTTCCGCCGCGAGGCCGACGCGCGCATGCAGCCCCCGGTGCCCGACCCGGGCAGCAGTGCCGCGCTGCCCGACGGTTCGCCGCGCCCGTGGGTGCGCGCGCTGGCGCCCGTGTTCAACGGCCGCGTGCGCACGCTGCTCGAGGCGCTCGCCGTGGAGCACGGCACGCTGAACCAACCCGAGCTGGCCTTCGCGTACACGCTGCCCGCGCTGTGGATGGCGCCCGGCGACCTGGAGATGGCCGCGATCGCCGCGCACGCCGCGCGCGAAGCCGGGCTCGCCGACGACGGACGACAGATCCTGGAGCGCGCCGTGGACGAGTCCGCGCGTCCGCCCGACGCCAAGCTCACGCTGGAATACGCCGCGTGCCTCGCCGTGCTCGGCCAGCGCGAGCGCGCCGAGGCGCTGATCGCGCCGCTCGGGCCCGGCGCCCGCATCGCGCTGGCCGAGATTGTGGCGCGCGCGGGGAAGGCCCGGTGACCGCGCGGTCGCGACGCCGCGCCGACGCCGTCGCCCCATCCGCCGGTGCGGCGGTCGCCGGCACCCCCCGTGCGATCGTGGCGGCGATCGTGCTGCTGGCAGCCGCCGCGCGGTTGTGGCGGCTGGGGCACGGGTTGCCCGATGCGATGGAAGAAGCGATCCCGCTGCACCGTGCGTTCCAGATGTGGCCCGGCGAAGGGCCGCTCGACCTGCGCCCGGGCGATTACAACTACCCGTCGCTGCCCTACTACCTGCACCTGGCCGTGCAGGCGCTGCTGTATGCCGCCGGCCGCGCGAGTGGCGTGTGGAACAACGCCTCGGACTTCGCGCTGTCGTTCCGGCTGGATCCGACGCCGCACGTGAGGGCGGCCCGCGCGCTGGGCGCCGTGGCCGGCGCGCTGACCGTGTGGGCGCTGGTGCGCGTGGGCGATCGCCTGCGCCCGGGGGCGGGGGTGCTCGCCGGCGCCATGGCCGTGGTGGCGCCGTCGCTGCTGGGCGCCTCGCGGGCGGTGTTCACCGATCCGCTCATGGCCCTGTTCGCGGCCTGGGCGCTGGAACGGCTGCTCGCGTGGCGCGAGCGCGGCGGCCGCAGCGGCTGGGCCTTCGCGGTGCTCGCGGGGCTCGCCACGGGCTGCAAGTACCCGGCGGCGGTGCTGCTGGTGCCGGGCGCGGTGGCCGCCGTGCAGCGCGAAGGCGCGCGCGGCCTGCTGCGTGCCGCGACGTGGTCGCTGGTGGCGCTGGCCGTGTTCGTGGCCAGCACGCCGTACGCGCTGGTCGACCTGCCCGGCCTGCGCGCCGGGCTGGCCTACGAGAGCGAGCACGCGCGGCTCGGTCACCTGGGGCTGGTCGGCGGGTCGGCGCTGTCGTTCCATGCCCGGCGCCTGTTCGCGAACCTGGGACCGCTCGGCGTGGTGGCGCTGCTCGCCGCGGCGCCCGTGGCGTGGCGCCTGCGCACGCCGGGTGCCGTGCCGATGCTGGCCGCGCTCGTGACGTTCGCCGCGACGCTGGCGGCCACTACCGTGCCCGCCGACCGCTACGTGCTGCCGGTGCTGGTGGCCGCGCTGCCGCTGGCGGCGCTGGCGCTGCAGGCGCTCGCGCGGCGAACGCCGTGGCCCGCCGCCGCCGCCGCGCTGGGTGCCACGTTGGTGGTGGCCACGCAGGTGCCCGAGGCGCGTGCGCTGGTGGGCGCCGAGGCGCACACCACGCAACGGGACGCGCACCTCTGGCTGCTCGCGCACACCACGCGGGAGCAACTGCTGATGAGCGAAGCGTACGGCCCCGAGTTGCTGGCGCGTGCGAGCGTGGCCGAGTGGCGCGCGGGCGAACTCGGCCGACGCGCGTCGCCCGCCTGGCGGCAGCGGCTGGACGATGCGCCGTGGCGCCGGCTGGTGGTGCCGCCGTTGGAAGTGGCCGGCCGGCTGGCCCTGCCGGTGCCCGACGGGGAGGCGTTGGTGCCGCTGCCCGACCTGACGCGCCTGAACGACGCCTACTACGCGCCCGCGCTGTGGAGCGCCGCCGACTGGGTGATCACCAGCAGCGCCGTGCGCGGCCGGTTGACGGCCGATTCGGCGCGCGTGCGCGCGCCGCTGGCGCTGTACCGCGCGCTCGACCGGCACGCCGAGCTGGCGGCGCACTTCGTGCCCGGGCCCGGTGTGCAGGGCCCCGAACTGCACGTGTACCGGCTCGACGCCGCCGCGCGCGCCGCGCTGGGCTCGCCGCTGGCGCTCGACCCGCTGTGGTGGACCGCGCCCGTGGACACCGCGTATCGCCCGCGCGCCGACGCGATCCTGGCCGCGCGGGCACGCGCCGACGACCCGCTGCGTCCGTGGCAGCGGCTGCTGGTGCCGCTGTTCGACGGACGCGTGCGGCCGCTGCTGCGTGCGCTGGCCGACGAACTGGCGC
>JBGAMH010000146.1:0-11822 GCA_044223135.1 Candidatus Eiseniibacteriota bacterium | reverse complement strand
CCGGCGGGGCCCTGCTCGAACCGCGCCAGGTAGACACCCGCCGCGAGTGCGCCCGTCGGCAGCGCCAGCTCGCGCGTGGGCTCGCCGGCCGCCACGTCCACGTGCGCCACGCGCCGGCCCTGCACGTCGTGCAGCGTGAGCCTCGCGGGGAGGCCCGGTGCGAGCACCAGTCGGAACACCGCGCGGTCGGCGCCGGGCGCGCACCTCGCCGCCATCGACAGGGCCTGTGCGGGCACGTCCACCACGGTCTCGCCGCCGGTGAGCGTCGCGCCGCGCTCGTTCCAACTCAGCCGGTACGCGTAGCGCCGGCCCGCGACCACCGCGGCATCGGTCCACGAGACGTGGCCCTGCCCGTCGGGCGCCAGCGTCGCGACACGAGACCAGCCGCTGCCGTCGTCGCGCTCCACCTCCACGCGCGCGGGCGGCTCGCCGAGGAACCACTCCACGTCGATCGCGACGCCGTTCCAGTGCGCGGCCACCAGCGACACCTGCACCGGCACCACGTCGCCGCCGGCGACCCGCGAAGCGAGGATGTCGGTCGAGTCCAGCGAGCCGCGTTCGAAGACCACGACCACGCCGAGGTCGGGAGCGGGTACGAGTCGTGGGACCGTCTCGTAGGCAGGTGTGGGCGTGACGTCGAGCCCCTGCGTCGGCCAGCCAGGAGCGAGCGTACCGTCGGCGAGTACGTGGGACAGGTAGATGTCGCCAACGCCGGGAGGCGGGTTCGGCAGCGGCGAGTACAGGGACCACGCCACGAACACGCCGTTCGCACCGTTGCTCGTGACGGCCGTCAGCTGCGGAACCGCCGCGGGGGCCGTGGATGCCGAGAGGGGCACGCCGTTCGCCGACCAGCCGAAGGGCAGCGCGCCCTCAGCGTCGACGCGTCCCGCGCGCACGACCTGGAGCCGGTCCAGCCACGCCGTCACGACGCCACCGTCCTCCGCGGGAGCGAACGCGGTGCCCCCCGCGATCGGGAGTCGTCGTCCGCCCGCGGGCCAACCCGGAGCGCGTGTCGTGTCCGAACTGAAGCGGCTCGCGTAGTAGCCGGGTGAGTTCGTGGTCGCGTGGCAGATCGCGAGCACATCACCGTGGGTGGTCGGGAACACGCCCGCGGCCTGGCTGTCCTCCGCGCCCGGAGCGAGCGGGAGTCCGTCCGCAGGGAAGGAGCCCACCGGCAGCCCGTCGGGTCCAAGATGCTGGAGCGAAGCATGGCCGGGAGAGGGCCCGGCCTCGAACTCCACCCAGGCTCCGCCGGACACGTCGGCGAGCAGCGCATGCGGGTTCTCGGCCTCGATCGACCGCGCCACGGGTGCGCCCTGCTTCGGCCAGCCCGCCGTGCTGCGGCAGTCGGACGTCACGTGATGCGCGTAGAGATCGTATGACGTCATGCCGTAGTCCCGCGGATCCCGCCAGACGACGAACGCCCCGCCGCTGCCATCGGGAGCGCACATCAGCGCGTCCTGATCGCCCGTGGTGTCGCAGATCGCGCGACCACCCCACGGGACACCCGGCGCCAGACCTGCGTCCCCGAGCAGATGCGTCACCCACACGTCCCGGAAGAAGCCACCGCTCGTGGAAGGCGTGAACGCCACGAACACGCCGCCCGCGCCGTCCGAGCACAGCCTCGGCGTGCCGTCGGTGTGCGCGCTCACCAGTTCGCCCCTCACCGACCAGCCCGGGCTCGTGCCGCCGTTCGGGGCCAGTCGCAGCACGTAGAGGCCGGAGGATCCGCCGATGCCAGCGCGGAGGTCGACCCATGCGACGTACGTGCCGCCCTCACCGTCGGGGATGCAGTCCGTGAGTTGCTGCTCGCCGACGGCGGTGGCGACGGGCGTCCCGCCGTCATCCCACGCGAGCGTCACGTGCGGGGCGGCGAGCAGGGCGAGCAGGGCGAGCGAGCCGGGGAGAGGAAATCGAAAGCGCGCTGCGAAACGGTGGCGAAGAGACATGCGGCCCCCATGGGGCTCCCGGCCCATCCGACGTGCATACGCCTCCGGTGCCGGTCACTCAACCACCTTCGCGCCCAGCACACCATGCCGAATTGCGCTCGGCATGCTCCGCGTGGGGCCGGGTTTGACCCTCCGGCACCCACCGGATAACGTCCCGGCCCACTTTTCCGGCGGGCTCGCCGGCCCGGCCCGGAGCCGGTCCCGACCCCTCCGGCTCCGCCATGCAAGGAGGCCTGCCCATGCGTCCCGGCCAACCCGAGGCGCTCGCCCAGCCTTACGATCCCGCCCGCATCGAAGCTCCCCGCTACGCGTTCTGGGAGCAGGCCGGGGTCTTCCAGCCGCGCGCCGACCTGGCCGCGCAGCCCAGGGGGACCGGCGCCAAGGCGCCGTTCGTCATCGCCATCCCGCCGCCGAACGTGACCGGCTCGCTCACCATGGGCCACCTGCTCGGCGAGTCGATCCGTGACGCCATCGTGCGCTGGCAGCGCATGGAAGGCCGCGAAACGCTCTACGTGCCGGGCATGGACCACGCCGGCATCGCCACGCAGAACGTGGTGGAGAAGAAGCTGCGCGAGGGCGGCCAGACACGCCACGACCTGGGCCGCGAGGAGTTCGTGCGGCAGGTGTGGGCGTGGAAGGAGCAGTACGGCGGGCTCATCTTCCGGCAGGAGCGCCGGCTCGGCACCACGCCGGACTGGAGCCGCGAGCGATTCACGCTCGACGAGGGCTACTCGAACGCGGTGCTGCACTCGTTCAAGGCGCTCTACGACCAGAACCTGATCTACCGCGGCCGCTACATCGTCAACTGGTGCCCGCGCTGCCGCACCGCGCTGTCCGACGAAGAAGTGGACATGGTGGAGTCGCAGGGCAGCCTGTGGCACATCCGTTACCCGCTCAAGGACAGCGACAAGTCGCTGGTGGTGGCCACCACGCGCCCCGAGACCATGCTCGGCGACACCGGCGTGGCCGTGAGCCCCAAGGACCAGCGCTACAAGAAGCTGGTAGGCAAGCTCGCCGTGCTGCCCCTGGTGCGCCGCGAGATCCCGATCGTGGCCGACACGATGGTGGATCCCAAGTTCGGCACGGGCGCGGTCAAGGTGACGCCCGCGCACGACCCGAACGACTTCCTCACCGGCCAGCGCCACCAGCTCCCCGAACTGGTGGTGATGGACGAGGGCGGCGTGATGAACGAGAACGCGGGCGACTTCCGCGGGCTCGACCGCTTCGAGGCGCGCAAGCGCATCGTGGCCGCGCTGCAGGACGCCGGCTACCTGGAGAAGGTGGAGCCGTACACGAACAACGTGGGGCACTGCTCGCGCTGCCACACGGTGATCGAGCCGTACCTGAGCTGGCAGTGGTTCGTGAAGATGGCCCCGCTCGCCGCGCCCGCGATCGAGGCGGCGAAGAAGGGCAAGGTCAAGATGTTCCCGGCGCGGTGGAAGAAGGTGTACCTCCACTGGCTCGAGAACATCCGCGACTGGTGCATCTCGCGGCAGCTGTGGTGGGGCCACCGGATTCCGGTGTGGTACCGCGGCGACGAGATGGTGGTGTCGCTCGAGCGGCCCGAGGGCGAGGGCTGGCGGCAGGACGAGGACGTGCTCGACACGTGGTTCAGCTCGTGGCTTTGGCCGTTCGCCACGCTCGGCTGGCCCGAGAAGACGCCCGACCTGGCGCGCTACTACCCGAACAGCCTCATGGTCACCGGCAGCGACATCATCTTCTTCTGGGTCGCGCGCATGATCATGGCCGGCTACCACTTCCTGGGCGAGGCGCCGTTCGCGCACGTGTACTTCACGAGCATCGTGCGTGACGCGCAGGGCCGGAAGATGAGCAAGTCGCTCGGCAACTCGCCCGACCCGCTCGCGATGATCGACAAGTACGGCGCCGATGCCGTGCGCTTCACCATGATCCAGACGCCGACGGGGCAGGACCTGCTGTTCGACGAGAAGCGCCTGGAGTCGGGCAAGTTCTTCGCGAACAAGCTGTGGAACGCCACGAAGCTCGTGCAGATGCGCCTCGGCGACCTCGACGTGGGCGCTGTGCGCGAAGGCACGCTGCAGCTGACGCTGGCCGACCGCTGGATCCTGTCGCGCTTCGCCACCGCGGTGAAGGACGTGACGCGCAACCTGAAGACATATCGCTTCGCCGAGGCCGCGCAGGCCGTGTACCACTTCGCGTGGAACGAGTACTGCGACTGGTACCTCGAGATGGCGAAGCCGCGCTGGGCGCTCGCCGAGCGCGCCGACGAGCTGAGCCCGAGCGAGCGCGCCGACCTGCGCACCGCGCGCTGGGTGAGCTGGAAGGTGCTCGACGGCATCCTGCGGCTGCTGCACCCGTTCATGCCGTACGTGACCGAGGAGCTGTGGCAGGCCGTGCCGCACGACGGCGAGACGCTGGCGCTGGCGGCATGGCCGCGCGCGAAGAAGAACTGGTTCGACGCCGGCGCCGAGCGCGACGTGGACTTCCTGCAGCAGGTGGTGGTCGCGGTGCGAAACCTGCGCGCCGAGAACAAGATCGCCCCGGGCCGCGTGGTGAACGTGGTGGTGCGCGGACGCGACGAGCAGCTGGACCTGCTCGAGCGGCTCGCCGACCAGCTGCGTCCGCTCGCGCGCATCGAGACGCTCACCCTGTCGCGCGACGGCTCGCGGCCGTCGGTGGCGGCGAGCGCGGTGGTGGAGGGCGCGGAGGTGTTCCTGCCGCTCGAGGGCCTCGTGGACCTCGACGAGGAGCGCGCGCGGCTGGCGCGCGAGGCCGAGAAGCTGCTCGGCGACCTGGAATCCGTGCGACGCAAGCTGCGCAACCAGGACTTCCTCGCCAAGGCCAAGCCCGAGATCGTCGAGAAGGAGAAGGCGCGGCTGGAGCAGCTCGAAGAAACGCTCGACAAGCTCAAGCGCGCTCAGGAATCGCTGAGCGTGCAGCGCGGCTGATCCCCGCCGACCGTGGCCACGCTGGGGCTTCCGGGCACCCAGCGGGCGAGTGAACCGGACGCGAAGGTGAATGCACCGCGTGCGGGGGAGTCCGGCCCCGCACGGCCGCGCGGACGGGGGAGGCGTGGTCGCGCCTCCGCCGCCGGCCGTGGTCGCGCGCCCGGTCATGCCGCGTCGATCGCTGTGTGCGGGACCTTTCGCGAGCCCCGCGGACCGAGCGTGCGGATCGCCGCCAGCAGTCGTGTTTCGAGCGGGGCGTCGGGGATGTGCTCGGCTGCGGCGGCCGCCTGGCGCGCCTGGTCGACGCTGCAGCCCAGCGAGCGCAGCGCGGGAACCAGCTCGTCGATACGAGCTTTCGCGGCGGCCGCAATGGCCCTCGCGGCTTCGGTGGCGATGCGCTGTCGCTCTTGCTCGGCGGCGGCAGCGGCTTTCGCTGCCTCGGCGGACGCTCGTTGGCGCTCCCGCTCGGCGTCGCGCGCGGCCCTTGTCGCCTCGGCTGCCGCTCGTTGATGCTCCCGCTCCGCGTCGCGCGCGGCCCTCGCTGCTTCATCTGCCGCGCGTTGCCGCTCTCGTTCCGCTTCGCGCACGGCTCGCGTGGCCTCGCGCTGCTCGTTCACCCGCGCCCGCTCGGCCTCGCGCTGCGCCTTCGCCGCCGCGCGCCTGGCCTTCGCCTCCTCGCGCTTGTTCTGTACGAACTGCCGGCCGTAGAGCTTCTCGGCCGCATGCAGGTTGTGCGCCCGGCAGCGGAGCCGGACGTTGCCGAGCGAGCCGTCGCCGCCGCGCGACGGCGGGATGATGTGATCGAACTGCAGGTCGTGCGTCTCGTTGCAGCGCTTGCCGTTCGCGCCCACGAACGTGCAGCGCGCGTCGTCGCGCTTCCAGCACAGGCGCATCACCACCGGCGTGATGTGCCACGGGTCCTTCGAGCCCCGGCACCGACCGGTGCCCGCGCCGAGCTTGCGCATCAGCAGATCGTCCTCGAGCAGCCGAAACGCCCGCTTGATGACGCCGGCGATGTCGTGCGGGGAGACGCCGCGACCCCGGAGCGCCTGGATGCGGCGCAGCATGTCGCACGACTCCTGGTCGAGCGTGGCCTCCAGCGCCCAGGCATCGGCGGAGATCGGCGTGAGGCGGTCGCGGCGGACGGGCGGCGGCGCGACCGCGCCGGGCGAGGTGGCGGCGAGCAGCGCGCCGAGGTCGCCCTCGGTGTCGGCGGGGAGCGACTCGCGGCCCGCCTCCAGCTCGACATCACACCCAACATGCCCCGGGGCATGTTCTTTTTCTTGAGAACTGGCCGATTTCGTTAACACGGCGGCCCACGTGCCCGGCTTCGGGTAGCGCACCGCCAGCAGGTACTCGATCTCGGCCTTGCTCCGCCCGGCCGCCGCCGCGATCAGTTCATCGACGTTGTCTGCGGTCAGTTTCGGCGCGAGCAGGCACACGCCGCTCAGGTGGAGTTGTCCGTCCGCCACGGCCTCGAACAGCACGGGGAACTGCCGCGCCGCCCGGGCGGCGTGCAGGCGCTTGCTCGCCCCGTCCTCCGAGTAGCCCAGCTCGCGGACGCAGTACACGAACATCGACGAGCACGCCTGGTCCCGGTACAGCTGCCGGGCGTCGAACTCGGCGATGTGCGCGAGCACGGCGGCAGTGGCCGTGCGCTCAACCGGCACCGCCGCGAGCAGGCCCTTCTGAACGTCGTGGTCTTCCAGGTGCGAAAGCGAGAAGCCCTGCATGGCGAGACTCCGCCTCGGGGGCGAGAGTCGCGGGGACGCTCACTTCATAGCACGAGGGTTTTCGAGGGCGTCACGCGCCCGCACGCCGCGAAACGAGCCGCACCACGACAACGCGCGAGGACAAACGCGCGTCGCGCCGTGCACGCGCGCGAGCGGCGCGCACACGCGAAGCGGCGAAGCGATCCGCGGAGTCACGCTCTCGGCCCGCGAAAACCCGTCAACACAGGACTTCGCAAAACCTGCGCGGCGTCGCGACACCGCGCGCTGGAGCCGCCGCTCAGCGCGTCGGGATCTTCACGCGCCGCACGTTCTTCGCCGGCGGCGCCTTGTCGGCCGGCGGATCGGCCTTCACTTCGAACTCCACGCGCTCGCCTTCCATCAGGTCGCCGAACGCCGTGCCGTCCTGCAGGTCGGTCTCGTGGAAGAAGTACTCGCTGCCGTCGTACGCGCCGAAGCCGTCCACGCGGATGAAGCCGTAGTTCTTGTCCATGCGCTTGTTGCGCACGATGCCCGCGAGCGGCGTGCCGATGGGCGCCCACACCATCTGCGAGCGGTCCGCGCCGTTCTCACCCGGCTTGCCGCGCGTGAACTCGGCGCGGCACGCCTCGCAGTAGAAGCGCTGGCCCTTCTTCGGGTAGTACGTGGTCCACACGAGCTTGTCCCCCTTGTGCCCCGGCGACTGGCACTCCAGCTGGTGCGGCTCGTAGCGGCGTTCGATGCGGTCGAGCAGATCCTCCAGCCAGATCAACTTGAAGTCGCGCAGCCGCTGTTCGTCGCGCGGGTCCTGGATGTCCTCGGCGCACGTGCCCTGGATACTGGCGATCGCCACGCGCTTGCCCAGCCGCCGCACGCTCTGCAGCACCGGCTTGAAGTCCTGGTCACCCAGCACCGCGATGGCCACGTCGTACGCGTTCGGCATGGCCGCGTTGAACAGCATCGCCGTGGCGAGCGCGATGTCGACGCACTTCTCCTTGGGCTCGAACGGATTCGACGGCTCGCGGTCGGTCTTGCGCAGGCGGTTGCCGCGGAAGTTGATCGGGAACGCCTCGATCTCGTAGTGGTGCTGCTCGCGGAGCATCGAGTAGAAGTCGAGCCGCCGCTGCACCGGCTCGGCGTCGCGCGGGTCCACGTTGTCGGCGTAGCTGCCGAACAGGTGCGTGCGCACCACCGTGTACTCCGGGTCGCCCATCTGCGCCGCCACTTCCTCGGCGAGCACGCGCGGAAGCTTGCCGAAGTCGAGCGAGAAGTCGTCCTTGCCCGCGGCCTCCACGAGCCGGCTGGTGTTCGAGTACAGCCACGTCCCGTCGATGAACAGCATGAACTTGAGCATGGAAACACCCCGCAACCGAAACCGCGACGCACGGCCAACGAAAAGTCGAAACGCACTCGAACTAGAACTTGATCCCCAGCTCCTTCAACGACACGTCCTCGATCTCGCTCGGGGAGCCGTCCATCAGCGACGTGGCCGAGGCCGTCTTCGGGAACGCGATCGTGTCGCGGATGTTCTCGCGGCCGCCCATCAGCATGACGATGCGGTCGAAGCCCAGCCCGATGCCGGCGTGCGGCGGCGAGGCGTACTTGTAGGCGTCCAGCAGGAAGCCGAACTTCTCGTACGCCTGCTCGCGCGTGAGGCCCACCACCTTCATCACGCGCTCCTGGATATCGGGGCGGTGGATACGCACCGAGCCCGAGCCCAGCTCGACCCCGTTCAGCACGAGGTCGTAGAGCTGCGCGTACACCTTGCCCGGGTCCGTCTCGAGGTAGTCGAGGTGCTCCGGGTTCGGCATCGTGAACATGTGGTGCTTCGGCTCCCAGCGCTTCGCGTCCTCGTTCCACTCGAACAGCGGGAACTGCCGCACCCACAGGAACCGCCACTCCTGCTCGGCGCCCGTCTTGCCCAGCAGGCCGCGCTTCTCGAGCTCGGCCTGGCCCAGCTGCGTGCGCAGCACGCCCAGCGCCTTGCACGTGCGCTCCCACGGGCCGTTCGTGAACACCACGGCGTCGCCCGTCTTCGCCCCGCAGCGCGCGAGGAACTCGTCGAGCAGCGCGCCCGGGAAGATCACCTGCTGCTTCTCGCGGTCGGCGTCCTGCACCTTGAAGAACGTGAGCCCGCCCGCGCCCGCGGACTTGACCACGTCCTCGAACTTGCGCAGCTGGGTGCCGCTGATCTCGCTGCCGCCCGGGATCGTCATCGCCACCGCGATGCCGCCCGGCGCCTTCGCGCCGTTCGCCACCACGTTGCGCGGGCTCTGCGCGCAGATCGCCGTGACGTCCGTGAACTCCAGCCCGAAGCGCACGTCGGGCTTGTCGGAGCCGTAGCGCTTCATCGACTCGTCGTACGTGATGCGCGGGAACGGCCCCTTCACGTCGACGCCCAGGCACTCCTTCCACAGCGATCCGAACAGCCCCTCGATCGCCGTGAACACGTCGTCCTCGGTGACGAAGCTCATCTCCACGTCGATCTGCGTGTGCTCGGGCTGGCGGTCGGCGCGCAGGTCCTCGTCGCGCAGGCAGCGCGCGAGCTGGAAGTAGCGGTCGCAACCGCTGATCATCAGCGTCTGCTTGTAGAGCTGCGGGCTCTGCGGCAGCGCGTAGAACTTGCCGTGGTGCAGGCGGCTCGGCACGACGTAGTCGCGCGCGCCCTCGGGCGTGGGCTTCACCAGCAGCGGCGTCTCGATCTCGAGGAAGCTCTGGCCGACGAGGTAGTTGCGCGCGGCCATCGCCGCCTGCGAGCGCAGCGCCAGCATGCGTGCGAGGTCGGGGCGGCGCAGGTCGAGGTAGCGGTACTGCAGCCGCAGGTCCTCGCTCGCGACGTTGTACTCCTCGTTCACCTGGAACGGCAGCGGCTCGCACGCCGACAGGATGCGCAGCGCGCGCGAGTCGAGTTCGACCTCGCCCGTGGGCAGGTCGGGGTTGATCGCGTCCGCCGGGCGCGCCATCACCTGCCCGCGCACCGCGATCACCCACTCGTTGCCCAGCCGCGACGCACGCTCGAGCAGTTCCTTGCCGCCGGTCTCGGGGTGGAACACCACCTGCGTCAGGCCGTAGCGGTCGCGCAGGTCCACGAACAGCACGCCGCCGTGATCGCGCGTGCGGTGCACCCAGCCCATGATCGTGGCCTCGCGGCCCGCGTCGCCCTTGCGCAGCGCGCCGCACGTGTGGGTGCGGCGCCAGTCTCCGAGTCCTTCCAGCGGAAGCGTCACGTCCGATTCTCCTCGCGGCGGTGTGGACTGCGGCCCGCCGCGGCCGCGGTGGTTCGTGCGTGGCCGATCAGCCGCGCGGCGGATCGTCCTTCGCGAACAGCAGGTCGAAGATCTGCGACAGCACCAGCCCCGTCGAGTCGGCGCACCAGTCGAGCACGGTGGCGTCCCGGCCCGGCACGTGCGACTGCCACCATTCGTCGGTGGCGCCGATCGCCATGCCCACGCCCACGGCCACGAGTGCCGCCGTGGCGCCGGGCCGCCAGCCGAACGTGGCCCGCAGCGCGCGCCCCATCAGCCAGCCCAGGCCGCCGTATTCGAACAGGTGCGAGACCTTGTCCGAGTTCTGGAAGTGCATCGGGTTCCGCAGGTTCGGCTGGGAGCTCAGCACGAAGATGATCGCCACGTACGCCAGCACGGGCAGCCACCATCGCAGGAGCTGCGACCGGCGCGGTTTCGCGTGCGGAACGGCCGCCGCGGACGCTTCCATGGCTCGTGGAGGGCTCGACAAGGTGCGCGAGGTTAGCACGCGCGATCCGCGCCCGGCCATGCGCGCGGCCGGAATCACTCGCCGGCGGCCGCTGATGCGGCGCCCGCGCACGCTCCGGGCGCGGCCGGAGCGGCTCCGCTCACTTGACGCTCGCGCCCCGCACCACTAGATTCCCGCGTCCGTTCGGTGCACTTCGATGAGTGCGCCACGGCTCTGCGCCGCTAGCTCAATTGGCAGAGCAACTGACTCTTAATCAGTAGGTTGAAGGTTCGATTCCTTCGCGGCGCACCAACCCATCGTTCCCGAGGCCCTGCGCGACAACGCGCGGGGCCTCGTGGCGTTTCAGGGCGCCGCCCGGCGCCGCCCGCCCCGACGCCCGGGCCGTCTCCCGCCAACGTGGCGGCCGCGCCACGCCAATCCCGCCGGCCACGGTCCGGCACTTTGTGCGTGAGCCGACGGTACTCGCCGTGCCACACTCCGCCCTGTCCGCGCTTCCCCGAGCCCGACGCCAGTCTTCCTTCCCCATGGGACGGATCGCACTCGGAGGTTGGGTCATGTCATCGCACCGCATCACCCTCGTCGTCAATCTCGCCCTCGCCGGCGTGGTGCTCGCTCTCGCGCGCCCTTGCTTCGCCGACTGGCCGACCGATCCCACCGTGGGCGTACTCGTTTCGGGGACCACCGCGAACGAACAGGACGTGCACGTGGTGACCGACGGCGTCGCCGGCATGATCGTCGCGTGGTCCGACAACCGCAGCGTTGTCGAGCGCACGCGCCTGCAGCGCGTGAACGCGTTCGGCGAACGGCTGTGGCCGCAGGCCGGCATCACGGTGGCCACGGGGCTCGTGCGCCAGGACATGCCGCGCCTCCTCGCCGACGGCGCGGGCGGTGTGTTCGTGGCGTGGCGCGACGCCCGCACGGCGCCGCATACGCGCGTCTACGCGCAGCACTTCCGGCACGACGCGCAGTTCCAGTGGGACCTCGACGGCGTGCTGGTGGCTGCCGACACGCTCGACCTGGAGCCACTGGGACTCGTGCCCGACGGCACGGGCGGCGCGCTGATCGTGATCATCGGGCACGGTCCGGGAGTACCGTCGCTGCCCCTGTACGTGCAGCGCGTGGCCTCGGATGGATCGCTCCCGTGGGGCAGCGTGCCGGTCCCGCTGGGCACCGCCGGAACGAACCTGCTCACCGTGCCGATGCTCTCCGCGGACGGCGCCGGCGGCGCCCTGCTCGCGTGGCACGCGTACGACGGTGTGCGCTACGACGTCGTCGCGCAGCACGTCACCGCGGCGGGCACGCTTCCCTGGGGCGCGATCGGCGCGCGCGTGGGCCCGCTCGGGCCATCGCGCTTCTCGCCCTCCATCGTCAGCGACGGCGCGGACGGCGCGATCGTCGAGTGGCACGACATGGGTGTCTTCCACGTGATGGCGCAGCGGCTCGACCCCACGGGCGCGCCGCTCTGGAATCCGAACGGCGTCGGGCTGTGGAGCATCCCCGCGCCCGCGGGCGACACGCTGGTA
>JBGAMH010000145.1:0-11751 GCA_044223135.1 Candidatus Eiseniibacteriota bacterium | reverse complement strand
CGGCCGACGCGATGACGCCCGACCTCGTCGCCTACGAGGGCTGGTCGCCGTCGCCGATCATCGACATCGGCTCCGCCGGGGACGAGGTGCTGCTGCTGGATCCGAGCAACACGGCGCAGGACGTGGTCGTGTACAAGAACGGTTCGTATCCCGGGGTCGGCGCGTTCCCGAGCATCGCGAGCGGGCATTCGCTGGAGCGCACGTCGCCCATCCGCGACACCGACGACTGCTTCGCCGACTTCCTGAACATCTCGCAGCCCACGCCGGGCATGCTGCCGCCGCTGCTCCAGGCGCCGCCGCCCGGCCGGCCGTCGAGACTGGCGCTGCGGGGCCTGTGGCCGCAGCCGTCGGACGGCGAGGTGTTCCTGGACCTCTGGCAGCCGGAGGCCGGCCCGCTCCGGGCGGCGGTGTACGACATGGCCGGCCGGCGCGTGGCCGAGCTTCGTGACGGCAAGCCGGACGCGTTCGAGCACGTGCTGCGCTGGGACGGCCGACGGGCCGACGGCCGCCGCGCGCCCGCCGGCGTCTACCTGGTGCACGTCCAGGGGGCGTCCGGGAGCGTGACCGCACGCATCGTCCGGGTGGACTGAGCGGACCTCGACGCCGGGAGCGCGGTTCCTGTAGCTTCAGCGCCTTCCATCGAGCCGCGGCCGTCCACAGCAGCCTGACGAGGTGTTCCCGTGTGGTCCCAGATCGAGTCCAAGGTCCTTCGTGGTGAGCGCCTGTCCACCGAGGAAGGCGTCTTCCTGCTCACCGACGCGCCCCTGCTGGAGATGGGCGTGCTCGCGAACGAAGTGCGCGCGCGCAAGACCGACCCGCGGCTGGTGACGTACGTCATCGACACCAACCCGAACTACACGAACGTCTGCACGGTCGACTGTCACTTCTGCGCGTTCTACCGCAAGCCCGGCAAGGCCGCGCCGGACGCCTACACGCACGACGTGGAAGGCGTCATGAAGATGATGGAGCAGGCCCGCTCGGTGGGCGCCACGACGGTGCTGCTGCAGGGCGGCCTGAACCCCGACATCCCGTGGTCGTTCTACACGGACATCGTGCGCGAGGCGCGCAAGCGCTACCCCGAGATCACGCCGCACTTCTTCTCGGCGCCCGAGATCCACCAGATGGCGGAGGTGAGCGGGCTGTCCATCCGCGGCGTGCTCGAGGCGCTGCACGAGGCCGGCCAGCGCACGCTGCCCGGCGGCGGCGCCGAGATCCTGGCCACGCGCGTGCGCAAGCGCATCTCCGTGAAGAAGGGCGGCCCCGAGGCGTGGATCGAGGTGCACCGCGCCGCGCACCAGGTGGGCATGCGCTCCACGGCCACCATGATGTACGGCCACGTCGAGACGCGCGCCGAGATCGTGGAGCACTTCGACCACATCCGCGCGCTGCAGGACGAGACGAAGGGCTTCACGGCGTTCGTGCCGTGGTCCTACAAGCGCGGCAACACGCCGATGGAGTCGAAGGTCCCGCACATCGCCGGCGCGTCGCTGTACTTCCGCGTGCTGGCGGCGAGCCGGCTGTACCTGGACAACTTCGACCACATCCAGGCCACGTGGTTCAGCGAGGGCAAGAAGACCGGCCAGATCTCGCTGCACTTCGGCGCCGACGACTTCGGCGGCACGCTGTTCGAGGAGAACGTGCACCTGGCCACGGGGCACCTCAACAAGACCACGATCGCCGAGATCGAGACGCTGATCCGCGAGTCGGGCTTCACGCCGGCGCAGCGAGACACCGAGTACCACCTGCTCAAGGTGAGCGAGGGGCCCGAGGCGCTCGCGAACATGTCCGACGAGGTGCCGCTGTTCGTGGAGAGCCTGCGCGAGCTGCCGGCCGAGTACCCGGCGCAGATCGAGGGCGAGGAGCCCTCGCCGCTCGTGATGCCGAACTGACGGCCGCGTCCCGGCGCGCGACGTTCGAAGGCCCGCGGCTCCGCGCCGCGGGCCTTCGTCATTCGTGCAGCGCGATCGCCGGCGTGCCGCCCGGCGCCGCCGGCGCACCGCCGGGCGGAGCCGCCCCGGGCGCCTGCGCCACGCCCGGCTCGAGCGGCGGCAGCTCCAGCCACAGCCACGTCCAGCCGTCGGGCGTGGTCCAGCGCGCCTCGCGCAGCGCGTGCAGGCCGGGCACGCCCGAGGCGGCGTCGGGGCGCGCGACCACGTCGAGCCACGCCGGCCACACGCGCTCGGCGTCGGGGAACGCCAGCAGCACGTGGCGGAACGGCACGCGCTGGCGGCACGCGGGAACGTCGGCGGGCGTGAGCGCCAGACGCACGACCGGGCGGTTCGTGTACCACGCCAGCATCGCGCCGAGGTTGCTCATCACCGGCTCGTTCGGCGCGAGGCCGTCGACGAGCGCCTTGTTCGCCGTGAACATCGACATCACCGCGGGCGTGGGCCGCACGGCCGACGTGACGCGCGCCTGGCGCACGCCCATGGCGGTCTGCCAGCCGCCCCACGCGAGCGCGAGCAGCGCCGCCCCCGTCCACAGGCCGACGCGGGCCCGGGCGTTCGGCGCGTCGCTCGTGTAGAACGCGATCACCGCCCACAGGGCCAGCAGCCCCGACGCTTCCAGCACCACGCGGATCGCGAACAGGTCGCGCATCCAGCCCAGGCCCAGCGCGGCCCACGCGAGCTCCACGCCCAGCGCGAACAGCGCCGCCATGCCGGCGGCGGCGAGCGCGCGCGGTGGCCGCACGAGTGACAGCCACAGCACGATCGCGGCGATCCACATGGCGCGCGGCCCGGCGAGCAGCGACAGCAGCAGGTCGGGCGCCTGGCGCAGCAGCTTGGCGCCGAGCAGCGTGAACGCGGCGCCGCCGCCCGGCAGCGCCGGCGGCTCGGCCACGTGCAGCAGGCCCAGCGCCGTGCGACCGCCGATTCCGTCCCACAGCGTGAGCGTGGACGGGTCCCACAGGAACGTGCCGAACTCGCGCGCCTTGAAGCCCCACCATGGCGCCATCACCAGCACGGCGCCGCCGATCGCGAACAGCAGCGTGGTGAGCGCGCGCGCGACGGGCGGCCGGTGGTCGTGCGTGCGCGAGGGATCGGCGGCCGACCACGCGGCGAGTCCGGCGAACACGGGCACGAGCGCGAACAACTCGCCGCGGAACAGCGACGTGAAGCCCAGCGACAGCCCGAACACGAACGGCACTTCGGCGGCCATGCCGAGCGCGAGCGCGAGCAGCGCGAACATCAGCCCGATCGCTGCGGGCAGGTCCACGTACGACGTGGCGGCCAGGTGCTGCGCCTCGGGGTCGAGCGCGAAGCCCAGCGCGAGCGCGGCGCCGGCGCCGATGCGCTCCCACGTGGGCGCCGCGGGCCGCCAGCGCGCGTAGAGGTGGCGCGCCACCAGCGCGAGCGAGCCCGCCATGAACAGGAACGCGCCGAACGGCAGCACCAGCAGCAGCGCCCCGCGACGCTCCGAGCCGGCGAAGCGGCCGTCGGTCGGCACGATCTTCTGCACCGCGGCCTGCGCGAGCACGGGCCCCGGCGGTACGGACGCGAGCGGCCACGGTGGCTGCGCGTGCCGCGTCAGCTCCACCGGGTAGGCGACCTTCGTTTCCAGGCGCCCGCTCTGCGCCAGCCGGCGCGCGGCCACCGCCACGGGAGCGGCCTGCTCGTCGAGCACCGGGGAGCGGCCCGCCAGGTCGAACGCGTCCGCGTGCAGCAGCCAGATCGCGGCGGTCGCCACCAGCAGCGCGGGCAGGAGCAGCAGATCGGCGAACCCCGGACGTGGTCGATTCATGCGGCGCAGGGTACGCACCCCGATGCGGGGCGTCCACGCGGCGCGCGGCGGGGTGCGATCGGGGGTGGACTCAGTGCTTCGCGTCGCAGGCGGCGCCGTACACGCGCGTGGCGAATCGGCTCTGCACCCAGCCCGTCAGCCGCGGCTTCGTGAAGCCCGCGTCGGTCGCCATGTGCTGGAACTGCTTCCACGCGCACGGGTGGGGCACCATCGGGTCGCCGGCGCCGCCGTCGTATTCCACCACCACGAGCCGTCCGCCCGGGCGCAGCCACGTGCGCACGCGCGCGAGCAGCGCGGCCTGCTTCGGGATGTCGCCGAGCGTGAACGCGAGCAGTGCGCCGTCCAGCGCGGGAAGCCCGCCGAACGTGGCGAGGTCGGCGAAGTGCGTCTCGAGCTGGATGCGCGGCCAGCGCGCCCGCAGGGCGAGTGTGACCGCGTTCAGGGCGCGCGCGTCGCGGTCCACCGCGTGGATGCGCGCGTCCTCGTGGCCCACCAGTTGGGCGAGTGCGAGCGTGAACGCTCCTTCGCCGCACCCCAGGTCGGCCCACACCCCACCGAAGGAGACGCCCAGCTCCAGGATCTTCAGCCGGTCACCGAAATGCATGGCGCCGGCGTTATCGGCCGGCGCCGGGCGGAAAATGACGGGAAGTTCTCGACGTGTCCGTCAGTCGTCGTTGCGGCCGATCCACACGTTCACGCCGCCTTCGTCGCCTTCCACCTTCACCAGCACGACCCGGCCGCGGCGCTCGAGCAGGGACTCGATGTCGTCGCTGCCGAGGCGGCCGTCGTTGCGGAGCACCGTCTCCACGATGTAGTCGGGCACGAGCACGCGGCCGTGGTCGTGATCGCGCTCGCGCGAATGCTGCTTCTCGATCGCCAGGAAGCCCCGCTCCCGCGTGAGCCGCGTGACCTCCCCTCGACGGGTGATCGTGACGGCTTCACCCTCGGGGAGCCGGCGCAGCGTCGTCCACGCCCAGCGCAGCCGTTCCAGCGAAACGTCGGAGTCGTGGTCGTCCGTGAAGTCGAACGGGCTGCCGCCGTGATTCCGGGTCCAGGGCAGCGCGACGTTGAGGGACTTGTCCTGGCCGGCGATGTCCACGTGGACCAGGTACTCGCTGCGGGCGAGCGCGGGCCGCGGCGCGGTCACGGACACGAGCGCGGCGGCGAACAGGGCGAGCAGGACGCTCGCGTGCGGCATGCGGGTCATGGCGGGTCTCCTCGGGCAAGGGCGTGGAACGTGCCGGGAGTACGCCGCGCCCGGGGGCCGGGTTGCGGCGGAGGGCGTCGCCGGGGAGGGCGGGCCCGCCGGGGCGGCGCCCGGCGGCCCATCGACCGTCACGCCTCCTGCCGCGCTGGCCGGACGGGCCGTTGTGCGCGGGCCGTCCACCATCGCAGAGTGCCGCGTCCCGATGTGCCCCGTCGCGCCTCTTCCCGCCGGAGGACCCATGCTTCGTCGCGCCGTCCGCGCCATCCTCGTGGTGCTCGCCCTGCTCCCCCTCGCGGGTCGCTCGCGGGCGGCCGAGGAGACTCCCGACGTGCGGCTGGGCCGCGACGTCGAGCCCACGTTCCAGGCCATCCGGCTGCACCTCGACGCGGACAAGCGCAGCTACACGGGCGCCACGCGCACCGAACTGCGCGTGGCGAAGGCCACGAACGTGGTGCGCCTGCACGCGGAGGGCATGAAGCTCGCGCGCGTGACGCTGCGACAGGGCGCGGACACGATCCATGTCGCCACCGAGCGCGGCGATCGCGGCCTGCTCACGCTGACCGCGGACCGCGACCTGCAGCCCGGCGCCGCGTCGCTCGAGATCGAGTTCGGCAACAGCTACGGCACGCGCGCGGTGGGGCTCTACCGCGTGTACACGGGCGGGCACGGCTACCTGTTCACGCAGTTCGAGTCCGACGACGCGCGCGAGGCCTTCCCGTGCTGGGACGAGCCGGGCTTCAAGTTCCCGTACCAGTTCACGCTCGAGGTGCCGGTCGCGCACGAGGCGGTCACGAACACGCCCGTGGCGTCGCAGGCCGAGAAGGACGGCTGGAAGACGATCGTGTTCGAGAAGACGCCGCCGCTGCCGAGCTACCTGCTCGCGGTGGCGACCGGACCGCTGGAGTTCACGCCCGTTCCCGGCATGCGCTTTCCCACGCGCATCGTGAGCGTGCAGGGCCAGCAGGGGCTCACGGGCTACACGGCCACGACCACGTCGCGGCTCGTCGCCGCGCTCGAGCGCTGGTTCGGCACGCCGTACCCGTTCGCGAAGCTCGACCTGGTGGCGGTGCCCGAGTTCGCGTACGGCGCGATGGAGAACCCGGGCCTCATCACGTTCCGCGACGCGCTCCTGCTGCTCGACCCGGCCAGCGCCACGGTGACCCAGCGGCGCGGCTGCGTGAGCGTGAGCGCGCACGAGCTGGCGCACATGTGGTTCGGTGACCTGGTGACGATGGCGTGGTGGGACGACCTGTGGCTGAACGAGTCGTTCGCGGACTGGATGGCGGCCAAGATCACCGACGAGACGTTTCCCGAGTTCCAGGCCGGGCTCGACGAACTGCAGGGCGTGCAGCGGACGATGAAGAACGACATGCTGCCCTCCACGACGGCGATCCGCGCGAAGACCGCGGCCTCGGCCGCCGGCCTCGCGAACGTGGGCCTCGTCTACAACAAGGGCAACGCCGTGCTGTCGACGTTCGAGCAGTACCTGGGGCCCGACGTGTTCCAGAAGGGCGTGCGCGCCTACCTGAAGGCGCACGCGTGGGGCAACGCGACCGCGGCCGACCTGTGGAAGGCGCTCGACCAGGCGAGCGGCCAGCGCGTGTCCGAGGCGATGGCCACGTACACCGACCAGCCGGGCGTGCCGCTCGTGCGCGTGGCGCCCACGGCCGACGGCGTGCGGCTCACGCAGAGCCGCTGCACCCCGTGGGGCGTGGAGCAGCCGGCGGTGCGCTGGCGGCTGCCCGTGGTGCTGCGCTGGTCCGACGGCCGGCGTGTCGCCACGCAGCGCGTGATGCTCGCGGAGGAGTCGCAGGTGGTGAAGCTGCCCGCGCGACCCGTCTGGGTCATGGCGAACGGCGGCGGCCGCGGCTACTACGCGTGGAGCGCGCCGGCCGAGATGCTCGAGGCTCTCGCGGCGCACGCGCAGGACGCCCTCACGACGGCCGAGCGCGTGTCGTTCCTCGGCGACCTGCAGCTGCTGCTCGACGCGGGCGAGGTGCACGGCGACGCGTACCTGCGCTCGCTCGCGCACTTCGGCGGCGACCCGGAGCCGGTCGTGGTCGCGGGCGTGATCGGTGCGGTGCGCGGCGTGCGCGGCGCGTTCCTGGCCGACTCGGACGCGACACTGTTCGCCCCCTCCGTGCGCCAGGTGCTCTCGCCCGCGCTCGCGCGGTTCGGCACCGAGGCGCGGCCCGGCGAGGCCGAGGCGATCGGCACGATGCGCGGCGAACTGCTCACGGCGCTCGCGCGCGACGGCGCCGACGAACGCGTGCAGGCGTTCGCGCAGGACGCGGCGCAGCGCTACCTCGCCGACTCGAGCCGCGTGGACCCGAACATCGTGGGCGCGGTGCTCGAGCTGGCGGCGCGGCACGGCGACGCGGCGATGTTCGACACGTTTCAGAAGCGCTTCGAGTCGACCACGGTGCCGCTGCTCCGGCGCCGCTGGCTGTCGACGCTCTCGGCGTTCGAGGATCCCGCGCTCGAGGCGAAGGCGCTCGAGTACTTCTTCAGCGACGCGGTGCCCGGCACGGAAGGCATGATGGCCATGCGTGGATTCGCGGGGAAGGGCGAAGCCGGCGGCGACCGGTTGTTCCGCTGGATGATGGCGCACTACGACCAGGTGGCCGCGCGCGTGCCGCCGCCGGCGCTGCGCTTCCTGCCGATGATGGGAAGCGGCTGCTCGGAGGAACGGCTGAAGGCCGTGCAGGCGTTCTGGGCCGATCCCGCGCGCGCCGCGATCCCGGGCGTGGCGCAGACGCTCGAGCGCGTGAAGGACTCCGTGCACGACTGCATCTCGCTGCGCGACCGCGAAGGGGCGGCGGTGCGCAAGTTCCTGGACTCGCTCGGGGCGAAGTAGCGCGGCCCCCAAGCCGGCGCCGAAACGACGAGGCCGCGAGCGCATCGCCCGCGGCCTCGTGCGTTCGGGACGAAGGGTCAGATCACCGAGAAGTCCGGCGCCTTCGCGATGGCGCCCGCCTTCACCGCGCGTTCGTACAGCAGCGCGATGCCCTGGCGTCCGCGCTCGCCCATGTCGAGCGTCAGGTCGTTCACGTACATGTGCACGAACGTCTTGCCCTTGGCCACGTCGAGGCCGCGCCCGAACTGGAGCGCGTAGCGGATCGCCTCCTCCTCGTGCGCGAACGCGGCGTCGATGCTGCGGCGGAAGCCCACGCTGCACGCCTTCATCAACTCCGGTCCCAGGTCGCGGCGCACCACGTCGAGCCCCAGCGGCACCGGCAGGCCGTCGCGCTCCTTCCACAGCTCGCCGAAGTCGAGCACCTTCGTCAGCCCTTCCTCGCGGTACGTGAGCTGGCTCTCGTGGATGATGACGCCGGCGTCCACCTGGCCCGACAGCACGGCCTGCGGGATCTGGTCGAACATCACCTCCACCGTCTGGCACGCCGGGCACTCGGTGCGCAGCAGCAGCGCCGCCGTGGTGAGCGGGCCGGGAATCGCCACGCGCTTGCCCGCCAGGTCCTCGATGCGCATGGGCTGCTTCGCCACCACCACGGGGCCGTAGCCCCAGCCGAAGCTGGCGCCGCACGCGAGCACCGCGTACCGGTCGGCGATGTGCGCGTAGGCGTGCGCGGACACGGCGGTGATCTCGAGGTCGCCCTTCTCGATCGCGCGCACGTTCAGCGACTGGATGTCCTGCAGCACGTGCTCCACGTGGCAGCCGTCGATCACGGCCTCGCCGGTGTGGAAGCCGTAGAACATGTACGCGTCGTCCGCGTCGGGGCTGTGGCCGAATCGGATGGTGCGAAGGGCGGAGCCGGGCGTGGTGCTCATGCGAGATCTCGGTGGTTCGGGTCCAGGTACGTCTGCAGCCGCGCGAGCGCGCGCGGCCAGGCCTCGAGGTAGCGATTCACGAACGGCGTGTACTCGTCGCCGGAGGGGAACTCGTGCTCGGTCTCCAGCAGCGTGCCGCCTTCGGACTCGGTCAGCGTGAAGCGGATGGCGCCGGCGTCGCCGTGCGGGTAGCCGGAGTGCCCGCCCCGGAAGGCGCACGCGCGCGGCGGGTCGAACGCGGTCCAGCGCGCCTCGTACGGCTGCGAGGAGCTGTTCGGGCGCGTCCAGCGCAGCATCAGCCGCCCGCCGGCGTGCGGCTGGCTCTCGGCCTCGTCGCAGAACCAGCGCGACAGGTGCGCCGCGTGCGTCAGCGCCGCGAACACGCGCGCGGGCGGCGCGGCGAAGCGCGTCTCGAAACGGAGCGTGCTCATGCGACGTCCTCCGTGGTGCGGGCCGCGACGCCCCGGCGCGATGCGGCGCGCGCGGACGCGCGGGCGAACAGCATCGAGCGCAACTCGGCGAGCCCTTCGCCGGTGCGCGCGGACACGATCAGGCAGTCGTCGAACTCGGCGCGCAGCCCGGTGACCTGGTCCTCGGTCAGCAGGTCGCACTTGTTGAACACCATCAGGCGCGGCGGCCGCGGCTCCACCAGGATCTCGTCCAGCACCTGGTCCACCGCCTCCAGGTGGCGGCGGAAGTCGCCGTCGGACGCGTCGGTCACGTGCAGCAGCACGTCGGCCTCGATCGCCTCGACCAGCGTGCTGTGGAACGACGCCACCAGGTGGTGCGGCAGCTTGCGGATGAACCCGACGGTGTCGGTCATCAGCACCGTGACGCGGTCGGGGCTCACCATCTGGCGCGTGGTGGAGTCCAGCGTGGCGAACAGCCGGTTCTCCACGAACACGTCGCTGCGCGTGAGCGCGTTGAACAGCGTGCTCTTGCCCGCGTTGGTGTAGCCCACGAGCGACGCGCGGTACTCGCGGCGGCGGCGGGTGCGCTGCGTCTCGCGCTCCTTCTCGACGGCGGTGAGTGCTTCCTTCAGCCGCGCGATGCGCCCGCGCACGAGCCGGCGGTCGGTCTCGAGCTGCGTTTCGCCGGGGCCACGGGTGCCGATGCCGCCGGCCTGCCGTTCGAGGTGCTTCCACATGCCCATGAGCCGCGGCAGCGTGTACTCGAGCTGCGCCAGCTCCACCTGCAGCCGCGACTCCCGCGTGCGCGCGCGGCGCGCGAAGATGTCGAGGATCAGCTCCGATCGATCGATCACCTTGCGGTTGAGCGCCTTCTCCAGGTTGCGCACCTGCGCGGGCGACAGGTCGTCGTCGAAGATGACCAGCTCGGCGCCCGCCTGCTCGGCCAGCGCCTTGAGCTCGTCCACCTTGCCCTTGCCGAGGAACGTGGCCGGGTGCACGTCGCCGCGGCGCTGCACGAGCTGCTCCACCACGGTGGCGCCGGCGGTGTCGGCGAGCAGCGCCAGCTCCTCCATGGAGGGGCCGAGGTGCGCGCGGTCGCGGCCGGCGTGGCCCACGAGCACGGCGCGCTCGATGCGCGGCGGACGGGGAACGTCGTACGAGGAGGACTTCATGCGCGGATCGGGACCTCGAGGTCGTACGGCGCGGGGGTGAGGTTCTCCACGGTGCCGTCGGCGCGCACCGCGACCAGGTCCTCGATGCGCACGCCGAGACCGCGGTCGGGGTAGTAGAGGCCGGGCTCCACCGACACCACGTGCCCCGCGGCCAGCCGCACGGTGTTGCTGGCCGGCCCGCCGAGCCGCGGTCCTTCGTGCACCGCCAGCCCGACGCCGTGGCCCACCGAGTGCACGTAGCCCTCCTGCGTGCCCTCGTTGCTCCGCGGCGTGGCGTGGCCCTGGCGCTCGAACACGTCGCACGTGCGCTCCTGCACGTCGCGGCACAGTTCGCCGGCGCGCGTGGCGGCCATCGCCGCGACGAACGCTTCGTGGCACTGGTCGTACAGCTGGCGCAGCGGCGCGGGCGCGGGGCCCAGGCAGAACATGCGCGTCATGTCGGTGTGGTAACCGCCGCCCGCCTCGCCCGGGAAGATGTCGATCAGGATCGGCGTGCCGGCGCGCACGGGCTCGGCGTCGTTGCCGCGGTTGTGCGGCACGCCGGCGTCGCGGCCCTGCGACACGATGCTCTCGCCGTCTTCCTGCAGCGCGAACTCCGTGAACGTGGCGTGGATCAGCCGCCGGATGCCGCCGAGCGTGGCCACGTCGCCCTCGCGATCGCGGAACGCGTCGCCGTCGCGGCGCAGCGAGCCGAGGTGCTCGCGCACGCGGCGCATGGCCTCCACCGCGCCGCGCGACACGCGGCGGATGGTCTCCAGCTCCGACTCGTCCTTCGTGCTCACGGCCTCCGACAGCACGTCGGGCATCGTCGTGTCGAGCTCCAGGTGCGGCGCCTCGGTGCGCAGCGCGTCCTGCATGCCCCACGCCCAGCCGAGCGGCGCTTCACCGGTGAACGCGACGCGCCCGCGGATGCCCATCTCGCTCGTGACCTTGGCGGTGAGCGTGGCGAACGCCTTCGCCTGCGAGCCGGCGCTCTTCACCATGCCGAGGAAGCCGTGCACCGCGTAGCTCGACGCCTCGCAGCCGGCGAGCGCGGCCTGGTCGCGCTCCATCGGGTCGTGCACCAGGTGCGCGCGGCCGGGGTTCGTGCCGTCGCCCGCCGCGTAGAACCAGATGCCGTGATGGATCTTCTGGCCCGTCACGTAGTAGAGCGCCGGCGAGTAGCGGTCGAGCGCGAGCACCACGAGGCCGGCGAGGCCGCGTTCCCGCATCAGGCGGTCGAGATCGGAGCGCAAGGAGTGTCCTCCGCGAAGGCGGTGAGGGCCCGGAGGCGCGCGGCAGGGCGCGGCGGCTCGGAGCCGGTCGGTGCGGCGCGCCCGCGTGGATCGCCCGGCGCGCACCGGCCGCGCAGAGTACGGCAGCGCGGGGCGCGCGTAATGCGCGGGCGCGGCGGTGCGGCCGCGCCCGCGAGGGGACGAGCGCCGGTGCGCGG
>JBGAMH010000144.1:0-11850 GCA_044223135.1 Candidatus Eiseniibacteriota bacterium | reverse complement strand
GTAGAACGTGACGGCGGCGAGCAGGTACAGCCCGGCGGTGCAGAAGAACGGCACCTCGTAGCCGAAACGCTCGATCATGAGCCCGGCGAGCGTGGCGCTCAGCGACCAGCCGATGTTCCACACCAGGTTGTTGAAGCTCGTCGAGCGCGCGCGCAGTTCGGCGGGCAGCGCCTCCATCACGAACGCCTGGATGAGCGGCGTCGCCGCCATCATGAACGTGGCGCGCAGCCAGAAGGCCGCCACGGCCACGGGCAGGTGCGACTCCACGCCGAGCGTCACCAGGAACGGCAGCGACAGCAGCTCGGACGCGATCGCCGTGCGCAGCTTGCCGAAGCGCCGGGCGAGCGAGGGGCCGAGCAGCGAGGCGAGCGCCGTGAACACCTGGCCGAGCGAGAAGAACACGCCGATCTGCAGGCTCGAGCAGTGGTGGCGATTCTTGAAGTACAGGTTCATGAACGGGATCACGAGCCCCGCCCCGAATCCCATGAGCAGGAAGTTCAGCGCGATCGGCACGAGGCGCCGCCGCACGTCGGGAGCGATGTCGGCGCGGCCCGCCACGAGCGGAGCTTCGGGCAGCGCGCCGAGCGCGATCAGCGGCAGCGGGCAGGCGAGCGCGATCAGCGTGCCCACGCCGAGCGCGAGGCGGTACGCGGTCGAGAGCGCGAGCGCGCCGCCCGAGAGCGCGATCATCAGCGTGGGCAGCACGCCGCCGAGCGCGTTGCCGAGCACCGAGGCGAGCAGTGCCGTGGCGAAGAACGTGGTGAACAGGTGCGTGCGTTCGCGCGTCGTGGAGTGCTCGGTCAGGAACGGCGCGCCGGCGATCTGCACGCCCGCCTGGCCGACGCCGGTGACGAAGCCCGCCGCGAGCAGCACCGCCGGCTGCGGCCACAGCACGCGCAGCGCGAGCCCCGTGCCGAGCAGCGCCGAGCCGGCGAGCAGGCAGCGCCGGCGTCCCCAGCGCTCCGCGAGCCAGCCCGCCGGCAGGGCCGCGAGCGCGAGCCCGATCCCGTTCGCGGCGATCGCGCGGCCCACGAACGCTTCGGGGAATCCCGCTTCGACCAGGTACAGGTTGAACAGCACCTGGAACACGCCGTAGCCGGTCCACGCGAGGAACTCGGTGAACAGGTAGTGGCGCGCCGGCCGCGAGAACGAGCGGGCGGCGTCACGGAAGTCGGCGAACGCGCCGAGCGCGGGCATCGAGTCCTTTCGGCGAGCGGTGGAGCGGAGAGCGTTGCCGGTGGCTTCCGGGGGGCCGGGGCTGCGGACCCCGCGCGGTGGGCCAGCGACTTACGGCGGCGTCCGCGCGCTGTTCCGGGCCGGCGACACTCTGCGCTCCACGACCCGCCAGCAAAAGCGGCGGCGGCCCGAAGGCCGCCGCGGGTGGAGCTCCGGATCAGGCCCGGGAGATCAGCCGACGGGGCCCAGCGTGATCGAGGTCTCGATGCCGCCGAGGCGGTTCTCGCGCACCCGGAACATCGGCTCGAAGGCCGCCGGCGTCATGGCGATCAGCAGCTTCGCCGTGGCCGTGCCGGTGTTCTCGACCGCGTGCGGCACGCGGCCGTCGTAGTGGCACGAGTCGCCGGCTTCGAGCACCAGCACGTGGTCGCCGCAGGTGAGCGTCACGCGCCCCTCGATGACCAGCACGCACTCCTCGCCGTGGTGGTAGTGCCGCTTGTCGCCGGCGGTCATGCCGGGCGGCAGCTCGGCCACCACCAGCTCGAGGTTGCGCTTGGGCTGCGCCGACAGCACCTCGACGCGCGAGGTGTTGCCACCCACCTGGATGCGCGGTCTCTCGGACGCGCGCACCACGTAGGGGACCTTCTCTTCCTCGACCACGAGATACGCCACGGACGTCTCGAGCGCCCGCGCCAGGTCCTGCAGGGTGGCGAGCGAGGGGGAGGTGCGTGCGTTCTCGACCTGGCTGATGAAGCCCTTGGAGAGGCCGGTGGCCTCCGCCAGTTGCTGGACCGTCAGCCCTCTCCGGAGCCTCAAGTCGCGGATCTTCTTACCAAGCTGCATGGGTTGGGCACTCCGGGGAGAGAGTGGAGAGACGGGTGTGCCGCCGTGAGATGGACATCGCGCAACCGTCGCAGTGGTTGCGCTAACGCATTGCCGGACAGTGAGACACGCAGGCCTGACTGTGGCTTCGTGAAGCCATGCGAAACACCATCCGACACGGACATAAGCGTAGGGGGCGGATCAACGTCGTGTCAACGGACTTGACAGAGTTGAGCTACAAGAATCCCGGTCAGTAACTCGGGAGCCGGGGCGTGGCGTTCCGGTGGTCGGGGGGCGCCCGCCCCGGAAGACGTCATCCGCAGGGGCGCGAGGCGAGGCCAGCGGCCCAGCCGCGGTGCGTTCAGCCCGCGCCCAGGTACTGCAGCTGGTGGAGCCGCCAGTAGAGCCCGCCCTGCGACACCAGCTCGGCGTGCGTGCCCTGCTCGCGCACCCGGCCGTGATGCAGCACGAGGATGCGGTGGGCGTCCTGGATCGTGCTCAGCCGGTGGGCGATCACCAGGCTCGTGCGGCCCTCCATGAGCCGGTGGAGCGCTTCCTGGATCAGGCGCTCGGTGTGCGTGTCCACGCTGGACGTGGCCTCGTCCAGGATCAGCAGCCGCGGCCGGCGCACCATGGCGCGCGCGAACGCGAGCAGCTGCTTCTCGCCGGCCGAGAACGTGGCGCCGCGTTCGCGCACCTCGGCGTCCCACGCGCCGGGCAGCCGCTCGACGAAGCCGTCCGCGTGCACCTCGCGCGCCGCCGCCACGAGCTCCTCGCGCGTGCGGTCGCGGTCGCCGAGCCGCAGGTTCGACTCCACCGTGCCCGAGAACAGGAAGACGTCCTGCAGCACCAGCCCCATGCGCCGGCGGAGCGCGCTCGCGTCCCACTCGCGCAGTGGCCGGCCGTCCACGCGGATCTCGCCGCGCTGCGGCTCGTAGAAGCGCAGCAGCAGGCTCGTGAGCGTGGTCTTGCCCGAGCCCGTGGCGCCGACCACGGCCATGCGTTCTCCGGGCTCGAGCGTGAAGCTGACGTCCTCGAGCACCCAGTGCTCGCCGAGGTAGGCGAACCACACGTGGTCGAACTCCACGCGCAGGCCCGCGTCCGAGCCGGTCCCCGCGCCGTTCGCGGCGGCGGGCGCGGGCGCGGAGCCGTCGGCCGCGGCGCGGGCGCGCGCGAGCGCGGCGCGGCCGGTGGCGAGGTCGGCGTCCACGACCGGCGCGGCGGGGTCGACCGGCGTGTCGAGCAGTTCGAAGATGCGCTCCGACGACGCCATGGCCTGCTGCAGGATGCCGTACTTCTCGGACAGGTCCGAGATGGGGCGGAAGAAGCGCTGCGTGTACTGGATGAAGGCGACGAGCGTGCCCAGCGTGATGCCCGTCCACATCACCTGCCGGCCGCCGTACCAGATGATCAGCGACAGCGCGATGGCGCTGACCAGTTCGAGCGCCGGGAAGAAGATCGCGTGGTAGAAGTTCGCCTTCAGGTTCGCGTCGCGGTGGTCGCCGTTGACCGCGCGGAACTCGGCGTGGTTGCGCGCCTCGCGCCCCAGCATCTGCACCGTGCTCATGCCCGAGAGGTTCTCGTTCAGGAACGAGTTCATGCGCGCCAGCCGCACGCGCACCTCGCGGAACGCGCCGCGCACGCGCGAGCGGAACATCACGGTGATCACCAGGATCAGCGGCAGCACCGAGAACGTGACGGCGAGCAGCTCCACGTTGAGCCGCGCCATGGCGATGACGATGCCGATCAGCATGAACAGGTCGCCGAACAGCGCGTCGACGCCGGCGGTGAACATCTCGTTCAGCGTGTCCACGTCGTTCGTGACGCGGGTCATCAGGCGGCCGATCGGGTTCTTGTCGTAGAACGACACCGGCAGGCGCTGCAGGTGCGTGAACAGCGCGCCGCGCACGTCGCGCATGATGCGCTGGCCCACGCGCTGCATGATCGAGGTCTGCAGGTAGCCCATCACGAACGCGCCGATCAGCGCCGCCAGGTAGACGACCGCGATGCGGTCGAGCACGCCCGCATCGCGGTGGCGGATCCCGAGGTCGATCGCCTCCTTCGTGAGGTAGGGGAACGCCAGCTGCAGCGCCGACTCGCCCAGCGTCACGACGACGGCCGCGGCCACCTGCATCCGGTACGGACGCACGTAGCCCATCAGCCGCCGCATCAGGCGGTGGTCGTACGCCCGGCCGTCCGCTTCCTCGGGCTCGCTCACGACGCCTCGATCTCCTCTCGCAGCTGCTGCGCGCGGTGCAGCTCCGCGTAGTGCCCGCCCAGCGCCAGCAGCTCCTCGTGCCCGCCGCGCTCCACCACCGCGCCGCGCTCGAGCACGAGGATCTCGTCCGCCTCGCGCACGGTGCTGACGCGGTGCGACACGATCACCGTGGTGCGCCGGCGCATCTCGGGGTGCAGCTCGCGCAGGATCGCCTCCTCCGTGTGCGTGTCGACGGCCGACAGGCAGTCGTCCAGCAGCAGCACCGGCGCGTCGCGCAGCACGGCGCGCGCGATGGCCGTTCGCTGGCGCTGGCCGCCCGACATCGTGATGCCGCGCTCGCCGACGCGCGTCTCGAAGCCCTCGGGAAAGCCGCGCACGTCGGTCTCGAGGTGCGCCACTTGCGCCGCGCGCTCGATCTGCTCGGGACTCGCGTGTTCGACGCCGTACGCCACGTTCTCGGCCACGGTGGCCGAGAACAGGAACGGGTCCTGCGTCACCACCGCGAGCCGCGCGCGCAGCGCCGCGAGGTCGAACGCGCGCACGTCGACGCCGTCCACGAACACGGTGCCCGGGGGCGGGTCGAACAGCCGCGGCAGCAGCGAGAGCACGGTGCTCTTGCCCGAGCCCGTGCGCCCCACGAGCGCGAGCGTCCGGCCCGGCGCCACGCGGAACGACACGCCGCGCAGCGCGGGCTCGGCCGCGCCGGGGTACGTGAACGTGAGGTCCCGCACCTCGAGCGCGCCGCGCGCTTCGGCGGGCGCCACCGGGTGCTCGGGCGAGGCGATCGCGGGCGGCGTGTCCAGGATGTGCAGGATGCGGCCCCACGAGGCCATGCCGCGCTGGAAGATGTTGATGACCCAGCCCAGCGCCACCATGGGCCAGTTCAGCGTGCCCAGGTACACCGTGAACGCCACGAACTGCCCCAGCGTGATGTGGCCGAACACGGTCTCGCGGCCGCCCACGTAGAGCGCGAGCAGCGCGCCGAGCCCCGAGAACAGACCGAGGATCGGGTAGAACAGGCTCGACAGCCGGATCAGGTGCGTGTTCTGCAGCATGTACGAGCGGTTCAGTTCGCCGAAGCGCTCGAGCTGTTCGCGCTCGTCCGCGAACGCGCGCACCACGCGCTGGCCGGCCAGGTTCTCCTGCACGTGCGCCGACAGGCCGGCGAACTGCTCCTGCACCTTCTCGAACCGCTTGTGGATGCGGTCGCCGAAGTACCACACGGCCAGCGACGTGAACGGCATCGGCAGCAGCGACCACAGCGTGAGCCGCGGGCTGATCGCGAGCATGAAGCCGATCGACACCACGCCCACCGTGATCGTGTTGACCGTGTACATCACGCCGGGGCCCAGCATGAGCCGCACGGCCGACAGGTCGTTCGTGGCCACCGACATCGTCTCGCCGGTGCGGTGCTCCTGGTACCACGACGTGGGCAGCTTCTGCAGGTGGGCGAACAGTTCGTTGCGCAGGTCGTACTCGAGCTTGCGCGAGATCGCGATCACCGACTGCCGCATGAAGTAGCGGAACAGGCCGGCGAGCAGCGCGATGCCGAACAGCACCATCGCGTAGCGGCCCAGCTTCTCGGCGGTGACGCCCTTGTACAGGTCGTCCACCGCGAAGCGCAGCACCTGCGGCTGCACGAGGCCCACCACGTTCGAGGCGACCACGCACAGCACGCCCCACAGGAGCCCGCGCCGGTAGCGGGCCATGTGGCGGGCGAGTCGTGCGAGCGGGGTGGGAATGGAGCGCCTCCGGAAACAAAGAGCCGCGGACGCCGATCGGTGGTCGGCGCCCGCGGCCCGGGAGCGGGGTCAGCGAGCGGAGCCGCCGAGGAATCCCTGGTTGCGCTTGAGCTTGGACTGGCGGAACACGAGACCGCAGTAGAACTCGTTCGCGTGCAGCGCGTTCTTCGCGGACGCCGTGTGCCACGAACCGCCGTACACGGCGATCTTGTCGTCGACGTGGTAGGCGAGGCGCGGGCCCACGAGGTGCGACGACACCTCCGGGTACAGGTCGCCCTGGTCCACCGGGAGCCGCCCGTCGTAGAGGCCGGACACCTGGAGCCGGTCGGTCATCCACAGGGCCATCGCGCCCGTGAGCACGACGTGATCGGCCCACGTGCGGTTCGCGATCTCGGGCTTGTCGCCGGCTTCCTTCTTGCGGCCGCCGGCGGTGAGGAAGCGGTACTCGTAGCCGCCGCTCGCCTCCACGAAGCCGCGCGCGCCGAGCGGCGTGCCGCACTGGAGCGACGCGGTGAACGCCTGCAGGCCCGCCGGGTCCGCGGTCAGGCCCGTGCCCGGCCCGGGAACGATCGCGCGGTTGTAGCCGAGCGGGGCGCTCCACCCGAACTGCAGCGCCGTGGCGCCCGGCCCGTTCTGCACCGCCCAGCGGAGCCCGAAGCCGAAATCGCCGAGGCCGGTGGCGGTCTGGTCGAACGAGCCGTCCGAGTGCGTGCGCGTGAGGCTCACGAACGGGGCGCTCATCTGCACGCTCAGGCGCTTCTTCCAGCCCAGTTCCACGCGGGCGGTGCCCGATCGGTGCTCGAGCAGGCCGGGAGCGGCGAGATCCATGCGGTTGCCGTCGGCGTCGTGGTACGTGGCCGACGAGTTGAACGACCCGCCGAGATCGGCGTACCACTCGCCCGGGGCGAGCGACCACGCGCCGGCGAAGGCGGATCGTCCGGAGACATTCACGAGAAGGGCCGCCACCAAAGCAGCGGCCGCGAAGCGGCGCGAGCGCATGCAGCCTCCTTGAATAGAGCGCACGGTCCAGAAGCGGGCGGAGACTACCCGCGCCCCGTCGCGCCCCGCAAGCGGGCGGGCCGTGGCTGCCGGCGGCGGCGGGCTGTGGCACCATGCGGCGCGTGAAGCTCTTCGTGCTGGAGACCATCTGGTCGCCCGACGCCGTCTGGAACCTCACCGACGACGCGCTGGCGTCCCTGCGGGCGCGATTCCCGGACGTGCACTTCGAGTCGGCGCACGACCGCGAGAGCGTCGACGCGCACCTGCCCGAGGCCGACGTCGTGCTGGGCCCGTGGGTGCGCGAGCGGAACTTCGCGCTCGCGCGCCGCCTGCGCTGGATCCACACGCCGTCGGCGGGCGTGGACCACCTGCTGTTCCCGGCGCTCGTCCGGAGCGACGTGGTGATGACGAACACGAAGGGCGTGCACGACGCGGGCATGGCGGAGCACGTGCTGGGCGTGATGCTGATGTTCGCGCGCAAGCTGCACCTGGCGCGCGACCAGCAGCGGGCCGGCCGCTGGAGCCAGCGCGACCTGGCCACGCAGCTGCCGGCGATCGAGTCGCTCGCGGGCAGCACGCTGCTCGTGGTCGGCTACGGCTCGATCGGGCGCGCGATCGCCGCCCACGGGCGCGCGCTCGGGCAGCACGTGCTCGCCGGGCGCCGGCGCGCGGGCGGCGACCCGGGCCCCGCGCACGAGGTGCACGGCGCCGAGGCGCTCGATGCGCTGCTGCCGCGCGCGGACTGGGTGGTCCTCGTGCTGCCGAACACGGCCGACACGCGCGGCGTGCTGTCGCGCGAACGGATCGCGCGGCTGAAGCCCGGCGCGCACGTGCTGAACGTGGGCCGCGGCGCCGCGATCGACGAACCCGCGCTGATCGACGCGCTGCGCGAGGGCCGCGTGGGAGGCGCCGGGCTCGACGTGTTCGCCACCGAGCCGCTGCCCGAGACGAGCCCGCTGTGGGCGATGCCGCAGGTGATCCTGACGCCGCACACGTCGGGCTTCGGACCGCGCTACTGGGAGCGGGTGCTCGAGCCGTTCGCCCGCAACCTCGAGCACTTCCGGGCCGGGCGCCCGCTCGAGTCGGTCGTCGACAAGCAGGCGGGCTACTGATGCCCACGCTCGGGCTGCTGCTGGCGGGCGGGCGCGGCGCGCGGCTGGGCGGCGACGGGCCGAAGGCGCTCGCCGTGCTCGGCGGGCGCACGCTGCTCGACCGCGCGCGGGAGATCCTGGCCGCGGTCGCCGACGACGTTCGCGTGGTGGCGCCGGCCGCGCTCGCGCTGCCGGGCACGGCCGACGCGCGCATCGAGGACGCGGGCGACGGCCCGCTGGTGGCGCTCGTCGCCGCGTTCGCGGCCGTGCCGTTCGAGCGCGCGTACGTGCTCGGCGTGGACCTGCCGCTCGTGCCGTCGGCGCTGTACGCGCGGCTCGCCGCCGAGGCGGGCGACGGCGCGGCGATGGCGTCCGCCGGGGGGCGCGAGCAGCCGCTGGTGTCCGTGTGGACGCCGGCCGCCGCGGAGGCGCTCGCCGCACGGGCCGCGGCGGGCGACCGCGGGCTGGTGCGCGCGTCGCTCGCCGCCGGCGTGCGCGCGATCGACGTGGCGGCGCTCGGCTTCGCTCCGGACGTGCTCGCGAACGTGAACACGCCCGGCGATCTCGCGCACGTCGAAAGCCGCCTGGCGGCCGCGCGATGAGCGTGCCGGTGCTCGAACGCTTCGGCGGCGTCGCGCCCGGCGCGGCGCTCGCGGCGCTGCGACGGCTCGAGCCGGCGACGCGCGCGTTCTGGCTCACCGACCTGGACGCGTTCGCCGCGCGCGCGCGCCGGCTCGTCGGCGCGTTCGCGGCGCTCGAGTCGCCGGGCGGCGTGCGGCTGGCGTACGCGCTCAAGGCGAACGCGCTGCCGGCATTGCTCGCGCGCGCCGCGGCCGAGGGGCTCGCCGCCGACTGCGGCTCGCTCGGCGAACTGGTGGCCGCCGGCCGCGCCGGCTTCGGCGCCGCGCGGCGCACGCTCACCGGCAACGGCCGCACGCCCGAGGAGGCCGCGTGGGCCGCGCGCGGCGTGGCGTTCGTGAGCGCGGACGCGGTGGGCGAACTCGACGTGCTGGACGCCGCCGCGCGCGCGGCCGGCACGCGCGTGAGCGTGGCGCTGCGCGTGAACCCGTCGCTCGCCGCGCCGACGCACCGCCACATCGCCACGGGCCACGACGAGGCGAAGTTCGGCGTCGACGCCGCCGACGCGCTGGCCGCGTTCGCCGAGCGCGGGCGCTGGCCGGCGCTGGCGCTCGACGGCGTGCACGTGCACGTGGGCTCGCAGGTGCTGGACTCGCCCGCGCTGCTCGAGGCCGCCGACGCGGCGCTCGCGCTGGCCGACGAGTCCGCGCGGCGTGGCGCCCCGCTCGCGCGCGTGGACGTGGGGGGCGGCTTCGGGGTGGACTACGAAGGCCTCGGTCGCGAGTTTCCGCTCGAGCCGCATGCCGCCGCGCTCGCCGAACGCGCTCGCGGCCGCGCGCTGGAGTGGACGCTCGAGCCGGGACGCTGGCTCGTGGCGCCGGGCACCGTGCTCGTGGCCGAGGTGCTCGGCGTGAAGGAGCGGCGCGGGAGACGGTTCGTCACGCTGGCCGCGGGCATGAACGACCTGATCCGCCCGGCGCTCTACGGCGCGCGGCACCGCATCGCGGTCGTGAGCCCGCGCGCGGGCGCCGCGACGCCGGCGACCGTGGTGGGGCCGGTGTGCGAGAGCGCGGACACGTTCGCCGAGGACGTGCCGCTGCCGCCGCTCGAACGCGGCGACCTGGTGGCGCTGCTCGACGCCGGGGCGTACGGCGCGTCGATGGCGTCGAACTACAACGGCCGCGGCCGGCTCGCCGAACTGGTGATCGAGGGCGGCCGGCTGCGCCGCGCGCGCGCGGGCGAGACGCCCGAGACGCTCGCCGCGCGCCGCACGGACGACCCGCTGGAGCTCTGAGCGGCGGCGGCGGCGGCCGCAACGCGAAGCGGCGCCGGTCCGAGGACCGACGCCGCTTCGGTACGGAAGCCGAAGCCGATCAGATCGCCAGTCGCGGCCGCCCGGCCACCAGCAGCACCGCCGGCTCCGAGCCCAGGTTCACGTAGCCGTGCGTGCGGTGCGCGCGGAAATGCAGCGCATCACCCTGCCGCAGCACGTGACGCTCGCCGTCGATGTCGATCTCGGCCACGCCCTGCACGAGCAGCGCCCATTCCTCGCCCTCGTGATGGTGCACCAGCGACGGCTCGCGCGAGATCGGCAGCGTCAGCACGTGCATGCTGAGCAATCCGCCCTCGATCGGCTCCGACGCGGCGGCGAGGCGCGCCTGGCCCCACTGCACGCTGAGCCGTTCGCGCTCGTGCGCGCGCACCACGCTGACCTCGGGAAGGAGCTTCGGCTCCACGAGCGCCGCCGGGCGCAGGTCGAGCGCGCGCGCGATGCGGCCGAGCGCGCCCACGGTGGGCGACGCCTTGCCGCGCTCGATTTCGGACACGTGCGTGGCGGAGATGCCGCCGCGCTCCTCGAGGTCCTTCAGCGTCAGGCCGCGGGCCACGCGCAGCATCTTGATGCGGCGTCCGAGTTCGGCCGGGGACGGATCGCGCGGCTGCATGCCGGTGGCGACTTCGGGTGGCGTCGAACGGGCCGGATTCACGAGCGCACCTCCGCTCGGGCGCCGGGCGAGCCCGGCAGCGGAGCCGTGCTCACCAGCACGAACTCGGCGGCGGAACCGCCCGAGGCGCGCACGACGTGCTCGTGCTCGAGCGTGGCCTGCATGGAGTCGCCGCCGTCGAGCGACACCTTCGCCGAGCCGACGTGCGTTTCGAGCGAACCGTGCTGCACGTAGTAGATGGCGTCTCCCTGCGTGTCGATCGCCGGCAGCCGCAGTTCGCGGCCCGCCTCGACGGACACCTGGTAGGGATGCAGGCCCGTGCCCGGGATGCCGGCCGAGAGCGCGCGGGCGCGCACACCGGGCGCCGGCGAGAAGACGGCGTCCTGCTCGCGCGGGGCCACGGCGACCTCGGACCGCTCCTCGGGCTCGATGAAGTAGGAGGCGTCCCGGTCGAGCGCGCGCGCGATGCGGACCAGCGCGCCGATCGTGGGGGAGGTACGGCCGCGCTCGATCTCGGAAAGGTGCGTGGCCGACAGGCCGGACGTGTGCTCGACCTGTTTGAGGGTGAGCCGGCGCTCGACCCGCAGCTTGCGAATCCGGCGACCCAGTTCCTCGGCGCTGACGATGGCGGACATGTTCGGTTCCTCAGGGCGGCCCCGGGAGAGAGAAGACGGGCCGTTGGGGGATGAGGGGAAGCCCATGAACAGCGGTGAGGTTTGCACACTGTTTTTCCGCCGGTCAAGACATCGCGTCGTTTTGCGGACATCCCGGTGACGAGCGCGTCCGAGAGCGCACATTCGTCGGGAGGCCTGAGGCGCTCGCCCGGCGGGCCACGACTGCTTGACACTCGATGGGGCAGAACGGAGACTGCGGCCCCGTCGGTTTCCTTCATTCCGTGCTCCGGACACACCCGTGTCTCGCCTTGTGAATTCGGGCGCAAAGCGTGCCGGAGCCGGTCCGCCGCGTCGTCTCCCGACGACGCCAGGTTCGGATCCATCCGAAGAGGTGACGAGTGCTGCAGCTCGTGTGCATCAAGCAGGTCCCCGACACCGAGACGCGCGTCAAGGTGGCGGCGGACGGACGGACCCTCGACCCCGCCGGCGTCACCTGGGTGCTGAACCCCTACGACGAGTTCGCGGTCGAGGAAGCGCTTCGCACGAAGGAGAAGCTCGGCGCGGGCGAGGTGGTGGTGGTCTCGCTCGGCGCGGCCGGCGTGCAGACCACGCTGCGCAACGCGCTCGCGATGGGAGCGGATCGCGCGATCCACCTGAAGACGGACG
>JBGAMH010000143.1:0-11854 GCA_044223135.1 Candidatus Eiseniibacteriota bacterium | reverse complement strand
GAAGCGGTGCGCGGCCACGCGCAGGCGCGCGAGGTCGATCACCGCCCGGTCCTCGCGAAGCTTCCCGGCGGCGACGCGCTCCAGCAGCATCAGGTCGTCGCGGTAGCGCGACTCCACGCGGCGCGAGAGCTGGTTCGGATGCCACCAGTACTTCACGAGCTTGTCGGTCATCACCGCGCCGGGAAACCTGGCCCCGAGCCGCAGCCACAGGTCGTAGTCGTGCGAGTACACGATCGTGCGGTCCATGCCGCCCACCGCCCGGTAGGCGTCGCGATCGACCATCATCGAGCTCATCAGCGGGAAGCAGCGTCGCACGAGCGCGGGAAACAGGTCGCCGACCAGTTCGCGCACCGGTTCGAAGTAGCCGGCCATCCACGAGTCGCGCAGCACGCCCTCGTCGGACACGTACGCCCCGTCGCTCGTGAGCCAGCGCACCTCCGGGTGCGCCTCGAGGAACGCGAGCTGACGTTCGATCTTGTCGTTCTCCCACCAGTCGTCGGCGTCGAGGAACGCGAGCCAGCGGCCGCGCGCCTCGGAGAGCCCGGCCACGCGCGCGGCGGCCGCGTTCGCGTGCGGCAGCCGCAGCACGCGCACCCGCGCCCCGTACTTGCGCTCGACCAGGTCGGCCGTGCCGTCGGTCGAGCCGTCGTCGCAGACGATGATCTCGTCCACGGTCCGGGTCTGGGCCACCGCCGAGTCGAGCGCTCGCTCGATGCACCACGCGGCGTTGTACACCGCCAGCACCACGCTGACGGTGGGACGGTCGTCGGTCACGGCGCCACCCTCCGATCGGCATCGGTCTCCGCCGGCCGGGCCCGGCGGCCCACCAGTCCGGCGAACAGTTTCCGCCACCGCGCCCGCTCCTCCTCGGGCATGACGGTGCGATAGGCCACCAGCGCGAACGGCACCCAGCACGCGGCCGACCAGGCGCCCAGCGTGAGCCAACCCACCGGGTGCCACACCCGCTGCACGATCAGCGCGGGCACCGCGAACGCGATGGTCGTGAGGCCCGGCGCGATCATGCCCTCCCACGCGTAGCGGGCCAAGGGCATGCGCAGCGCCCGGCACGCGTACCACGCGGTGGCGAACCCGCTCACGAGCGTCAGCGGCACGGCCGTGCCCATGGCCACGCCCACCAGGCCCGGGGACACCGCGGTCCCGAACATCGCCGCCATCGGCGCCGGGTAGTTCGCCCACCACAGCGACAGCACCAGGTTCAGGGCGGCCGAGAGGATCGACAGGATCACGATGCCGCGGTGCCGGCTGACGCCGTACAGCACGGACGATGCGGTGGACTGCGGCAGCGCGATGAACGTGGGCACGGTCAGGATCGTGAGCAGAAGGCTCGCGTGCGCGTACTTCGCACCGACCCAGGTGGTGAGCAGGTTCGGCCCGAAGATCACGAGCCCCATCAGCACGGGCCAGGATACGAGCACGGAGTACTTGGAGCCGGTCACGAGCATGCCGTGCAGCTTCTCGTGCTCGCCGAGCGTGTCCATCTCGCTCGCGGTGGGCGCCAGCACCACGGTGGCGTGGGTCACGAGCGAGCGGGCGTTCTCCACCAGGCCCGAGGCGATCGCGAACGGCGTCACGAGCGCCGGCCCGAGCGCGCCGGTGATGACGATCGAGTCCGTCTGGAACGCGATGTTCGAGGCGAGCGCCCCGACGAACGCCCAGCCGCTGTACGTGCCGATCGCCTTCAGGTGGTCGCGGTCCACGAACTTCGGCGAGAAGCGCACGCCGGGGAGCTGGCGGAGCGCGAAGATGGCCGTGGCCGCGTGCCCGGCCAGGTTCACGAGCAGCGAGGTCCAGCCCAGTTCGACGAGCCCGCCGCCGACGCGGATCACCACCACGAACGCCACCGCGCGGAACACGCCGGCCGCGATGCCCACCCAGTTGCCGAGGTCGTAGCGCTGCACGCCGGACAACATGGCGGCGAACACGCCGAGCGGGAATCCCATCGCGATCGTGCCGCCCACGAGCAGGATCAGCGTGGGCGCGATGCGGCGCTGGCCCTCGTCGATCGGCATGCGGCCCGGCGCGTACACCGCCACCGCGACCGCCACGAGCATGGTGAGGATGCCCGCGAGCGTGTACAGCGCCATCGCGCTGCTCACCGTGCGCGACAGGCCGTGCGTGTCGCCGAGCGCGTGGTCTCGCGACACGTAGCGCACGAGCGAGGGCCGGATGCCCTGGTCGAGCAGGCCGAAGTAGCCCGTGAGCGCGAAGACCGTCGTCCACAGGCCGTAGTCACGGTCCCCGAGCCCATGCACGAGCACCGGCGTGAGCAGGATGCCCACGACCGCGAAGATCACGAACCGGAGATAGTTCGTGACGACGTTTCGGAGAACTCGAATGCCGCGCAAGCGTTCCTCGTGACGGGGGCGCCTGCTGGCCGGCCCCCGGACCGTCAGGCGGTCGACTCGGTGGTGTACCCGTAGTAGTTCGACTTGTACCCGTAGTACTGGGGAAGGAACTCGCCGACATCGTTCATGAGCACGCCCACGACGTTGTCCCGCGCTTCCCGCTGCACACGCACACCGTACTCGGCGGCCTTGCGGATGGTGGAGCCGGCCTTGATGACGTAGATCACGCCTTCGACGGCCCGCCCGATGATGAGCGGATCGGGCACGGCCAGGTTCGGCGCGGTGTCGATGACCACGAGTTCGTAGCGCGACTGGGCTTCGCGCAGGAACCACTCGACCGCCTCCTCGTCCACGAGCTCCGCGGCGGGACGCTCGGACTTGCCGGCCGACAGGAAGTCCAGGTTGCCGAGCGTGGTCTGGCGCACGAAGCGTTCGTCGAAGTGGCGCTGCTGCAGCATCTGCGCGAGCCCCCAGCTGCTGCTGGGCATGCCGAGCGCGCGGTGCAGCGACGGGCTGCGGAGATCGAAGTCCACGAGCAGCGTGCGCTGGCGATGCTCGCGCGCGAGCGTGATGCCGAGCCCGGCGGTGGTCGTGGTCTTGCCCTCGCCGCGCGTGGAGCTGGTCAGCATGAGCGTGCGCGGCAGCGTGCGGCCGCGGGCGCGCGCGAGGTTCAGGTAGATGCGCTTGAACTCGAGGCCGAGCGGGCTCTCCACCTTGAGCCGGTGGATCAGGCCGTGCTCGCGCGCGGCCGGCAGGCCGCCCGGCGGCGTGGTCGCCGCCGCCGACGTGGGCGCCTGGCGGGCGCGCCGCGACGAGCGCTGCAGTTCCTCCACGCGCGGCACCGCACCGAGCACGGGCAGGCCGAGCACGCCCTCGACCTCGTCGGCGTTCTTCATGGACTGGTCCTGGTGCTCGGCCACGAGCACCGTGCCGATGCCGAGCACGCCGCCCACGACGAGCGCCAGCACCACGAGCAGCACGCGGTTCGGCTTCTCGGGGCTGCGTGGCAGGTTCGCGGGTTCGAACACGAGGAAGCGCCCGAGCAGCTTCGCGTTCTGCGCGGCCTCGTTCGTGGCGATGGCGTCGGACTGCTCGCGGAACGCGTTGTACGCGCGCCGCTTCGCCTCGACGTCGGCCTGCAGCGAGGCGATGTCCATCGCGCGCGTCGGCGCGGTGACCACCTGCGACTGGTAGCTGCCGATCTGGCCCGCGATCCAGCCGCGCCACGACTCCTTGGCCTGCAGGTCCGCCTGCGCCACCCGGTAGCGCACCGCGAGGTCGCGCGCGTCGGGCGACAGCGACGGGAGCGCACGGAGCGCGTTCGCCTGCAGGGCGTTCTCGAGCTCGCCGCTCTTGCGCGCGATCGACAGCCGCACCGCGGATCCACCGCCGCCCGCGCCGCCGCCGGCCGGGCCGCTCTCGGTGAGGATCGAGCGGCCGAGCTGGTTCTCGAGCTGCGCGAGCTGCGCGACGAGCGCGTTCACCTCGGGGCTCGAGAGCAGCTGCGGGTCGTTGTCCCGCAGGCGCCCGGCGAACATGCCGCGCAGCTCCGCGATCCGCTGCCGCTGGTCCTCGGCCGAGGTCGTGGCCTGTTCGAGCAGCGCCTGCGCGAGGCCGTAGTTCAGCTGCGTGACCGCCGACCCCACGACCGTGCTCGCCACGGCGGACTGCTGCGCGATGCGCAGGCGACCCTCCGCCTCCTCGAGGTCCTTGCGGTACACCTCGGCGCGCTCGTTGCTGAACTCCTGCTGCGAACGAAGCGCTTCCATCTGGCGCGCCCGCGAGTTCATCACGAACTGGTTCGAGACGCCTTCGCACATCTTCTGCGCACGGCGCGCGTCGGAATCGGACACGATGATGTCGATCGGGCCGGTGCGGCCGATCTTCACCATCACCGCCTCGCGCAGCCGCTCGATCAGGTACGACTCGACCTGCTCGTCCTCGGACAGGCCCGGGTAGCGTGCCGCCACCTTGCGCGCCTCGGCGCGGGTGCGCGCGTCGGACTTGAGCCCGGTGGCCGTGATCACCGACTTCAGGAACGGCGTGGTCTGCGCCTGCTCGCGCATGATGCGCGCCTGGTCGTCGAGCGTCCCCGAGTTGCCGATCTGCCCCATCGGGCCGGTCAGCATCTGCCCGCGATCGAGCAGCAGCCGGCCGCGGCTCACGTACACGGGCGGCAGCAGGACGGCGGCCGCGACACCCACCGCGAGCGCGGCGAGCCAGGGCAGCAGCAGGAACCACTTCCGCCGCCGGAGCATGCGGAAGAATTCGCCGACGTCGAGCGGCGTGTTCTCGGGATTCGGGGGTGTCGTTTGCACGTTGGTCTCGGCTAGTTGTTGTTGTTCTGGCCCTTGAAGTAATCCACGAGCACGGCGATGTTGAGCGCGTCGCGCGACAGACCGAGCACCGTCGTGATGGCGTTCCAGGCGCTGGGGCCGCGGTCCATGACCACGATCACGTCGCCGGCCTTCACGGTCACGGGCGCGCGCGCGCCGCGATCGAGCACCGACTGCAGGTCCACCTTCTGCACGGTGATGCCGCCCTCGCCGCGGCTGAGCAGCCGCACGTCCTTGAAGCGCGCCCGCTCGGTGGTGCCGCCCGCGAGCGCGAGCGCGGTCCACAGGTCGAGCCCCTGGCCGGCCGGGTAGTAGCCGGGACGCGCCACCATGCCGAGCACGGCCACGCCGTCGCCCGCGGGCGTCGATCCCGCCGCGCCACCCATGCCACCGGGCACCACGATCATGTCGCCCGGCTTCAGCACGGGCAGCCGGCTGGTGTCGCCGTCGCGCAGCGACGCCGAGACGTCGGCGGGCATCACGCGGCGCACGTCGCCCTCGCGGCGGATCACCTGCACGCTCGCGAGGTCGGATCCCGGGAGCGCGCCGCCGGCCTGGTTGAGGACGTCGATCACGCCGAGCATCTGCTCGGAGCCGTAGCGCCCCGGCTTGGCCACGGCGCCCGTCACGTACACGGACCGGCTCAGGAACTGCGTCACGGTCACGGTCACGGTGGTCGTCTGGCGCAGGTACGCCGACAGGCGGTCCGCGACGCGCTCGCCGAGCTGCTTCGCGGTCAGGCCGCCGGCCTTGATCTCGCCGACCGGGGGCACGATCACGTTGCCGTCCGCGTTCACCGTGATGCTGCGCTCCAGCTCGGGATGCAGCCACACGGACACCTGCACCACGTCCTCGGGACCGAGCACGTAGTCCTCGGCGCGCACCGCGCCGGTCGTCACGACGAGGGCGAACGCGACCGCCGTGATCACCCGCAACCAGCCTCCCTGGCGCATGACATTCCTCCACGGAACCGGGGAACCGGAGCGGCTCCCGACGGTGGACAGCGAAGACGAACCGTTGCTCATGCGGCCGGCCGCGCGTCGGCCGCCGGACGGGCCGACGGTTCACCGAGACGAGGTCGCCTGAGGATCACGCCCGCGGTGCGCAGCAGCGTCCGCAGGTCCAGCAGGAACGAACGATGGTCGACGTAGAACAGGTCGTAGTGCACGCGGCGCACGACGCCCTCGGCCGTGCTGTCGGGCACGCCCGAGACCTGCGCGAGGCCGGTCAGCCCGGGCCGCACCGTGAAGCGGCGCACGTAGTCGGGCACGAGGCTCGCGAAGCGCAGCACGAGCTCCTGCTTCTCGGGCTTCGGTCCGACCAGCGCCATGTCGCCGCGCAGCACGTTGACGAGCCAGGGCAGCTTGTCGAGCCGGCGGCGCGCCACCCAGCGCGACAGCGGCCCGAGGTCGTGGCGGAAGCGCGAGCACTGGATCGGCTCGCCGAACAGGTCCTGCGTGCGACGGCCGAAGCTGCGGCGGTCGATCTCGACGCTGTTGCGCGAACCGCGGCGGTCGGCCCGGCGGCGATTGCGTCCGACGCGCGTCTCGTTCGTGAGGATCTCGCCGGTGCCGTTCAGCCGCGCCTCGGCGGTGAGCGCCACCCACAGCGGCACCGACAGGCCCAGCAGCACGAGCGCGGCAGCCACGTCGGCGGCGTGCCGCACGCGTTCGCCGATCGACTCGAACGGCGCGGCGAGGTTCGCCGCGGACGACGCCGGCAGCTCCACGTCGGGCCGCTCGGGCTGCGGCTGCAGCTGCAGCTCCTCGGGCGTGGGCTCGCGGTACTCGGGCACGATGCCGTGCAGCAGCGACTTCAGCGTGGTCGGGTCCCCGCACGATTCCGAGGCGGCCTCGAGCGCGGACACCTCGGCGCGCAGCACGTCCTCGGGCTTGGACTCCAGCTCCCAGGTGAGGATGCGCTCGTGCCGCGTCATGCGCGTCTCCTCGGTGTGCGAGTGCAGCTCCTCGTACAGCTTCTCGCCCGGGCGCATGCCGGTGAACACGATCTCGATGTCGTCGCCCTCGCGCAGGCCCGCGAGCCGCACCAGCTGGCGCGCCAGGTCCTGGATGCGGACCTGTTCGCCCATGTCGAGCACGAACACCTCGCTGCCGCGACCCATGGCGCCCGCCTGCAGCACCAGTCGCACGGCCTCGGGAATGCTCATGAAGTAGCGGCGCGCCTCGGGGTGCGTCACGGTGATCGGGCCGCCGCGCTGGATCTGGCGCTGGAACAGCGGGATCACCGACCCGTCGCTGCCGAGCACGTTGCCGAACCGCACCGCGCAGAACCGCGTGCGGCTGCGCTGCGAGGCGCTCTGCAGCAGCATCTCGCACACGCGCTTCGACGCGCCCATCACGCTGGTGGGGTTCACGGCCTTGTCGGTGGAGATCAGCACGAACTTCTCGACGCCGTGCTTGTCGCTCGAATCCACGAGGTTGCGCGTGCCGACGATGTTGTTGAGCACGGCCTCGCGCGGGCTCGTCTCGAGCAGCGGCACGTGCTTGTGCGCGGCGGCGTGGAACACGACGCCGGGGCGGAAACGCTCGAACACGGACTCGATGCCCTGCGCGTCCCGGATGTCGCAGACGATCGCGTGGATCGGGTAACCGGGCCGGTGCGCGAGCAGTTCGTGGTGGATGAAGTACAGGCCGTTCTCGGCGTGGTCGAGCAGCACCAGCTCGCTGGGTCCGAACTCGCCGATCTGGCGCGCGAGCTCCGAGCCGATCGAACCGCCCGCGCCGGTGACGAGCACGCGCTGACCGCGCAGGAAGCCGCCGACCTCGTCGAGGTCCAGGTGCACCGGCTCGCGGCCGAGCAGGTCCTCGATGCGGATGTCGCGCATCTGCGCGAGCGTGGGTCGGTTGCTGTGATGGATGTCGGAGAGCCCGGGCAGCGTCTTCACGCGCACGCTGGACTCGCTGCACACGCGCGCGATCTCGCGCAGCACGCGCCCCGGGATGTCGGGGTCGGACACCACCACCATCTCCACGTGCTTCTCGCGCAGCACGGCCGGCAGGTCGCCGATCGTGCCGAGCACCTTCAGGCCTTCCACGAGGTGCCCGGTGAGCCGCTCGTCGTCGTCGATGAAGCCGACCGGCGTGAGCGACTCCTCGCCCGAAAGGTGGCGGCGCATCTCCTGAACCAGGTGCACGCCCGTGTGGTCCGCGCCCACGACCAGCGCCGGCACCGCGTGCGTGTTGAACGGGCCCAGCACGCGCTCGCGCGACAGGCGCCACGCGAACCGCACGCCGCCCACCAGCACCAGTTCCCACAGCCACGTCAGCACGATCACGCTGTGCGGGAACATGCGTTCGGGCGAGAAGAACACGAGCACCACGAGCGACGCGGCGCTCAGCGTGACGCCCTTGAAGATCTGGAACAGCGTCACGGTGCTCGCGTAGCGCCACAGCCCGTGGAACAGGCCGGCCACGAAGAAGCCGAGCAGCGACAGCAGCGTGAACGCGGGCGCGATTTCCTGGTAGCGGGACCACCACACCGCGGGCACCTGGCCCTCGAAGCGGAGGACCAGGCCGGCCACGTAGGCCAAGTTGACGATGGCGGCATAGCCGATCGTCAGCAGCAGGAATCGAGGCGCTTTCCGAAATCCCATGGTTCGTTCCGGCGACGGGGGCCGCCGAGTCGCTGAGTAACTCTCCCGGGTGGGACCACAACCAGATCGCGAAAGGCGGAGCCCCTCCGGCACCGCGTTCGGCATGAGAGAACCGGCGCGGTCCGACCTGGTCACGACGGGGCATCTCCGGCAGGCGTACGCCCGTCGGCAGAACCCGAAGCGTTATCGGACAGCCGGCTCCACGGCGCGAGTGGGGTATTGGGAGAGCCCGCGCCGATGGCAGAACTGAGAAGCGAGTGCCGGAGTCTAGGCGGGCGACCCGAACGGGTCAAGCAAAGGCACGGAAAAGAGTTAGCCGAGGTTCACGGGTGAGCGGAATCACCATGTTTCGGGGCTTTCCGCGCCCCGCGAGCCCCGGCGGAGCACGCCCCGGAGCCCCCCGTGGATCAACGCATTTCCCGCCACAGTCCGACCTCGGCCGCGATGCCGTCCCGGAACGATCGGGGCGAAAAGCCCAGGTCGCGCCGGGCCGGGCCGATGTCGACCGCCTTGGACTCCGTCAGCCGCAGCACCTGCTCGGGGCGGACGGGAAACGGCACGCGCCAGCGCCGGGCGAGCACGGCGGCCCCGTGCGCCGGAGCGAGGGGCACGGGCAGCACCCACGCCGGGCGGCCCATCGCGCGGGCGATCTCGTGGATCATCGCGCGCAGCGGCATCGCTTCCGGGCCGCCGACGTCGAACGCCTGCTCCCCCGCCGCGTCGCGTTCGAGCGAAGCGAGGATCGCCTGCACGAGATCGTCCACGTGCACGGGCTGCTGCGGCGTGACGCCGCCGAGCGGCGCGGGCACCACCGGGAAGCGGTCGATCCAGCGCACGAGCCGGATGATGTTCCGGTCGCGCGGCGTGCCGTAGATCATGCTCGGGCGCAGCACGGTCCACGACAGTCCCGAGCCCACGAGCGACCGCTCGCCCTGGCGCTTGGCCTCGGCGGGCTTGCTCGGGAGCTTCGTGTAGACACCGGCCGAGCTGACGAATGCGCCCACGCGCACGCGCGCGCGCTGCATGGCCGGCACGAAGCCCGGCGTCAGCGACATGCCCGCCAGGTGCACGACGCCGTCGGCGCCCTCGAACGCGTGCTCGAGCGTCTCGGGCCGCGACAGGTCTCCGCGGCGGATCTCCACGCCGGAGCGTTCGAGCACCGTCGCGTCGCGCCCGGGCCGCACGAGCGCGAGCACGCGCGAGCCGCGGTCGAGCAGGTGCGGGATCAGCCGGTCGGCGACGAAACCGAGCGCGCCGGTCACCGTGACCGTGGAGGGCCAGCGGCTCATGCGCACGCCCCGCCGCGGACGGCTAGGATGCGCGGCGCGGCGCTCGTGCCGCAGGTCGGCGGCGGAACACGCCGCGCTCCGCGGAGGACGCGATGGACGAATCGGAGATCCGGCTGGAACGGCTGGAGCGCCGTGTGCGCCGGCTCGGCGGCGTGACCGCCATGCTCGCGTGCGGCTGGCTGGTGCTGATCGTGTGGAACTTCGCGCCACGCCCGCGCCTGGACGCGCGCGAGTTCGCGGTGCGCGATTCGGCCGGCCGGCGACGCGCCGCGCTGATGGTGCGCGACGACGGGCTGCCCGCGCTGCGGCTCGACGACGCGAACGGACAGCCGCGGCTGTACGCGATGCTGCGCGCCGACGGCACGCCGGTGCTGCGCCTGAGCGATTCCGCGTGGGTGCATCGCGCGCGGTTCGAGGTCGACGAAGCCGGCCGGCCGCGCGTCGTGCTCGCCGATTCCACCGGGCACACGCGGGTGCAGCTGGCGCTCGACGCACAGGGGAACGGCGTGCTGGACCTGGGGCCGAAGCCCGCCGGGTCGCCGCGCTGAAGACGCGCGGCCCGCGGGCGCGAAGCGCTCACGGGCCGCCGCGATCACGATTGGTAGCGCTACGGGGATTCGAACCCCGGTTTGATGGCTGAGAACCACCCGTCCTGGACCCCTAGACGATAGCGCCACGAAGGCTGGAGGTGCCCCGTGCGGTCGAAGCGGCGGGCACGATACTGATTCGCACCCGACAGGGTCAAGACCCGCGTACGGCATGCTCCTCCGAGAAGCCCGCAGCCGCCGTCGAGGACGGCGGCTGCGTTCGAACTGGCTGCCCGGCAAGGATTCGAACCTCGACTAACAGGGCCAGAACCTGTCGTGCTGCCGTTACACTACCGGGCAAAGAGCGCGCGGGAATCTAGCAGCGCCCCCGCGCGGGACGCAAGCGCACTTCAGGCGCGGGCGTGTTCGGACTCCGCCGCCCACCGCTCGGCCGCGCTCCGCAGCCGTTCCACGCTGCGCTCGCGGCCCAGCAGCCAGATCACGTCGAAGATGCCGGGCGCCGTGGACCGCCCGGTCAGCGCCACGCGCGCCGGGGCGATCACCTCGCCGGGCTTGACCCCGAGTTCGCCCGCCAGGCCACGGGTGGCCGCCTCCACGCTCGCGAGCGTCCACTCCGCGTCGGCCGCGAGCCGGTCCGCGAGCGCGGCCAGCCGCGGCCCGGCCCCCGCGCGACCGAGCAGGTCGGCCCACGCGGCCGGCTCCATCTCGAGCGTGTCCGCGAGCGCGAACGCGCCCACGGTCTCGGCGTCGGCGAGCGTGCGCAGTCGCTCGCCGAGCGCGCGCACGAACCCGGTGCGCCACTCGGGGCTCCGCGCGGACAGGTCGTGGCCACGCGCCGCGAGGAACGCCGTCACGCGCGCGGTGCGGTCGGCCTCGTCCAGGCGCTTCAGGTGCTGGCCGTTCATCCACTCCAGCTTCTCCACGTTGAAGACGGCCGGGTTCGCCCCCACGCGCTCCAGCGAGAAGAGCTGCTCGAGCTCCTGCAGCGTGAACACCTCGCGCTGGCCGTCGTACGCCCAGCCGAGCAGCGCGAGGAAGTTCACCATGGCCTCGGGCACGAAGCCCAGTTCGCCGAACGCCTCGACCGACGTGGCGCCGTGGCGCTTGGACAGGCGCTTGCCGTCCGGGCCCAGGATCATCGACGCGTGCGCGAACACGGGGGGCGCGTGGCCGAGTGCCTCGTACAGCATGAGCTGGCGCGGCGTGTTCGAAATGTGGTCGTCACCGCGGATCACGTGCGTGATCGCCATGTGCGCGTCGTCCACGACGCACGCGAAGTTGTACGTGGGCAGCCCGTCGGAGCGCACCAGCACGAAGTCGTCGAGCACGTTCGCCTGGAACGCCACGCGGCCGCGCACGACGTCCTCCCACGCCACCTCGCCGTCGTCCGGGCGGCGGAACCGCCACGCCGGCCGGCGCCCCTCGGCCTCCAGGCGCGCGCGGTCCGCGGCGGTCAGCGTGCGCGCGCGGCCGTCGTAGCGCGGGTCCTCCCCGCGCGCGATCTGCGCCTCGCGCAGCGCTTCCAGTTCCTCGGCCGTCTCGTACGCCGGGTAGGCGCGGCCGGCGGCGACGAGCCGGTCGAGCGCCTCGCGGTAGAGCGCCTGGCGCTGCGTCTGGAAGTACGGGCCGTGCTCGCCCCCGTGGCCGGGGCCTTCGTCCCACGCGAGCCCCATCCAGCGCAGGCCAGCGAGGATCGCCTCCA
>JBGAMH010000142.1:0-11858 GCA_044223135.1 Candidatus Eiseniibacteriota bacterium | reverse complement strand
GGGAGACGCGGGTGGGTGGGCAAACGAGCGGGGCATGACCCGCCTCCGCCTCGCACCACCGCTCCTCGCCGGGGTCGTCGCCGTCCTCGTCCCGGCCCTCCCGGCCGCGACTCGCGCGGCCGTGCTCGCCCCGCCGTGCACGCTGCGCGTGACCGCGGCCGACACGGTCCGCGCCGCCGACCTCTCGCGCGAGGACTGCGCGGTGATCGTGAACGCGGGCGGCGCGCTGGTGGTGATCGGCCCGCACCGCTTCGAGAGCCTGCTCGTCTCGTCGGGCGGCACGCTCACGGGCGCGCTGCTCGATTCGCTCACGCTCACGATCACGGGCGACGCCACGATCGTGGCGGGCGGCCGCGTGCGCGCGGACGGCCGCGGCTTCGCGGCGGGCACGGGTCCGGGCGCGGGCGCGAACGGCTCCTTCGCCTCGGGCGCCAGCCACGCCGGGCGCGGCGGATGGAACACGACCACGGCAAGCGGGCCGACGTACGACGCGTTCGTCGCGCCGACCCAGCCGGGCAGCGGCGGCGGCAGCGACGTCAACGCGGGCGGGCGCGGCGGCGGCGCGATCCGGATGGCGGTGGGCGGCACGCTGCGCGTGGACGGCGAACTCACGGCGCGTGGCGACTCGGCGATCTCCACGAGCGCGGGATTCGATCCGGGCGGCGGCGCGGGCGGCGCCGTGCACGTGAGCGCGGGCACATTCGCGGGGGCGGGGGTGATCGACGCGAGCGGTGGTCGCGGCGGCGGGCTGGGTGGCGGTGGCGGCGGTGGCTGCGTGGCGGTGACGTTCGGCGCGAGCACGTTCGCGGGTGTGATGCGCGCGACGGGCGGCGCGGGCGCGAACGTGCTCACGGCAGGCGCGGCGGGCACGGTGTGGACGAAGCTCGCGAGCGCGCCGCTCGGCACGCTGCGCGTGGACAACGGCGCACTCGCGACGCGTCGCGCGATGGAGCCGGCGGATTCGGTCGCCACGGTGCCGGGCGCGCTGATCGTGAGCGCGGGCGGCATCGTGAGCACGCCGCCCGGCCGCTCGCTCGCGCTCACCGTGCAGGGTGACGCCACGGTGGAAGCGGGCGCGGCGATCGCGGTGGACGGCCGCGGATACGCGGCGGGCGCAGGGCCCGGCGCGGGCGTGAACAGCTCGTTTGCGTCGGGCGCGAGCCACGGCGGCCGCGGCGGATGGAACTCGACGCCCGCGAGCGGTCCGACGTACGACGCGTTCCTCGCGCCGGCGCAGATGGGCAGCGGCGGCGGCAGCGACGTGAACGCGGGCGGCCGCGGCGGTGGCGCGCTGCGGCTGGTCGTGACCGGTGCGCTGCGCGTGGATGGCGAGGTGAGCGCGCGCGGCGACTCGGCGGTGTCCACGGGGGCGGCGTTCGATCCGGGCGGCGGCGCGGGCGGCAGCCTGTGGGCCACGGTGGGCTCGCTCGCGGGCGCGGGTGCGTTCGACGCGAGCGGTGGTCGCGGCGGCGGGCTGGGCGGCGGTGGTGGCGGCGGTCGCGTGGCGGTGGAGTTCGGATCGTCCACGTTCGCCGGCACGTGGCGCGTGGCGGGCGGCGCGGGCGCGAGCGCGCTCACGTCGGGCGCCGCGGGCACGGCGTGGACGCGCGACACCGACGAAGCGCTCGGCGCGCTGGTGGTGGACAACGCCGGCCTGTCGTCGCGCCGGGGCACGGAGTGCGTCGACACGGTGACGACGGTGCCGGGCTCGTTGCGCGTGCGGCGCGGCGGCGCGCTGGCGGGCGTGGCGGATCGCTCGCTCGCGTTGACGGTTGAGGGCGACGCGATGGTGGAGCCCGACGGTGCGATCACGATGGACGGCCGCGGCTTCGCGGCGGGCCTGGGGCCGGGGGCGGGCACCGGCGGCACGGCGGCGAGCGGCGGCAGCCACGGCGGACGCGGCGGGTGGACGGGCAATTCCACGAGCGGCGCCACGTACGACGAGTTCGCGTCGCCCGTGCAGCGCGGCAGTGGCGGCGCGAGCGACGTGAACGCCGGCGGACGCGGTGGCGGCGTGCTGCGACTGGTGGTGACGGGCGCACTCACGGTGGACGGCGAGGTGAGCGCGCGCGGCGACTCGGCGGTGTCCACGGGGGCGAGTTTCGATCCGGGCGGCGGCGCGGGTGGCAGCGTGTGGGCCACGGCGGGATCGCTCGCGGGCGCGGGCGCGTTCGACGCGAGCGGCGGACGAGGCGGCGCGCAGGGCGGTGGCGGTGGTGGCGGACGCATCGCGGTGGAGTACGGCGCGAGCACGTTCGCGGGCGCGATGCGCGCGCATGGCGGGCTCGGCGCGTCGTCGGCCACGCACGGCGGTGCGGGCACGGCGTGGACGCGTGACACCGACGAAGCGCTGGGCGAGCTGCGCGTGGACAACGGCGGCGTGGTGGCCGACGCGATCACCGAGATGCCGGACTCGGTGACCACCGTGCCGGGCCACGTGCGCGTGCGCGGACGCGGCGTGCTGGGCGTGGCGCGGCGCACGACGCTTCACCTGACGGTGCAGGGCGGCGTGCACGTGGAAGCCGACGGCGCGGTGTCGGTGGCGGGCCGCGGCTACAACGCGGGCGAAGGGCCGGGCGCGGGCGTGCCGGCCACGCTCGCGTCGGGCGGCAGCCACGCGGGACGCGGCGGCGGCGGCCTGGCGCAGAACCCGAGCGGGCCCACGTATGGCTTCGCGCCGCAGCCGGTGACGTTCGGCAGTGGCGGCGCGAACGACGTCAACGCGGGCGGCGCGGGCGGCGGTGCGCTGCGGCTGGACGTGGCGGGCACGCTGCGCGTGGACGGCACGGTGAGCGCGCGCGGGCAGACCGCGGTATCGGGTGGCGCGGGCTTCGATCCGGGCGGCGGCGCGGGCGGCAGCCTGTGGATGAGCGCCGCGGTCGTCACGGGCACGGGCTCGCTCGATGCGAGCGGCGGCGACGGCGGCGGACTGGGCGGTGGCGGTGGCGGCGGACGCGTGGCCCTGACCACGTTCTGCTTCGACGGCTTCTCGGGTGAGCAGATCCGCGTGGCCGGCGGCCGCGGCCCGGCGCCGGCGGCGGGTGCGGGCACGATCGTGCCGGACTTCGCGCGCGGCGTGGCCGCGGGCGTGATCGCCGAACAGGGCGCGGCGCGGCGGCACGGGCAACCGGTGTCGCTGGCCGACGGCGCGTTCGAGAGTGCCGACAGCCTGTGGGCGATCGGCGAGCGGCGCGACGTGTTCCTGGCGTCGCCGCTGCCGGTGGACATCGCGATGCCGGCGGTGGTGGCGGACACGGCGCAGTTCACGGCGGCCGCGCTCGACTCGGGCCTGTGGGTGGACAGCCACGTGCTGCACTTCGATCCGCCGGCGGGCGGTGGCCGCGCGCGCGGCGCGGTGACGTTCGACACGAACGTGCTGGGCGTGATCGTGACGGGCGCCGCGATGGCGGCGTCGGATGCGCGACTCGGCGCGCCGGGCATGGTCTATCCGACTCGGCGCGCCGGGCATGGTCTATCCCGAGGCGGCGGCGCGCGGCGCGGAGTTCGGCGGCGCGGACGCCGACACGATCGAACTGTCGGCGGACCGTCGCACGGTGACGTTCGCCGCGAGCGTCGTGAGCGGCGCCGACGAGATCCGCGTGATCACCGGGGTGCCGTTGGCCACGTGCGGCGCGGTGGCGGGTGCCGGCCCGCGGGCGGGCGCGGCGCCGTCCCGCGTGACGTTCACCGCACCGGCGCCGAACCCGTCGCGAGGCGCGGTGACGATGCGCTTCGTGCTGCCGCGCGCGATGCACGCGCGGCTCGACGTGCTCGACGTGGCGGGCCGCCGCGTGGCCACGCTGGCCGACGGCGAGCACGCCGCGGGCGAGCATGCGCTGGCGTGGCGACCCGTCGCGGTGCGGCCGGGCGTCTACTTCGCGCGACTCGCGACGCCGGACGGCGTGACCGTGCGGACGGTGGTGCGCGTGGAGTAGTGGGGGGGTCACTCCGACGGGGGATACTGCTTTTCCCAGCGCCTGCGCGCGTCGGGGGGCCACCACTCCACTCTGATGTACCCCGCGTCGGCGTCCATGCCGCGGACGGGCTCCAGGTCGCGGAAGCTCCAGAACAGCGAGTTCCCGCGCCGCCGTGCGGGAGGGCTGGTCCGCATGATCCAGTTCGGTCGGATGCCCTTCAGGCGGACCTCGATCTCGCCCGAGCCGATCGGACCCTTCCAGCTGGCGCCGCTCCACAGGATGTACTCGAACCATCGGTGGCCGGTGACTTCGAAGCCGATGCCGCCGACGTACCGATCCCGCACCGTACGCGTGGCCCCGGCGGGGAAGTAGACGCGCTTGGTCCACCAGAACCGATCATCGTTGGCGTACTTCTCGAAGTCGGCGTCGGGCATCGGCGTGCACGCCACCTCCACACCGTCCACCCAGCTTCGAAACGGCGGCATGGGCCCCGGGAATTCACCGTCGGCGACGGACTCGTCGGGGCCGCTCGACTCATCCGGGAACCCGATCCACACGGAGTCCGCGGGGCCTTCGTTCTTCAGCACGAAGATGCAGTCCACGATCGCGGAATCGCGGTTGACGACGGCGACCACCTTCTCCGACACCATGCGCACGTTGCCCTGGTCCTGCAGCAGTCGGACCGCGCCACCGACGTTTGCGATGCCGCCGTCGTCTGCGCGGGCGGGCGTGATGGCGAAGAGGGCGGACGCCGCGAACCCGGCGGCGAGCAGGAGTCGATGGTGGGCGCGGCGCGCATTCATGGCGATCTCCGTGTGTGTCGACGATCGCTCGGGGTCGACGGAGCAAACGCCGCGGCTCGTCGGCGTTCAAGGGCGGCGTTCGCGACGTGCGACGTCGGGAGAACGGGAGTCCGGTCCCGGGGCGCATCTCGGGCGAGCGTGAGGGACGCACTCGTTCCCACACCGATTCGCCCGGCGCCCATCAAGCCTTCGACAAGCGAACTGGGTCCGAACCCAGTTGTCCCATCCAATGTGTCGATTCCGGCCCAGTCGATGGGGCCACTGGCCGCGCGGCCAGTCGTCCCACCGAATCCCGCGCAAACGCCGTCGTCGACGGAGCCACTTTCGAGCGCCATCGCCGAGGGATCGATCGTGCACCCCGAGCGGCCATTTCTTGCGCCCGCCCCCGTCGCGGGTGTCCACTCGGCGGTCGCGAAAGGAGCACGAACCACATGCACGAACGAAAACTGGGCACGCAGGGCCTCGTGGTGTCCGAAATGGGGCTCGGCTGCATGGGCATGACGTGGGCGTACGGCGCCGCCGACCCGGTGGAAGCCGAAGCCACGCTGCGGCGCGCGCTGGACCTGGGCGTCACGTTCTTCGACACGGCGGAGATCTACGGGCCGTTCACGAACGAAGAGCTGGTGGGCCGCGCGCTGAAGGGCGTGCGCGAGCGCGTGGTGATCGCCACCAAGTTCGGGTTCCGGTACGAGGACGGCAAGATGGCCGGCCTCGACTCGAGCCCCGAGAACGTCCGGCGCGCCTGCGACGGGTCGCTCAAGCGGCTGGGCACCGACCACATCGACCTCTACTACCAGCACCGGGTCGATCCGAACGTGCCGATCGAAGAGACCGTGGGCGCCATGGCCGAACTCGTGAAGGCGGGCAAGGTGCGCTACCTGGGCCTGTCGGAGGCGGGGCCGGCGACCATCCGCCGCGCGCACGCGGTGCATCCGATCACGGCGCTGCAGAGCGAGTACTCGCTGTGGACGCGCGACCACGAGGACGGCTCGCTGGCGACCTGCCGCGAGCTGGGCATCGGCTTCGTGGCGTACAGCCCGCTCGGGCGCGGCTACCTGACGGGCGCGATCGCGTCGCTGGAGTCGCTCGCTGCGGACGACTGGCGCCGCACGAACCCGCGTTTCGCCGCCGACGCGATGGCCGCGAACCAGAAGCTGGTCGCGCCGGTCAAGGAGCTGGCGGCGAAGAAGGGCTGCACGCCGGGGCAGGTGGCGCTCGCGTGGCTACTCTCGAAGGGCGAGGACATCGTGCCGATCCCGGGCACGAAGCGCGTGAAGTGGCTCGAGGAGAACGTGGCGGCCACGAAGGTGTGGCTCACGGGCGAAGAGACGGCGTGGCTCGACGAGGTGGTGCCGAAGGGCGCCGCCGTGGGCTCGCGCTACCCCGAGGGCGCGATGAAGGCGATCGACACGGCGAGGTAGGTGCGGTGGGCGCAAGGCCGGCGATCGCATGGAGTGAACGGGCGCGGGGCGAAGCCGCGCACCAATCGTCCTTCGCACGAACCGTCCGTTCGGGCGCCCCCCGTCGCCGGAGTCGGTAGTCCCACCCGCTGCACCCGGTGTCGCGGCCCGCCTCCGGCCCGTGCACAAATCTCACCGAGTCTGCGTTCGGTTCGCGTGGAACCTTCGTTGGGCATTCCGTGAGCGCCAGGTCGCCGTCGTCCGGCGAGGGCCTGCCGCTCGTCGGGAGGCTCCTCGATGCGGCATTCGTCTGGCGGCTTCTTCGCCGTTGCGCTCCTGCTGGTCGCGGTCGTGCCGGCGCGCGCACCGGCGGCGCCCTACCAGCGCCGCTGGTTCACAGTCGATGGCGGCAGTATCGACACGCTGCGCGCGGGCTCGTACCGCGTGGGTGGCACAGTCGGCCAGCCCGACGCGGGCCAACTCGTCGGTGCGGGCTATCGGCTGATCGGGGGCTTCTGGGGCATTGAGCCCGGGCTCGGCGGGGTGGGCGCGCCCGATGCACCCGCGCCGCCGGTCACGGCCCTGCGCCTGCTCGCCCCGGCGCCGAATCCGTCCGCGGGGCCCACGGGTGTGCGCTTCGAGTTGCCCGACGCGCGCCGCGTCGTGGTGCGCGTGGTCGATGTCGAGGGGCGCCTCGTGAGGGAACTTGAGAACTCCGTGCTGCCCGCCGGCCGCCACCGCGTGACCTGGGATGGCCAAGACCGGCGCGGCGCGGCGGTGGCGAGCGGCCTCTACTTCGTGCAACTCCATGCGGGCTCCGATCGCGCGGTGACCCGTTTCGTTCGTCTCGATGCGGGAGGTCGTCCATGAAGCGCGCGTTCCTGGCCAGTCTCGTTCTCGTTTCGATCGCGTTCGCCTCGGCACCGCTCGCGGCGCCCGTGGGCACCGCGTTCACGTACCAGGGCAGCCTCGACCGCAACGGCATCCCGGGCAGCGGACCCTGCTCGTTCCAGTTCAAGCTCTTCGATCAGGCCAGTGGTGGCGCACAGGTCGGGCCCACGCTGGCGCCCGCGACGAACCTCACCGAGAATGGGCAGTTCACCGTGCCGCTCGACTTCGGAGTCGGCGTGTTCGACGGGAACGCGCGGTGGCTCGAAGTGTCGGTGCAGTGCAACGGCGACGCGGGCTTCACGACGCTCGGACCGCGCCAGGCGCTCACGCCGTCGCCGTATGCGCTGTTCGCACTCACCGCGCCCGGTGGCGGCGGCTTCGCGCTGCCGTTCGTGGGGCCCGTCACGTCGGCGGCGCAGGACGCGTTCCGCATCACGAACAACGCCACCACCGGTGCGTTCTTCGCGATCCACGGAACATCGGCCACCACCGCCACCAACTCGGGCGGCGTGCTGGGCGAGGCGCTCGGCACCACGGGCCAGGTGATCGGCGCGTACGGCAAGGCCGTCTCCAGCCCCAACGGCATCGGCGTGATCGGCGAGGGCAACGTGAACGCGTGAAGGGCGTGAACAGCTCCGCGACCGGCAACACCGTGGGCGTGTGGGGCGTGGCGAGCGCGAGCCCCACGGGCACGGGCGTCGCGGGCGCCGGCGGCGCGGTGGGCGGCTACTTCACGTCGAACACGGCCAGCTCGGGGGACTACGCCGGCGTGTACGGCGTCGGCAGCGCCAACCCGGGTGTGAAGGGGCTCTCCAGTGGCCACGACGGCGTGTACGGGCAGGGCTCGATCGCCGGCGTCGAGGGCAAGGGCACGCAGTACGGCGTGCTCGGCACGAGCGGCGGCGGCTTCGGCGTGTACGGCACGTACGGCGCCGGCCTGATTCCGCCCTCGGGCACGAACGCCGGCGTGTACGGCAACACGTTGTCGTCGAACTCCGCCAGCGCCGGAGTCCGCGGCGAGGGCACGAACAACTACGGCGTCGAAGGCGTCAGCGTGAGCGGCGCCGGTGTGTTTGGGCACTCCACCAGCGCCCCCGGCATGTCGGCGGTCTCAGTGAACTCGTACGGCTGCCTCGCCATCTCGAACACGTCGTCCGCGGTGCGCGCGATTTCGTCGACGGCCGAAGGCGTCTGGGGCACCACGAGCGCGGCGGGCTCTTACGGCGGCTATTTCCAGAACACCGGCGGCGGCGCGGCGCTCTATTCGAACGGCCTCGCGCAGGTGAAGACGCTGCAGATCCTGGGCGCCGACCTGGCCGAGAGCTTCCCCGTGAAGGAGTCCGCGATCGAGCCCGGCACCGTGGTGATGATCGATGGCGGCGCCGACGGCGCATTGCGCGTGTGCGACGAGGCGTACTCCTCGCGCGTGGCTGGCGTGGTGAGCGGCGCGAACGGGCTGGACGCCGCGGTGATCCTGTCGGGCCACAGCTTCGACCGCGCCGGGCGAGCGAGCGTCGCGATGTCGGGCCGCGTATGGGTGAAGTGCGACGCCGCGAACGGCGCGATCCGCCCAGGCGACCTGCTCACGACCGCGGTGCGCGCGGGCCATGCGATGCGCGCAACCGATCGCGACCGCGCGTACGGCGCCACGATCGGCAAGGCGATGACGTCGCTGGAGACCGGCACCGGCCTCGTGCTGGTGCTGGTGAGCCTGCAGTGAAGGCGTCGCTCGTGGCGGTGGGCTTGCTGCTGGCGACGTTCACGCTCGGGGCGCGGCCGGCGCGTGCGGCGGGCACGATCAACGTGGAGCTCGACTGGATGCAGGACCTCACGCACAGCCATCGCCCGGCGCAGGCCGAGATCGATGCCGTGGTGCAGATGTACGCGACGCACGGCATCACGCTGAACGTGGTGATCGACCAGGCGGTGCCCGAGATCACGACGCTGGTGGACGGGCCGAACCCGAACGACTTCTTCAGCGCCACCGGGCCCGGGACGTACAACTCGATCAAGTCGGTCTCCTTCCAGCACCTCGGGCAGGCGGGCTGGCACTACTGCCTGTTCGGGCACGACTACACGGAAGACGGTCGTCCGATCGGGAGCTCGGGGCTGGCCACGCGACCCGGTTACGACCTGATCGTCACGCTCGGCTCGTTCGCGAACGAAGTGGGCACGCCGTGGGATCGCGCTTCCACGTTCGCGCACGAGCTGGGACACAACATGGGGCTGAACCACGGCGGCTCGAAGAACCCCGTCGACGTGGGCAACTCGCCGCCGGTGTACGCCAGCGTCATGAGCTACGCCTACCAGTTGAACGGCGTGCGCACCCACATGCAGTGCCTGGGGCTGGCCAGCGCCTGGAACCGCTTCAAGGATCTCGACTACTCGAACGGCCGCATGCCCGACGTGAACGAGGGCGCGCTGGACGAGGCGATCGGGCTCGGGATGAGCCCCGTGGACTGGAACTGCAACGGCGTCGTCTCGGGCGTCGTGGCGCACGACCTGGACGAAGGCCCCGCGAACAACAACAGCTGGTGCGACGCGGTGGGGCCCGCGAACCAGGATCTCGGCGACTGGAACGACTGGGTCACGGTGCAGAGCGTGCTGAACAACTCGTTCCTGGCGAAGGTGCCCGAGCAGCACGAGCCCTGCGCGACGGCATCGGACCCGATCGGCATCGCCACGACCACCGCCTGTTCGGCTCCGCAGCCCGTTCCGACAATCGAACCGGCGATGGTAGGCGAGATGGAGTTCGTGAACCCCGCCTTCGGCGGGCTCGTCCAGATCGGCACCGGCAACAACCCGTTCACCACGTTCGCCGCCGCCTACGGAACGTCGCCCGCGAACAGCGTGATCTACCTGCGCCCCGGCACCTACAGCGTGGGCGCGGGCGTGCTCTCCAAGGCCATGACGGTGAGCGGCCCGGGAGCCGCGCTGCTCGTGCCGTGAACCGCGCGGCCGCGTTGGGATGCCGGCCCATGGCTGACGCGTGGCCGCCGGCCGCGGGCATCCCGACCCGTTCCCGCGGGGGTGCTTCGCCGTGTCGTGCGTCGGGGGAAGCGCGCACGGTGCCCCCGCGGGCGAGTTCGTACTTTCGTGCTGTCCCGCGTGGTCGGCGGACGTCTACGCTTTCCGCCGCCCATGTCGGACTCCCCGTACGAGACGCCCGTCGAACTCGGCGCCACGGCGCACCTGCTGGAGCAGGCGCGCGGCGGCGACGAGCGTGCCCGCGACGCGCTGTGCGCCCGTTTCCTGCCCGCGTTGCGGCGCTGGGCGCACCGGCGGCTGCCCGGTGACGCGCGCGCGCTGTCCGAGACCGACGATCTCGTGCAGGTGACGCTGGTGCGCGCGCTGAGCCGCATCCACGAGTTCGAGCCCCGCCGCGAGGGCGCGTTCCTCGCGTACCTGCGCACGATCCTGCTCAACGTGGTGCGCGACGAGGTTCGCCGCTCGCGCCGCCGGCCCGAACACCTGCCGCTGCTCGATGACGACGGCCCCACTCAGGTGAGCGAACTCGAGCGCCTCCTCGGCCGCGAACGACTCGCCGCCTACGAGGGCGCGCTCGCCGGGCTCGATGCGCTGCAGCGCGAGGCCGTGATCCTGCGCCTGGAGTTCGGCTACTCGCACGCCGAGATGCGCGCGCTCGTGGCCATGACGAAGGCGATGGATGCACCGGACGCCGAGTGAAGACGCGCTGCTCGAGGCCGCGCTCGAGCTGACCGACCACGCGCCGGCCGCGCGGCCCGCGCGCGCCGCCAAGCCCGATCAAGACGGTCCGATGGACGCCACGAGCCGCTCGCTCGACCACATGGCGCTGCTCGCCGACGTGGCCGCCGCGTTCGCTGCGACGGGTGAACACGACGAGCCGCCGCGCGCGCCGGTGCCGCCCGCGCTGTTCGCGTGGGGCTCGCTGCGTGTGCTCGGCCGGCTCGGCGAGGGCACGTTCGGCGAGGTGTTCCTGGCGTGGGATCCCGCGCTCGAACGCGAGGTGGCGCTGAAGCTGCGCCGCGCGCGCGCCGGCACCCTGCGCTGGCTCGACGAGGCGCGTGCGCTCGCCCGCGTGCGGCATCCGAACGTGCTCGTGGTGTACGGCGCCGACCTGCGCGACGACCGCGCCGGCATCTGGAGCGAACGCATCCGCGGCGAGACGCTGGAGGAGCGGCTCGACGCGTGCGGCCCGTTCGAGCCGCGCGAAGCCGCGCGCATCGCGCGCGACGTGGCCTCGGCGCTCGACGCCGTGCACCACGTGCGCGTCGTGCACGGCGATCTCACCACGCGCAACGTGATGCTGGAGACGACGCAACGCGACGCCGACGCCGTGGTCGACACCACGCGCGCGCCCGGCGGGGGACGCGCCGCGGCGGCCGCCGAGCGCGTCGTGCTCATGGACTTCGGCACCGCCTCCGACGAGGACGCGATGGGTGCCGCGCTCGGCACGCCGCTCGCCGCGTCGCCCGAGCGACTCGCCGGCGCGCCCGCGACACCCGCGGACGACCTGTGGGCGCTGGGCGTTCTGCTCCACCGCCTGCTCACGGGCCGCTATCCCATCGAGGCGATGAGCGTCGCCGAGCTTCGCGACAAGCTCGCGCGCGGCGAACGCACGGCACTCGGCGCCTCGCGCAAGGGCGTGCCCGCGGCGATCGCCCGCGTGGTGGAGCGTGCGCTCGCGCGCGAGCCGGCGAAGCGCTTCGCGAGCGCGGCCGCGACGCGCGACGCGCTGTCGCGTGCGCTGGGCGAGTTCGTGCCCCGGGTGTCGCCGCGCGTGGCCGCCGTCGGGGTGACCGCGGTCGCCGTGCTCGCCGCGGTGAGCATGGCGCTCGTGCAGCAGATCCGCCGCCAGGACGTGC
>JBGAMH010000141.1:0-12287 GCA_044223135.1 Candidatus Eiseniibacteriota bacterium | reverse complement strand
CCGAGCAGGCCAGCACGCGGTAATAGAGCGGCACCAGCAGCTCGGGGCGCGTGAGGTAGTAGGTGGTGGAGAAGGTCAGCGTGCTGAAGGTGGTGCCGCAGTGTCCACAGCGGAACCGGGGGATGAGCCGCGGTTCACACTGCCGGGTGTAGAAGCCGAAGCGCTTCCAGCGCCAGCGCTCGGTGCAACGGTGGTGGCGGCAATCGGTTCGCGGACAGAACGGGGGCACGAAGCGTTCGCTCGTGCTCGACATGCCTGGTCAGGGCTGCACGCCCCGGGCCAGCAACACTCTCCGCTCCACAACCATACGGCCACCCTCGCGAGAGGGTGGCCGTCGGGGCCTCGGGCGCTCGGGGCGCCTCCGGTCACTTCTTCTCGGGCTGCTTCTCCTGCGCCTCGATGTTCAGCGTGATCGTGACCTCGTCGCTCAGCATCATGCCGCCGTTGTCGAGCGTCTTGTTCCAGTTGATGCCGAAGTCCTTGCGGTTCACCACCGTGGTGGCCGTGAAGCCGCCGCGCGTGCCCCACGACTGGCCGCCCACGCCGACGGCGCCGACGCCCAGGATCTCGCCGTCGAACGTGACGGACTTGGTCACGCCGCGCATGGTCAGGTCGCCGGTCATCTTGAACTTGTCCTTGCCCGCCGGCGCGATCTTGGTGCTCTTGAAGGTCAGCGTCGGGTACTTCTCCACCGCGAAGAAGTCCTCGCTCTTCAGGTGACCGTCACGGCGCTCGTTGTCCGTCCAGATGGTCCCCGCCTGCACCGTGGCGTTCACCGACGAGTTCGCCAGGTTCGCCTGGTCCAGCACGATGTCGGCGCTGAAGTCGTTGAAGCGGCCGTGCACCTTCGCGAACAGGTGGCGGACGTCGAAGCCGACCTCGGAATGCGACTTGTCCACCGTCATGTTCAGCGGGGCGGCGACGGCCGTCGTGGCGGCGAGCGCGGCAAAGGCGAGGGCGGCGAAGAGGCGGGTACGGATCTGCATCGGGTCATCTCCTGGGCGGTGCCAGCCGAGCCGGTCCGCGGTGGAAGCGTTGGGGGGAGCCGTGAGGCCTCGCGGACGCTGTCACGCCGGATGAGGCGAGGCAAGACCGAATCGTCCGCAACGGCCCGTGAGATGCCGGAATGTGTGTTTGGACGCATATTTTTGACAGGAGCCTGACCACGCCGGGGGCGGCCGGGGGCGCCCCGCGGCGCTTGCGCCGCGGCCGGGCCTCGCCGACCCTGCCCGCCCATGGCCGCCCGATCCGCCTCGCGCATCCCCGTGACGCCCGCTCCGCCGACGCTGCCTCCGCTGCTGCGCGACCGCTGGGCGTGGTTGGTGCCGCTGGCGCTGCTGCCCACGCTGTGGGCCGCACGCGGCACGCCGCTGGGCACGCCGTTCGCCGACGACTTCGACTTCCTCGACTTCAGCCTGCTGCGCGGCAACCCCTCGTGGCTGGACGGCGGCGGGGGCGGGTTGTACTGGCGGCCGCTCGCGCGCCAGCTCTACTACGCCGTGCTCGGGCCGCTGATGCTGGAGCACCCGGGAGTGATCGCGGCGCTGCACGCGCTTGGGTTCGCGCTCGCGGGGCTGGCGCTGTACGCGGCGCTGCGCGCGGCGATCGGGCGGCCGGCGGCGGCGGTCGCGGCGGGCACGCCGCTGATGCTGGACGGCGCGCGCATGGTGCTGGCCTGGCCGAGTTGTGCGCAGGAGCTGGGAGCACTGGCGGGCCTGTCGCTCGCGCTGCTCGCGGTGGCGCGCGGACGCTGGTGGCTCGCGGCGCTCGCGGCGGCCGCGGCGCTGCTGTGCAAGGAGACCGCGGCCGCGGCGGTGCCGCTGCTCGCGCTCGCGCCGCTGCCGGCCCTCGCGATGCGCGGCCGACGCTGGCGCGCGCTCGCGGGTGCCGGCGCGCTGCTGGCCGCGTGGTGGACCGTGCACGCGGGTGTCTGCGCGCGCGGCGCAGCTGCCGATCGCGGCCGTGGCGCCACCGGAGGCAGCGAACACCGCGTGGCCGGTGAAGCTGGCGTGGAGCTCGTGGCGCGCGCTGCGCGACGGCTGCAACGCCGACCTGCTGGCCGCGACGCCGGCGCTCGCGGTGCTGGGCCTGGCGGGTGCGCTCGCGCTCATCGCGCTCGCGGCCCTCGCGGCGAACGTCGAGGGGCGCGAGCGGCTGCGCCACGCGCTGCCGTGGGTGGCGTGGGGGCTCGCGTGGTTCGTGCTCACCGCCGCGCCGTCGGGGCAGCTCTACCCGGCGTGGGCCAGCTACCGCGCGCTGCTGCCCACGGTCGGGCTCGGCGTGGCGATGGCCGCGCTGCTCGGTGCGTACGCCGGCTGGTCGCTCGCCGCCCTGGTCGGCCTGCGGCTGGTCGCGCTGCTCGCCGCGCCGGGAGCGCCGCCGCGCGTGGCCGAGGCCTGGAGCGACTTCGGCGCGGCGTTCGACCTGCCGCGACTCGCACGCGTGCAGCGCTTCGTGGCCGAGACCCGCCGCGTGCTGCAGGGCGCGCGCCCGACGCTGCCGCGGGGCGCGATCCTGGTGAAGCACGTGTGGCCGCGCATGACCGACTACGCGTTCGAGGAGGGCAAGGCGTTCCGCGTGTGGTACCGCGACACCACGCTGCGCTGGGCGAGCTTCGAGGACCTGCGGCGCGACCGCTCGCTGCCGGTGGAGGCGATCCTGCAGTACCAGCCGCTGCGCACGCCGCCCATGTCGATGCTGGCGCCCGACGCGATGCGCGCGCTGCTCGCGGGCACCGACTCGCTGCGCGCCGGGGCGACCACGGCGGGGCTCGCGCTGCTCGATCGCGCCGAGGCGCTGGAGCCCGACACGTCGAACGCGGTGTTCCTGGCGAGCGTGCAGGCGAAGCGTGCGCTCGCGCTGCTGCAGGTGGGGCGCGTGCCCGAGGCGGAGACGGCCGCGACGCGGGCGCTGGCGCACTACGCCGACGACCCCGACGCCCGCATCGCGCTCGCCGACATCGCGCAGGCGCGCGGCGATCGGGCCGGCGCGGTGCGTCGGCTCGAGGAGCAGCTCGTGCGCTTTCCGGGCGACGCGCAGGCGCGTCGCCGTCTCGACGGGCTCACGGGGGCGCCGCCGCGCTGATCGCCGGCGCGCGGTGGCTCAGGGCGCGAAGCGTGCTCGCGACCGCTCGAACGCCTCGACCGTCGTGCGGCCGTGCAGCGACAGCTCCGCGAGCAGCCGGCCCGTCAGCGGCGCGAACTTGAAGCCGTGCCCCGAGCACGCCGAGCCGATCACCACGCGCGGATCGTCGGCGAGCGGACCGATCACGAAGTCCTCGTCGTCGGTGTTCGTGTACAGGCAGGTCTCGGCATGCAGGCGTTCGGCGATCGGGGTGGCGAGCTGGCCGCCGAGGAAGCGTTCGAGGTCCGCGAGCGCGGGCGCGGCCGGCGTGCGGTCGCCGTCGGGGTCGTCGCCCAGGGCGGAGGTGCCGTGGCGCGCGGCCTTGATGCCCGGCCGGCCGAACTCGGGCAGGCCGTAGTAGTGGTCCTTCGCGGTGGCGCCCAGGTACACCCACACCGGGAACGCGCCAGGGCGCCCGGCGGCGGCGGGCGCGTCGAGACGGAAGTAGCCGACGTGCTGCCGGCACACCGACACGCGCGGCGCGAGCGAGGGCACGAGCGAGGCCAGCCACGCGCCGGCGGTCACGATCACGCGCTCGGCGCGCACCACGCCACGGTCGGTGACGATCTCGATCGGGTCGCGCGACCGGTCCACCGCGGTCACGCGCGTGTCCTCGAGCACGTGCAGGCCGTGCACGATCGCGCGCCGCGCCAGCGCACGCACGGTGCGCGCGGCGGCGATCACGCCGCCCGTGCGGTCGTGCAGCACGCCGGCCGCGTCGGGAAACGCGAACGCGGGGAACCGCCGCCGCGCCTCGGCCACGTCGAGCCGCTCCACGTCGGCGCCGGCCTCGGCCACCGCGGCGGCGTACGCGTCGAACTCGCCGTCCGGCGGGCCGAAGAACGCGCCGTCGCACCGGTGGATCAGCGGCTCGCCGGCGTCGCGCTCGAGCCGCGGCCACTCCTCGGCGTGCGCGTGCTGCATCAGCCGCACGTGCAGCGCGTCGCCGTACGTCGAGCGCGTGATGCGGCCGTCGCCGTGCGAGCTGCCGCGATCGTGACCCACGCGGAAGCGCTCGATCAGCGCCACGCGTTCCTCGCCGTGCGAGACCAGGTGCCACGCGGCGGCGAGCCCGTTCACGCCGCCGCCGATCACCGCGATGCGGAACGCGGCGGGCTTGCCCGGCGGTGCGCTCATGCGTCGGCGATTTCCAGCGCCACGTCGGCCGGCGCCGACCGCTCGCCGCGCGACACCACGACCGCGGCCGCCAGGTCGCCCGTCACGTTCAGCGTGGTGCGGCACATGTCGAGCAGGCGGTCCACGCCCAGGATCATGCCGAGCCCCTCGGCGGGCACGCCGATCATGCCGAGGATCAGCGCGATCACCGGCAGCGAGCCGGCGGGCACGCCCGCGGTGCCGATGCCGCCGAGGATGCACACGAACACCACCGAGAACTGCTGCTGCAGCGTCAGCTCCACGCCGTAGAACTGCGCCAGGAACAGCACCGTGACGCCTTCGAACAGCGCGGTGCCGTTCTGGTTCGCGGTGGAGCCCACCGTGAGCACGAAGCGGCTCACGTGCGGCGGCAGCTTCAGCTCGCGCTCGGCCACCAGCAGCGCGGTGGGCAGCGTGGCGTTGCTCGACGCGGTGCTGAACGCGGTCAGCATGGCCTCGCGCACGCCGCGGAAGAACACCACCGGCGACATGCGGCCGAGCCAGGCGACGCTCGCCGAGTAGACGACGAACTGCTGGATCGCGAGCGCCGCGATCACCACGAGCACGTACGCGCCGAGCTGGCGCAGCACGTCCCAGCCGAGCCGCGCGGTGAGCGTGAACATGAGGCAGGCCACGCCCGCGGGCGCCAGCCGCAGCACCAGGCCGAGCAGGCGCATCACCACGTCGTAGAGGCCCTGCAGCGTGGCTTCGAAGTGGCGCGCGCCGTCGGTGCGCGTGGCCGCGAGGCCCACGCCCAGCAGCAGCGCGAACACCATCACCGCCAGCATGTCGCCGTCGGCCATGGCCTTGACCGGGTTCGCCGGGAACAGCGCCACCACGAAGTCCACGCCGGTGGGCGTGGCGGTGACCGCGCTCTTCGCCTGCGCGATCGCGCCGGAGGACTGCTGCGCCTGCGCGAGCAGGCGTTCGCGCAGCGCGGGCGACAGCCCGGCGCCGGGGCGCACGGCGTTCACCATGCCGACGCCGATCAGCACCGCGATCGTGGAGACGACCACCGTGTAGGCGAGCGTCTTGGCGCCGATGCGTCCGAGCGAGCGCAGGTCGCCGAGGCCCGACACGCCCAGCGCGAGCGCCGACACGATCAGCGGCACCACGAGCACGAACAGCAGCCGCAGGAAGATGCGCCCGGCGGGCTCGGTGACCAGCTTCACGAACGTCTCGAGCGCCGGCGCGCCGGCGAACGCGAAGTGCGCGATCGTGCCGAGCGCGGCCCCGATCGCGAGTCCCGCGACCATCTGCAGTGCGTGTCCCTTGCGCATAGGGCGCGCAGTCTAGCCGCGATCGTTCGTGCGTCGCGAGAGCGGAGTGAGCACGGGCCGCCGCCCCGCTCGTTCGCGACGGTCGCCGGCCGCGGTGCGCGAACCGGGCCCGGTTCCGGATCGCGCATCGGCGCCGCCGTCCGCCCGTGCGCCCCGGCCGTTCGGGTTCGCGCGCCCACCGCCGCGAACCCCGTGCGGCATCCAGCAACCCCGCACGGTCCGCGCGCGCGACCGGCCGCCCGGCGCGCGCATTCCGCGTGAGCGCTCCGGGGCGCATGCGGTAGCCTGCGGCGCATGAACCGACCCTCGATGCCTTTCGGCGTGGCGCTCGCCGCCCTCGCGTCGCTCCCGTGGATCCTGCTGATCGCCGCCGCACCGCCCGCGCGCGGCCAGACGACCCTGCCGACCGGCTTCGGCGACAGCCTCGTGGTGAAGCAGCTCGACATCCCGGCGGCGTTCGACTTCGTGCCCGGCTCGACCGCGTCGAAGTGGCGGCTGCTGCTGGTGGAGCAGAAGTCGGCGCGCGTCCGGCTGGTGGTGAACGGCGCGATGAGCGCGACCGACCCGGTGCTCACCGTGCCGAACGTGCGGACCACGGGCGGGGAGCAGGGCCTGCTCGGCGTGGCGGTGGACCCGCAGTTCCCGGCGCGGCCCTACCTGTACGTGCACGCCGACGACGACCGCAGCGCGAACATCCGCATCTCGCGCTTCACGCTCACGGGCGACCTGCTGTTCCTCACCGACGGGCACCTGAGCGCGTCGGCCGCATCGCGCATGGACCTGGTCACGAACATCCCGGACGCCGCCGAGAACCACAACGGCGGCACCGTGCGCTTCGGCCCCGACGGCCTGCTGTACGTGAGCATCGGCGACGACGCCAGCGGCTGCGCGGCGCAGGACACGGTGAGCCTGCGCGGCGTGATCCTGCGCCTGCGCACCGACGCGCTGCCGAGCGGCGCGGGCACGGCGCTGCGCTCGCAGATCGTGCCCGCGGGCAATCCGTACGCGGCGTACCCCGACAGCAACCAGCGCCTGGTGTGGGCGCTCGGGCTGCGCAATCCGTTCCGCTTCCAGGTCGACCCGCCGACGGGCCGGCTGGTCATCGCCGACGTGGGCAACAACCAGTGGGAGGAGATCGACATCGCGTCGGCGGGCGGCACGAACTTCGGCTGGCCGTTCCGCGAAGGGTTCGTGAACTTCGGCTCGTGCCCGCGCAGCAGCACGGGCATCGTGGATCCGATCGTGGTCATGGGGCACCCGGCGGCGCTGTCGATCATGTCGGCGGGCATCTACCGGCCGGTCGCGGGCGCGCCGCTGTCGTGGCCGGCCGAGTACGACGGCGACCTCTTCTACAGCGACTACTACGGCGGCATGCTCCGGCGCCTGCACTTCGACGGCGCGAGCTGGGTTCCGGCGCCGGCGCCGGGGCAGCCGGGCGCGAACGACTGGGGCTGGGGCTTCGACGCGGTGACCGACTACCGGATCGGCCCCGACGGCGGCCTCTGGTACCTGCGCCAGGGCGGCAATCCCGACGACGGCTCGGGCGAGATCCGCCGCATCGTGTGGACCGACGCACCGCCCGACACGAGCCCGCCGCCGCCCGCGCGGCCGGGCGTGGCGCTCACGGCGTGGCCGGTGCCCATGCGCACCACGCTCACGCTGGGGTGGACGATGCCGCTGCCGGGCCGGGTGACGCTCGCGGTGTTCGACACGCGCGGCCGGCTCGTGCGGCGGCTGGTGGCCGCGGGCGTGATGGCGAGCGGCTCGCACACGGCCACGTGGGACGGGCTCGACACCGACGGGCGGCGCGTGCCGGCGGGGCTCTACTGGGCCCGGCTCGAGGTGGGCGACGACCGCCGGACCGTGCGACTTCCGCTGGCGCCCTGACTCGAAACACCGGTGCGCGACGCGTTCGGGCCTTCCGCCCGCGTGGCGCGCCCGCTAGGCTTTCCCCGTTCCGGCCGCTCGCGCCGGCCCCGATCGCTCGCACCCCGGAAACCCGCCATGACCTCTCGCTTCGCCTCGTTCGCCGCGGCCCTCGCACTGCTCTCGGGTCTCGCCGTGCCGCGCGCGCACGCGCAGCTCACGCTGCCCACGCACTTCGTCGACTCGCTCGTGGTCGGCGGGCTCGCGCAGCCGGTGGACTTCGCGTTCGTGCCCGACCCGCCGGGCGCGGGCCGGCGCGTGCTGTTCGTGGAGCAGAAGACCGCGCGCGTGCGGCTGGTGGTGAACGGAGCGCTCGCGCCCGTGGATCCGATCGGCACCGTGCCGCTGGTGCAGACGGCGGGCAACGAGCAGGGGCTGCTGTCGATCGCCGTCGATCCGCGCTGGCCGCAGTTCCCGTACATCTACGTGCACTACAACTCCACGATCGGCAAGGTGCGGCTGTCGCGCTTCAAGCTGGCGGGCGATCTCGCGTTCACGGGCAGCGGCCAGCTCACGATGGACCCGGCCACGCGCTACGACCTGCTCACCGACATCCCCGACACGTTCTCCAACCACAACGGTGGCGCGCTGCGGTTCGCGCCCGACAAGATGCTGTACTTCAGCCTGGGCGAGGACTTCCAGGCGTGCCTGGCGCAGGACACGACGTCGTTCCTCGGCAAGCTGCTGCGGCTGGACGTGACCACGCTGTCCGACAGCGCGGGCGGGCCGCCGGCCAAGTCGCGGCTCGTGCCGCAGGACAACCCGCACGCTTCGAGCCCGCACCCGAACTGGCGGCTCGTGCACTCGCTGGGCTTCCGCAATCCGTTCCGCTTCCACATCGATCCGGCCGACGGCGCGATCTTCGTGGCCGACGTCGGCGAGGTGACGTGGGAGGAGGTCGACCGCATCACCGGGCCGTCGAACCTGGGCTGGCCGTACTACGAGGCCGACACCACGTATCGCGCGCCGGGATTCTGCGCGACCCCGGTCCCCGCCTCGCCCGTGTTCCCGATCGCGAAGTACCCGCACCCGACGGGCCGCTCGATCATCTCGCTCGGCGTCTACCGCCGGCCGGTCGAGGCCACGTGGGGATTCCCGCCCGAGTACGAGGGCTCGTACTTCTACTGCGACTACTACTCGGGCCTGCTGCGGCGGCTGGTGTGGGACGGCACGAGCTGGTCGAGCCCGCCGGTGCCGGGCCAGCCGAACGCGTGGAACTGGGCGAACGGCGCGCAACAGGTGAGCGAGGGGCTCGTCGGACCCGACGGGGCGCTGTGGTACTGCCTGCAGTCGGTGCAGTTCGCCGCGAACACGGGCGCGCTGCGCCGCGTCGTGTACACGGGCCCGCCGCTCGACGCACCGCCACCGGGCGCGCCGATCGCGTTCGCCGCGCCGTGGCCGTCGCCGTCTTCCGGGCCGGTGTCGCTCGCGTTCACGCTGCCCGCCGAAAGCCGCGTGGACCTGGCGCTGCTGGATGCCGCGGGGCGCGTCGTGCGCGTGCTCGATCGCGGCGAGCGCGGCGCGGGTACGCACACGCTGACGTGGGACGGGCGCGACGACGACGGGCGCCGGCTGCACGCGGGCGTCTACTGGGCGCGGCTCGTGGTGGACGGCGTGGCGACGGCGCGCCGCGTGATCCGGACGCCGTGAGCGGCCTGCGCGGGACGATCGGGCGCGTCGCACGCGCCGGCGCGCTGGGCGCGCTCGCGGGCGGCGTGCTCGCCGCGTCGGTGGCGCACGCGCAGCTCGTCACGCCGCTCGGCTTCCGCGACTCGCTCGTGGCCGGCTCGCTCGCGATGCCGGTGGCCTTCGCGTTCGTGCCCGATCCGCCCGGCACGCGCATCCGCGCGATCGTCGTGGAGCAGAAGCTGCGCAACCTGAAGCTCGTGCGCTTCGCGCCGTCGGCGGCCACCACCGTGGTGGGTACGCTGAACGACGTCGAGTGGGTGGACGGCGAGCGCGGCGTGCTCGGCGCGGCGGTGGACCCGCGCTGGCCCGCGAAGCCGTTCGTGTACGTGAACTACACCGCGGTGGGCGGGCGGCTGCACCTGGCGCGCTTCACGCTGACCGGCGACCTCGCCAACACCGGCGCCGGCACGCTCACGATGGTGCCGGGCTCGCGCATGCTGCTGCTGGCCGACGTGCCCGACAGCCTGCCGAACCACAACGGCGGTTCGGTGCGCTTCGGCCCCGACGGCCGGCTGTACCTGAGCACCGGCGACGACCAGCGCGAGTGCTTCGCGCAGGACACCACGCGGCTCGCGGGCAAGCTGCTGCGGCTGGACGTGAGCGCGCTGCCCGACACGGGCGCCGGCCCGGTGCCGCGCGCGTGGATCACGCCCGCCGACAATCCCCGCGTGGCGAGCCCCGACAGCAACTTCCGCCTCGTGCAGGCGATGGGCCTGCGCAATCCCTTCCGCTTCCACATCGACCCCGTCGACGGCGCCGTGTTCGTGGCCGACGTGGGGCACGTCACGTGGGAGGAGATCGATCGCGTGAGCGGCTTCGCGAACCTCGGCTGGCCGTGGCGCGAGGGCCCGAACGGCTGGAGCGGCTGCGCGGGCGGGCTGCCGTCGAACCTGCAGGATCCGATCCTGTCGCTGCCGCACCCGGAGTGGATCTCGGTGATCGGGCTCGGTGTGTACCGCGCGCCCGCGGGCGCGACCGCGGCGTTCCCGCCCGAGTACGAGGGCGACATCTTCTTCGGCGACTACTTCAGTGGCGTCGTGCGCCGCGCGGGCCGGCAGGGCAGCGGCTGGGCGCTGGAGTTCGCGTTGGGCCAGCCGACCGCGAACGACTGGGCGACCGGCGCCGGGCAGATCTGCGACGGAATGGTGGGCCCCGACGGCGCGTGGTGGTACCTGCGCCAGAGCCTCGACGGCACCTACTTCAACGGCGTGCTCCGCCGCGTGGACTGGCTCGGCGCGCCGGAGGACACCACGCTGTCCGCGGTCGCGGCCGGCGGCCTCGCATTCGCGGCGCCGAGCCCGAACCCGGCGCGCGGCCCGGTGCGATTCGCGTTCGCGACCGCGGCCGCGGGCCCGGCGGACCTCGGCGTGTTCGACGCCAGTGGCCGGCTCGTGCGGCGGTTGTGGTCGGGCGCGCTGCCCGCGGGATCGCACGAGCGGCTGTGGGACGGCGCCGACGACGCCGGCCGTCCGCTGCCGCCGGGCGTGTACCTGGCGCGCCTGCGCGCGGGCGGCCTGGAGCGCGTGCGGCGGGTGGCGGTGGCGCGATAGGAGCGGCGAGGGCAAGACGAGCTTGCCCTTGGCGCGCTCTCATCGGGCGGACGTCGTGTTAATTGCCTGCCGGTGCGGCCGTGACCCCACGACTTTCGACGCGAGCCAGCAGGGCTTGCGCATCGCGAATGATGGTATCAATCCCAGTCCTGCGGAAGCCCAGCCTCTCAGCTTCAGCCGCGTGCCGCGACGCTGCCGCCTCGTCCTTCGCCACCGCGCGCTCGATCGCCAGATTGTAGTGTGGGAGCGGATACTCCGGATCAACGGCGAGTGCAGCGTTCAGCGCATCCGCGGCGGCCGCGAAGTCACCCGTTTCTAGTTGCGCCGCCCCGAGATTATTCAGCGCCATCGCCTCCGCGTCCGGCGTGTACACGGACCACACGAGCCAAAGCAAGCGCTTGCGGGCCGGGTGCTGACGAATGTTGTCGAGAAAGCGCTGGGTGTACGGGATGGACGCGTCTGCCCGCCGCAGGTCCAGCAACCGACGCCCACGAAAGAGATCACGATAGGCGACGCCAAGTACTCGACCAGGGATCAGCATGATGGCAGCGACAACCAGTGTCGGCACAATGCCGCCGCCGAGTGCGACGTTGGCCGCAACCGCCACCGTGGCGAGCGCAACCAACGCACCGACGTAGCCGGTCTTGTAGCGTGCGGTTCTCGTCATTCGCAGTCCCCAAGGCAACTAGTACCGCGGTTCAGCGGTGGCGCGGAGCAGCGCCCGCTGCAACCGTCTGTTAGACGGCCACCCGGCTTTGAACGGGAGGGTGGCGACGCTTATGCAAACCCTGCCAGACGGATGCTGCGGTCCGCCAAAGCCAGAACGCCCTGTGAAAACGAGCGACTTCAGACAAGGACCGCCACTGTGCGAGATTGCCTGCGGAGCGTTTCCACTGCCGCCGCAACTGCGTCAGAGTCCGGTACCCTCTCACCCCACTCCTGCCAAACGTTGCGGGTCTGGCTCAGCGGCTCGATTGTTGGGAACTTCAGCTTGATCCGCGCGGGGAGGAGTATCGCGTCGCCCAGCAACAAGGCCTCGCCGGTGTCGAGCAGCGGCAAGCCGTCAAGGACACCCGCCAGCGAATCAGGCATGAGGCGACGGACGACGTTCTGGTCCTGATCATTGGTCAGGCGCAGGATGAGGAAGTTGTTGCACTGACTGAGAATTGTTCGGCTCACGTCAGAGGGACGCTGGCTCACCACAAGCAGCGAGACGCCGTACTTGCGGCCTTCTTTCGCGATGCGCTCGAACGAGTAGAGGGCCTGTTTCTCTACAGCGTCGGCATCTTCGCGGACCGGCAAGTACAGATGGGCTTCGTCGCACACGAACACAAATGGCGTCCGAGATTCCGGTCGCATCCAAAACTGAACATCGTACAGCAGTCGTGCGAACACGCCCGTGACTACGGGGAGAACGTCCGATGGCACTTCGGAGAAGTCCACAACCTTGATGCCGTGTTTCCCCTCGCCCGGGGCAAGCAGCTTCGCGACTTGCTCCCCGAGCCACCCGTAGTTGAGCGCAGCTTCTGGCGGTTTGAACATGAAGCCGTAGCGGCGGTCCTCC
>JBGAMH010000140.1:0-12031 GCA_044223135.1 Candidatus Eiseniibacteriota bacterium | reverse complement strand
GCGAGCTCGAGCACGCCCACGATCGGCACGAGCAGCACCGTCTCTTCCTTGCACAGCGCGCCGAGCAGGAACGCGAACGTCAGCGCGGCCAGCGTGGGCGCGGGCGAACCGCCGCGCGCCGTCACGCGCACCGCGCGGTGGTGCAGCAGCAGCACCAGCAGCGCGAACGTCGTCATGAGACTGCCCGTGACGTTCGACACCCACAGCGTGGTCCACGTGAACGTGTTCGGCTGCGCCCACAGCGCCGCGGCCGCGAGCACCGCCACCTCGCGCGAGCCGCCGCGCGCACGCACGAGCCGCGCCAGCAGCCACGACTGCAGCACCAGCAGCCCCACGAGGATCGCGAGCATCGGCCGGGCGTTCAGGCCGAACAGGCGCAGCATGCCGCCGTGCCACACGTCCACGAGCGGGCGGTACAGCGTGAACGGGTTCAGCTGCGTCCAGGTGTCGCGCCACGCGGGCGACCACGCCCGCATGCCCTGCTCCAGGTTGATCCAGTCGTCCGCGCGGAACGGTCCGTGCGTGGTGGCCGCGAGCTGCGCGATCACCATGAAGGCGATCAGCGCCAGCGCGCCGCGTCGCACGCGCCGCTCGTGAGCGGCGGGACCCGTCTCGCGCATGCGCGGGTTCAGACGCGCTGGGCGACGATGCGGAACGCGCGCGCCCAGCGGAACGTCGGGATCGTGCGCAGCACGGCGTTCGCCGCCAGGACCAGGTCGTTCGCGGCGCCGCCGTAGTGCGGAATCGCCCGCGCGCGGAAACCGCGACGGCCGATGTCGGCCGCGAGCTTCGCGGGGTCGAACAACTCCTCGTGCCAGTAGCCCCAGAACGGCTCGCGCGGGCTCACGCCGCGGCGGTAGGGCGAAGCAGGCTCCGGGCCCCCGGCGCGGTGCGCCTCGATCGCGGCCGTGATCTGCGCCACGTCGAACCCGGAGGTGTTCTTCGCGTAGCGGTCCACCTGGGCGGCGTCCAGGTCGGGGAAGCGCTCGCGGATCGCGCGCACGCGGCGCGACTCCATCGGCTCCGGCACGATGTGGTCGCCGCACGGGCCCTCGGGGCCGCGTTCCAGCCGCTCCCACAGCTCCTCGGTGTGCCGGCGGATGCCCGGATTGGCGCCGTTGTTGCCGTCGGAGATCACCAGCCAGCCGCCCGGCTTGAGCACGCGTGCGCACTCGTCCAGGAACTGCGCCACGTCGAAGTAGTGCGAGATCGCCTCGATGCTGAACACGAGGTCCACCGAGCGCGACGCCACCGGCAGGTGGCTGGCGTCGCTGCGCACCGGCTGCACGCGGCCCACCAGGTGCGGGAACGCCGCGCGCAGCACGCGCTGGTGCGACTCCACCATCGGGCGGTGCAGCTCCAGCGCGACCACGCGGCGCGCGCCCCATTCGGCCATCAGGTTCGGCACCATCCCGAAGCCCGAACCGGCGTCCACGATCACGCGGTCCCGCACGCCGCCCACGTGGCCGATGAGCTGCTCCTTGGAGCGCAGGTAGGCCTGCAGCAGGCGGTCGTCCTGCAACTCGCCGTGGTAGCGGTGGAACCACTCGTCCACGCCGGCGGGCGTGCGGGTGAGCGATTCGCGGGCGCAGCGCGTGAAGTTGCGGCTGGCTTCGGAGGTGACGAGCGACGGGGACATCGTGGGGGGTTCTCCGGGAGAGACGCGGGCGAAGGCGCCGGCAAGTTTACGCGAGCCGGAAGGGGCCGGGTCAACAGGAAGCGTCCGGGCGCACGCCGACCCGCGCTCGCCGGCCCCGCTGGCAGTCGCCGGATCGCTCAGGCTAGACTTTCCGCCCTCATGAACGTGCGAGCGTCCGCCGACTCCCCCGATCCCGCGTCGCGGATCGATCCCGCGCAGGTGGCCGTGGTCGTTCCCGCGTGGAACGAGACCGGCAAGATCGGCGCCGTGGTGCGCAAGGTGCCCCGCCGCTGGGCATCCTGCGTGATCGTGGTGGACGACTGTTCCCAGGACGACACCGCCGGCGAGGCGCGCGAAGCGGGCGCCGAGGTCGTGATCCGCCACGAGGTCAACCGCGGCGTCGGCGCGGGCATCCGCACGGGCCTGCTCGAGGCGAAGCGCCGCGGGTTCCGGTACGCGGCCGTACTCTCGGGCGACGACCAGCACGAGCCCGACGAGCTCCCGCGCATCCTCGCGCCGCTGTTCGCGGACGAGGCCGACTTCGTCCAGGGCTCGCGCTGGCTCCCCGGCGGCGCCACGCCCGGCATCCCGCCCAGCCGCCTGTGGGGCACGCGGCTCTACGCGCTGCTGTTCCGAGCCGTGAGCGGATTTCCCTGCACCGACGGCACGAACGGCATGCGGGCGTTCCGGCTGTCCCTGCTGGACGATCCGCGCATCCGGCTGGAACAGCCCTGGCTGGATCGCTACGAGCTCGAGCCGTACCTGTTGTTCCAGGCGGTCCGCTGCCGATACCGCCTGTGTGAGGCGCCGGTCACGGTTCGCTATCATTCCCGCGGCACCACCAAGATGAAGGTGCTGCGCGACGGCTGGCGGATCGTGCGGCCGCTCGTCTTCCTCAGGCTCGGAATCCAGCGCTGAAAGGCCGGGAACCATCGTGATCCACCTCGAGAACCGCCGCGTGCTCGTCACGGGAGGCGCGGGCTTCGTGGGCAGCAACCTCGTGCGCCGGCTCCTGCGGGAAGGCGCGCGCGTGACCGTGCTCGACGACCTGTTCACCGGCCGGCTCGAGAACCTGCCCGAGTCGGGCTTCGAGTTCGTGCACGGCTCGGTGTGCGACGCGGCGCTCGTGGACAAGGTGGTCGCCGAGCATCCGATCATCTTCCACGCGGCCGCTCGCAACATCGTGGTGTCCACGCGCAATCCCCGCGAGGACTTCGAGACGAACATCGGCGGCACGCTGAACGTGCTGATGGCGGCGCGCGCTTCGAAGGTGGAGCGCGTGCTCTACACGTCGTCCACGTCCGTGTACGGCAACCCGCGCTACCTGCCGATCAACGAGGACGACCGGCTGTCGCTGCTCACGCCGTACGCGGTGTCCAAGCTGGGCGGCGAGAACTACTGCATGGCGTTCTACGAGTCGTACGGACTGCCGACCACCGCCGTCCGCTACTCGAACATCTACGGCCCGGGGCAGGACCCCGCGAACCCGTACTGCGGCGTGGTCGCCAAGTTCATCGAGGCGCTGTTCGCCGGCCGGCCGCCCGTGATCCACGGTGACGGCAACCAGACGCGCGACTTCACGTTCGTGGCCGACGCCGTGGAGGCCACGGTGATGGCGGCCACGTCGGACCGCTCGCTCGGCGAGGTGTTCAACGTCGGCACGGGCGTCGAGACCCGCGTGAACGAGCTGGTCGCGGCCCTGATCAAGGTGACCGGCGCGAACGTGGAGCCGGTGCACTCGGACCGCCGCGACATCGACAACATCCGCCGCCGCGTGGTGAACATCGAGAAGACCCGGCGCGTCGTGCGCTGGGTGCCCGAGGTCACGCTCGAGGAGGGCCTGCGCCGCACCGTCGAGTGGCAGCGCGGCCGTCCGTCCCCGCCGCCCGCCGCGGGCGGAAGCCCCCGCTGAGAGGCCGCACCGTCCCCATGTCCCCCACTGCGTCCGCCGGCGGTTCCGCGCCGAGCCCGAACGAGATCTTCGGCGAGTCCGAGCACGCGCGCCGCTTCGTCGAGCACACGCTCGCGACGCGCGACGACGACTCGTCGCGCGTGCTGCTGGAACAGGAGTGGCGCTACATCGGGCCGTTCCTGGCGCGCCTGCCGGCCGACGCGCGCGTGCTCGACCTCGCGTGCGGCGTGGGGCCGCACGTGCTGGCGTGGGCCGAGCGCGGCTACCGGGTGACCGGCATCGACTTCCTGCAGCGGCTGCTGGTGGCCGGCCGCGCCCGGCTCGCGCGTTCGGCGCGCCCCTCGCACGGCGCCACGTCGGTGCCGCCGCCCGACTGGAACTGCGGCGACGCCACGCGCATGCCCTACCGGGACGCCAGCTTCGACGTCGTGTACTGCAACTCGCTGGTCGAGCACGTGCCGAACTGGCGCGCCGTGCTGTCGGAGACCGCGCGCGTGCTCAAGCCGGGCGGGCTCGCGGTGGTCTACACCACGAACCGCACGTGCCCGCTGCAGCTCGAGGTGAACCACTTCCCGTTCTACTCGTGGCTGCCCGATCCCATCCAGCGCCGCGTGCTCGCGTGGATCATGGAGCACCGCCGCGACATGGTGAACTGGACCGACTTCCCGGCCGTGAACTGGTTCACGTTCCCCGGCATGCGGAGCGCGTTCGAGTCGGTGGGTCTGCAGCCGTACGACCGCATCGACCTGATCGCCGGCTCCGGCGCCGGCGGCGCGAAGGGCGCGATCGTGCGCGCGATGCACGCCGCGCCGGTGCTCAAGTGGCCCTACTACTTCTACGCCATCTCCATGGGCATGTACGGAGTGAAGCGATGACCTCCCCGCGCCGCGTCGCCGCCGGCGCCCGAACGGGGGCGCCCCGGCTCGCGAGGTCCCGCGCGTGAGTTTCGTCAGCCTCGCGTTCCTCGCGTTCATCGCGATCGTCTACCCGCTGTACCTGGTGCTGCCGCACAAGGCGCAGAACCGGATGCTGCTGGTGGCGGGGCTCGTGTTCTACGGCTGGTGGGACTGGCGCTACCTGTCGCTGCTGGTGTTCACCGCCACGCTCGACTACGCGGTCGGCCTGCGGCTCGGCACCGAGCAGGACGAGCGGCGCCGCAAGTGGCTCGTGACCGCGTCCATGACGGCGAACCTGGGCGTGCTCGGGTTCTTCAAGTACTTCAACTTCTTCGCCGACTCGTGCGCGCACCTGCTGGGCCTGGTCGGGCTCAAGGCCAGCTGGACCACGCTGCACATCGTGCTGCCGATCGGCATCTCGTTCTACACGTTCCAGTCGATGAGCTACACGATCGACGTGTACCGACGACACATGCCGCCGGCGCGGAACTACCTCGACTTCATGACGTTCGTGTCGTACTTCCCGCCGCTCGTGGCCGGCCCGATCAACCGCGCGGTGGACCTGCTGCCGCGCGTCGAGACGCCGCGTCGCGTCACGCGTGACGGCGTCACGCGCGGCCTGTACCTGATCCTGCTCGGCCTGTTCAAGAAGGTCACGATCTCCGACGGCGTCGCCGGCTGCGTGGACGCGATCTACGGCCGCGCGACCGGCGTCACCGGCCCCGACGTGATCGTGTCGACGTGGCTGTTCGCTGCGCAGATCTACGGCGACTTCTCGGGCTACTCCGACATCGCGCGCGGGCTCGCGAAGCTCATGGGCTTCGAGCTGATGACGAACTTCAACCAGCCCTACTTCGCCGTGAACCCGAGCGACTTCTGGCGCCGCTGGCACATCAGCCTGTCCACGTGGCTGCGCGACTACCTGTACATCCCGCTCGGTGGCAACCGCGGCAGCGAGGGGAAGACCTATCGGAACCTGATGACGACGATGGTGCTGGGCGGCCTGTGGCACGGCGCGGCGTGGAACTACGTGCTGTGGGGCGTCTACCAGGGCGCGATCCTGTGCGTGCACCGCGTGTACGCCGGGTTCCGCCGCGGCGCCAAGGGGCTCCAGGGGCTGGCCGGGCGCGCGTCGTTCGCCCTGCAGGTGCTGCTGTTCTTCCAGGTGGTGTGCTACGGCTGGCTGCTGTTCCGCGCGCGTTCGTTCGGCCAGATCGCCAGCTGGACGATGGCTCTCGCGCACCCGATCGGGCCGGTCAGCGTGCCCACGCCGTCGCTGCCGGCGCTGCTCGGCATGCTGGTGCTCGCCGTGATCGAAGTGCTCCAGTGGCGCGGCGGCGTCACCTGGTACCGCCGCTGGCCCGCGCCGCTGCGCGGCGTGCTCTACGCGGGGCTCGCGCTGCTCGTGGCGATGGGGCTGTCGAACGCTCCCGCGCAGTTCATCTACTTCCAGTTCTGACATGACGACCGACTCGCATCGCTCCGACCTGCTGCGCACCGCCCTGTGGACGGTGCTCGCGCTCGCGCTGCTCGACGCCGCGGCCGGGTGGGTGTTCCGGATGCCGGCGGATCCGCGCCGGGCCCCTTCGTCGCTCGCGCAGTACTTCGACTTCGGCCGCTCGATCGAGACGAAGCTCGACCGGCTCGCGGGTGCGGCGGACTCGCTCGCCGCGCCGGTCGCGCACCCGGGCTGGCTCGCACCCGACGCGCTCGATCCCGACTCGTCGCTCGGGGCGGGGCAGCGCCGCATGACGGTGTACGGGCAGTCGTTCTCGTACGCCATCGGCGAATCGGCAGCCGCCGTCGATCCCGTGCTGCGCTTCCGCGCCCGCGGCGGCCCGTCCTCGCCGCCGTCGCACCTGTACGCGACGTGGCTCGTGGACCGGCGGCGCGTGCACAGCGACGTCGCGGTGTTCGGCGTGCTCGCTTCGAGCGTGCGCGGCATGGACGCCACGACCGCGGCCACGTGGATGTTCGAGAGCCCCTACCCGTACACGTATCCGCGCTGGCGGTTGTCGGGCGACTCGCTCGCGGGGGCGTGGCCGCGCGTGCAGTCCCTGCCGGCGCTGCGCGCCACGCTGCACGATCCGGCGGCGCTCGCGGCGTGGCAGCGCGACCTGGCCACCCACGACGCGTGGTACGACCCGAGGCTCTTCACGCACCGCCTCGCGGACCAATCGGTGCTGCTGCGCTTCCTGCGCCGTGCCTGGGCGCAGCGTCAGCAGCGCATGCACGCCGCTCAGCTGCACGGGCCGCAGGGCTTCCGAGACGACGCGGAGGTCGTCGCGGTGCTGCGTCGCATGGTGGGCCGCTTCACGCGCGGCGTGCGCGACGACGGGGGCGTGCCCGTGGTGGTGGTGGTCAACGACCGCGGCTACGACGACCACCTGTGGAAGGCGCTCGAACGCACTTTGCACGACGAGCGCGTGCCTTTCGTGAGTACGCACGCCCTGGCGAGCGCGACCGACGCCGCGAACTTCGTGGCCGACGGGCACCTGGTGGGCGCCGCGAACCGCCGCATCGGCGAAGCCGTGGCCCGCGCCATCCGCCGGGAGGACGCGCGACATGCGTGGCTGGCCGCTCGGGCCGCGCCCGGCGCGGACCCGTGGGGGGATCCGGACGCCGTCGCCGAGGCGCTGGCACGATGGCCGCTTGACGGCGCGGCCCCCGACCCGCACTGACGAACCGGCAGGGGGTGGAAAGGAATTTTCTACCCTGCCGAAGTTCGTAGTTGCCGGGCCTGTCAGGGGGTTGCTAACCTAGCCCTGCGCCCGAGAGATCTCCGGGCGACCCCACCGTGGAGGAGCTCCAGACGTCACTTGCTAACTGGGTTCTGTAGTGCAGGACGAGCTTCAACTCGGTCGCCCGTGAGCGGCCATCGAAGCCCGGCCCAGCCGGGAAAAGCAACCAAGGACCAAGCATCTTGCTACTCCCCCAGTCGCTCGTACTCGATCCGTCCTGGACCCAGAGCGTTCTGATCCGGCGAGTCGTGTGAGGCCGCGGGCCGAAGTGGCCCCTGGTTCTCGACGCGGGCGGCGACACCCAGAGTGACAGCGATGGAGCCCGAGATTCTCGCATCCCCCAGGGATTCGTCGGTCCGTGCATCGGGTTGGCCGACGACTGACCATCCAGCAAGGGACACCCACGGCATGGACGGGACGACCGCGGGCGGGAGCACGAGTCTGCACAGCGCGGCGGCGCCCCTCGGGGGCACGGCCGTGGTGAACGGCGCCCACGCCACCTACCCCGCGAACGGATTCTCCAACGTGCACGCGCGACCGCGCGCGCACGCGCACACGGCCACGTGGACCACGTCCTCGCGCGCCGGTGCGCCGGCGATCCCGTTCGAGACGCCCGAGGCCGTCGGCCTGTACCTGCGCTACGGCAAGCGATTCATGGACGTCGCCGGGGCGATGCTCGCACTGGTGATCACGTCCCCGGTCCTGCTGGTGCTCGCGATCCTGATCAAGCTCGAGTCGCGCGGGCCGGTGCTCTACAAGTCCACGCGCGTCGGACGCGGAGGCCGCGAGTTCACGTTCTTCAAGCTGCGCTCGATGGTGCAGGACGCCGACATCCGCCGGCAGCAGCTCGCGCACCTGAACGAGGCCGACGGGCCCGTGTTCAAGATCGCCCGCGATCCGCGCGTCACGCGCGTCGGGCGGTTCATCCGCACCACCAGCCTCGACGAGATCCCGCAGTTCTGGAACGTCCTCCGCGGCGACATGAGCCTCGTCGGTCCGCGCCCGCCGATCCCCGAGGAAGTCGCGCAGTACGAGCCCTGGCAGCTGCGCCGGCTCGACGTGCGGCCCGGCATCACGTGCCTGTGGCAGATCAGCGGCCGCAGCCGGCTCGGCTTCCAGGAGTGGATGCGGCTCGACCTCGAGTACATCCGGCACCGTTCCTTCGCCTTCGACATGAAGATCCTCCTGCGCACCATTCCCGCGGTGTTGTCCCGGGAGGGCGCGTACTAGCGGAAGTTCCCACGACCATCCCCGCGCCCGCACATCCGGTCGTCCCCACGCCCGCCGCCCATCGTGATCCGGCTCTGCTCCTTTCCCTGACCGCCGCCACCCTCGTGGCGGCGGTTCTGCGGCTGTTCCACCTGGGCCACCAGAGCCTGTGGATCGACGAGATCTTCACCTGGTACTCCGCCGACGTGGGCCGGCCGCTCGCGCTGCAGAGCGTGATCGAGAACGTGCACGGCCCGCTGCACAGCCTGGCCGTGCACCTGAGCGCGAATGCGTTCGGCGATCGCGAGTGGGCGCTGCGGCTGCCCTCGGCGCTCGCGGGGATCGCGCTGGTGCCCGCGATGGCGTGGCTCGCCGACCGCTGGGTGGGGCGCGCGGCGGTCGCGTGGGCCGCGTGGCTCACGGCGCTGTCGCCGTTCTTCGTGTGGTACTCGCAGGAGACGCGCAACTACGCCTTCCTGCTGCTGTTCTCCACGCTCGCCAGCGCCGCGCTGCTCGAGGCGCGCGAGCGCCCGGCGCCCGGGGCGATCGCGCGCGGGCTCGCGGCCTCTGCGGCCGCCGCGCTCAGCAACCTGTCGTTCGCGCTGCTGCTGCCGGTCTACGCCTGGTGGTGGTTCTCGCCGGGCGGCGACCGGCGCGGACGCGTGCGGTTGGCCGCGGTCGCCGCACTGCTGCTGGCGCTGGTGGCGCTGCCCTGGGTGCCGCAGATCGCGCGGACCTGGGACTGGGCGAGGCTCGCGCCGGTGCGCGAGGCCCGGCAGGGGGAGACGCCGCTGCGCGGCTCGACCACGTTCCACCCGGGCGCGCTGCCGTTCACGCTGCACACGTTCGCCGTCGGCTACACGCTCGGGCCGTCGCTGCGCGAACTCAAGGCCTCGCCGCTCGCCACCGTGAAGCAGCACGCCGTCGAGCTGGCCGCCGTCGCGCTGGGTTGGGGCGCGCTGCTGGCGATGGGGCTCGTGGGGCTGGCGCGGCGTGGCCGGCTGCCCGAGACGCTGGTGTGGTGCGTCGCGCCGTTCGTGGCGGTGAGCTACTTTGCGATGCAGAACTTCAAGGTGTTCAACCCGCGCTACGTGGCGGTGACCGCGCCGTGCCTGCTGCTGGTGGCGGTCGTCGGGCTCGTGGACGTGCGCCGCGCGTGGCGCTGGCTGCTCGCGTCGGTCGTGATCGCGCTGTCGGTGGTGTCGCTCGCGCACCTGTACTTCGATCCGTCGTACGCGCGCGAGGACTACCGGGGTGCGATGACGGTGCTGCGCGAGCACCGTCGGCCTGGCGAGCGCGTGATCGCGGCCGGGGCGGTGGACGCCGTGGAGTACTACGCGCGCGACGTGGCCCCGGTGCAGCGCTGGTGGCTGGGCTGGACCGAGGATCCCGCGCGCATGCGCAGCAAGCTGGACGAAGCGCTGTCGGGAACGCCCGGCGCGTGGGTGATCGTGTCGCGTCCCGAGGACCTGGATCCGGAGGATCGCTTCGCGAAGCTGCTCGACGAACGCACGCCGCCGGCCGAGCGATGGACGCGGCCCGGCGTGCGGATCTGGCACGTACGGGGGACGCCGTGACGCGGAACGCGAGGGACGGAAGGGCGGAGCGGGCCCGGCACGCGCCCGGCCGCGTCGCGTCCGTCGTCCGCGCGTTCCGGCCGCACCGCGGCGCCCGGCCATGACGCCGAACGACCGGCGCGTCACCGTGCTGCTGGCCGAGAGCGGCCGGTCGGTCGGCGGCACCGAGCGCGTCGTGTGGGAACTGGCCACGCGGCTGTCGCCGAGCCGGTTCGACGTGCGCGTCTGGCTGTCCGACGCACCGGGTGTCGACGAGTTCGCCGCCGCGCTCGCCGCGCGCGGCCTGGCGGTGGACCGCATCGCCGAGGTGGACTCGCGCTGGGACTTCCGCGGCATGCTCGGCACGTGGTCGCGCCTGCGCGGCGTGAAGCCGGCGATCCTGCACGTGCACCACGTGTGGCCGGCCGCCGACCGCTACCTGGCCACGCTCGCGCGCGCCGCCGGCGTGCGGCACCTGGTGGTGACCGAGCACATCGTGGGCACGTCGCACTCGCCGGGACAGCGCGCGCTCAAGCGCTCCGAACTCAACCGGGCCGACGCGGTGACCGCGGTGTGCGGCGCGGTGGCCGACACGCTCGTGCGCGACTACGGCGTGACGCGCGACCGCGTGCGCGTGGTGCCGAACGGCGCCGACCTGCCCGACGACGCGCGCGAAGCGCCCGAGGCGCGCGCGTGGCGCGAGCGGTTCGCCGCGTCGCTGATCCGCCCGCTGTGGGTGGTGGCGGGCCGGCTCGAGGAGCAGAAGGGTCACGCCGTGCTGCTGGACGCGCTCGCCGAGGTGTGGAAGCGCGGGCTCGACTTCACGCTCGCGGTGGCGGGCGACGGTTCGCTGCGCGGCGCGCTGGAGCAGCGCGCGAACGAGCTCGGCATCGGCGCGAAGGTGCGCTTCCTCGGCGCGCTCGACGACGCGGGCCCGCTGCTCGCGGCCGCCGACGCGGTGGTGCTGCCGTCGCTGTGGGAGGGCCTGCCGCTGGTGCTGCTCGAAGCGCTCGTGCGCGCGCGGCCCACCGTGGCCACGGCCGTGGGCGGTGTGCCCGAGGTGATGGAGGACGGTGTGCACGGCCAGCTCGTGCCCGCGGGCCAGCCGGTGCCGCTCGCCGACGCGCTCGAGCGGTTCCACCGCAAGCCCGATCGCGCGACGCGGCTGGGCCGCGCCGGCGCCGAGCTCGTGCGCAGCGAGTACACGTGGAAGGCCGTGGTCGACGGGTTCGAGGCGGTGTACGACGAGGTGCTGGGGCTGGCCACGTTCTCGCCCGAGCCCGAACCGGCGCCGCGCGGCGGCCGCGGGAGGCCCGCGTGACGCTCGGCGTGGTGATCCCGTGCTACCGGCAGGAGCGCTTCCTGCCGCGCACCGTGGCGGCGCGCGAGCGCGCGCTCGCGGGCCACGACTGGCGCGGCGTGCTCGTGCTGTCCGCGCCGGACTCCGCGCCGGTGCCGCCGCCGTCGCAACGCTGGCAGGTGCTGCGCGCCGCCGCGCGCGCCGCGCATCCACTCACGCCGGGCGCCGCGCGCAACGCCGGCTTCGCCGCGTGCGGGGGCAACTGGGTGCTGTTCGTGGACGCCGACGTCGAGGTGGACCGCGAATGGGTGGAGCGCGCCGTCGCCGCCACCGCCTCCGACGCCGCGCTCGCCGGCCTGTGGGGCCGGCTCGAGGAGTGGTTCGTCGACGGCGACACCGAGCGCCCGGGCGCGCGCGACATGTACCGGGTCGGCGACGCGGACCGCGATTCGGACTACCTCGCCACGCTCGCGCTCTACCGCCGTTCCGCGCTCGAGCGCGCGGGCGCGTACGAGCCGGGGCTGCAGAGCGAGGAGGACTTCGAACTCGGCCTGCGGTTGCGCCAGCACGGTTTCCGCCTGCGCGCGCTCGCGCCGCGCGCCGCGCGCCACTGGAGCGCACCGCGGCCGAGCTTCTCCGAGATCGGGCGGCGCTGGCGCACGGGCCTGTGCTACGGCCAGGGGCAGGTGCTCCGGCTGTACCTCGGCCGGCCCGGGCTCGGCGCGCACCTGCGGCGGCAGGCGCACTACTTCGCCACGCTCGCGCTGTGGCTCGCCGG
>JBGAMH010000139.1:0-12087 GCA_044223135.1 Candidatus Eiseniibacteriota bacterium | reverse complement strand
ACGCGAGCTGGCTCGACCTCGAATCGTCGCCGCTGGTGACCGCGTACGACGTGCTTCGCTCGGTGCCGCCGCAGCTCGCGGTGACTCGCCTGCAGCGGGGCGAGCGTGTGGTCGCGCTGCACGGCGCGGTCGAGAGTCCGGCGCGAGGCGATCTCGTCGCCGTGCCCACGGCCGCGGGCGTCACGTACTGGGAGTACCTCGAGTCGGTGCCCGCGCTGCACTTCACTCCCGGCTACAGCGCGGTCGAGCCCACGACGAGCGACTCGCTCCCCGGCTCGAACCCCGCGACCGCGTTTCTCGTGCTCGCGCGCGACGAAACCCGGACGCGCTTCTGGCCCTCGGGATCGAAGCTGGGCTGGTCCGTGGACAACCTCGCGCCCGCCGCGCCCGCGCCTTTCGCCGGGCAGTACGCGGCCGGGCGCGTGCGGCTGCAGTGGGGCGCGAACCCGGAAGCCGACCTCGCGAGCTACCGGCTCTACCGCGGCGAGTCGCCCGGCTTCGTGATCGGACCGGAGTGGTTCGTGGCCAGCGTCGCCGACACGGCGTGGGCCGACGTGTCGGCCGCTCCTCGCTACTACCGGATCACTGCCGTGGACGTGCACGGAAACGAGTCCGCTTCAACGCTGCTGCTGCCGTCGGGGACGCTCGACACCGGAGAGGGCCCCGCGGTCGCCACGCTCGCGCTGGCGGCCACGCCCAACCCGGCGCGCGCATCGTCGACGCTGCGCTTCTCGCTCGGCCGGGCGGAGGGCGTGCGATTGTCCGTGCACGACGTCGCCGGACGCGCGGTGCGCGTGCTCGCGGACGGCGCGTTCGCCGCGGGCGAGCACGTGCTCGCGTGGGACCTGCGTGACGACTCGGGCCGGCCGGTCGGGGCCGGCGTCTACTTCGTCCGCCTCGAGAGCGGGGAGGGCGTGCGCGTGCGCGGGATGGCCGTGCTTCGTTGATGCCCTGGCGGGCCGGGCGCCCGCTCGCGATCCCTTCGACCGGGCTCGCGGGCGGGCGCCCGAACGCGCATGGGCGACTTCCGGGCCCGCGCGATCGAAACGCCACACCGCTCGATCGGCGTCGCCACCGAGCCCAGTCCCGCGACTCGCGCGATCAGGCCGGAACGTAGCTCAGCCGAAGCGCGCTCTCGCCGATGCGGTCGTGCGTCACCAGGCGGAGCGGCGGCCGGGCGCCGGCGAAGTACGGACTGCCCTGCCCCAGCACGACGGGGTGCAGATAGATGCGGTACTCGTCGATCAGGCCGAGAGCGGTGAGGCTCTGCGCCAGCACCGGGCCCGCCACCTCGATCTCCCCGTCGCGCTCGGCCTTCAGCTTGCGCATCGCGCGCTCGAGATCGCCTTCGACGAGACTCGCGTTGGGGCCGAGCGACTTGAGCGTGCGCGAGACCACCCACTTCGGCTGTTTGCGCCACGCCTCCGCGAAGGCGCGTTCGTCGGCGCTCCATTCGGCCTGATCGTCGTCCCAGTAGCGCATGATCTCGTACATCCGGCGGCCGTAGACGCTCCCGGTCTGGGCCCGGGCCTCTTCGACGAAGTGGCGGAAGAGCGTGGGGTCCGGGCCGAACGCCATGTGGTCGACGTAGCCGTCCAGCGATTGGTTCATTCCGAATACGAGCTTGGCCATGCCAGTTCCCTTCTCACGATGGAGGTGTGCTGCGAGACCTGGCGTTCGAGGTCACGCGTGCAGCGGAGAGCTCACCGCCCGAGTTCCTCGGCAAGACCGATGAGAATGCCCTCGGGGCCACGGATGTAGCAGAGCCGGTACGCGTTCTCGTACTGCGTGACTTTGTCGACGAGCGTCGCGCCGTGCCGGGCGAGCCGGGCGAGCGTGTCGTCGAGGTCCTCCACGGCGAACATCACGCGCAGGTAGCCGAGAGCGTTCACCGGCGCGTTGCGGTGGTCGGCCACCACGGGCGGCGCGAGGAACCGCGACAGTTCGAGCCGGCTGTGGCCGTCGGGCGTGCGCATCATGGCGATCTCCACGCGCATGCCGGGCAGTCCCGTCACGCCGCTCGCCCAGTCTCCCTCGATCGGGGAGCGCCCCTCGAGCACCAGGCCGAGTTCCGCGAAGAAGGTGATCGCGGCATCGAGGTCCTGCACCACGATGCCGACGTTGTCCATGCGCTTGACCGTCATGCCGTCTCCCCGGAGTGCGATGTGTGCCGGCGGGCCCGGTCTCCCCCGCGGCTTGCAACGCCTCGACCTGCGCGGCCAGAACGGCCGCGGCGCCGGCCGGGCCAGTGTACTCGGCGCTCCTTCGCCGGGAAGAGCGCGCGAGCGGGACGCGGCCTCGACGCCCCACTCAGAATCGCTGCAGGTCCTCGGCAAGCACGACGGGCCCAGCGAACGACTTGCGGATATCCGCCAGGATCTGCTCGCGCGGCGCGCGGCGGCCGTCGTGGTAGACGACCAGCAGCTTGGGCCGAGCGCGGGCCGCCAGCTCTCCCAGTTGCACGGCCGTCGTGTGGTACTCCCGCGCGTATGCGGCCCACTCCGCGGCCGTGCGCGACCCGGGGCGCAGCGTCGAATCCGATGGCTGCACTTCGTGAATCAGCACGTCGACGCCGGACGCCATCCGGACCAGCTCGTCGCTCGGCCGGGTGTCGCCGGACAGCACGATGCTCCGGTCCGGCGTGTCGAATCGATAGCCGAATGCCTCCTTCCATCCCCCGTGCAGGGCGCGAAACGCCGTCACCCGAACCCCGGCGCTGTCGTAGATCACGCCGGGCCCGATCTCGCGGACGGTGATGCGATACCCGCCGGGCGACTCGTGTTCGAGCCCCTCGGTGCGAACCTGGATGTCCTCCGAGAACGCGGCATAGAGGTGATCGACCATCCGCGCCAGGCCCGCGGGGCCGTAGGCCGGAAACGGCCGCGTGCGACCGACGACCCACGACGTGAAGACGAGGTCCGCCAGCCCGAGCACGTGGTCGGAGTGGAGATGGGTCACGAACAGCGCGGTCACGCCATCGACCGGCAGATGGGCGCCCGCCAGGCGCCGCTCCACGCCGTCGCCGGCGTCGACCAGGAACACCCGCGACCCCACCACGATGGCGGTCGCCGGGCCCATGACGTTGGGCAGTGGCCTCGGCGTGCCGGTGCCCAGCGTCACCACGATGGTCGACTCCGCGGCGGGCGATTGAGCGGCGGCCGGAATCGGCCGGGCGCACGAGAGCAGCGCGACGCCGAGGGCGCACGCGGTGCGGAATGAGGTCATCGGGCAGGGCCTTTCTGTCGAAGCGAGGCAACACACGGGGTGATGCGGCCGACTCGATTGCACTGCTCGCGCTCTCCCGACGCGCGTGGGAAGTGGCCCGGCTACTGCCGCAGGATCTTCTCCATCGCCTTTCCCTTCGCGAGCTCGTCGATGAGCTTGTCCAGGTAGCGCACCTTTCGCATGAGCGGCTCCTCGACCTCCTCCACGCGCACGCCGCACACGACGCCCTTGATCAGCTCGGCCCTGGGATTGAACGCGGTCGCCTCCGCGAAGAACGTCTCCAGCGTGGTTTCCCGATCGATCTGCCGCTGCAGCTCGGCCCGGCTGTAGCCCGTCAGCCAGCAGATGATCTCGTCCACTTCTTCCTTCGTGCGGTTCTTGCGCTCGGCCTTCTGCACGTACATCGGGTAGACGCCCGAGAACTTCATGCGATAGATGCGGTGCTGGGTCATGTTCACTCTCCGCGCCAAACGGGCTCCGGCACGACGGAAGATCCGACGCGAGTTGCGCGGCGGGCTCGCGAGCGGCGCTTCCGGCCGATCAGTGCGATCCCGCAGCCATCGCACGCTTGAGCAGCGCGATCTGGCCTGCGTGATACAGCTGGTGCTGCACGACCCCGATGAACTGCACGTACGCGGTGTACGAAACCTCTGGTACGAGCGGCTCGTCCAATCGCCCGGCCGGGAACTCCCGCACGGCCTTCCGCAGCGCGTGATTCCGCCGCGCGAGATCCTGCACCGCCTGTCGCCAGTTCTCCTCCGTCGCGGCCGGACACGCGGGCCAGTCTTCGCCGGCCGTCAGCCGATGCCCGTCACCCGCGAGCCGCCGCAGCAGCAGGTCGTAGTCGGTGGTGAGGTGCACGACCAGCTCCCAGATGCTGTGCGCGCCGGGGACGGGATGGCTCGCCGCCTGCGCCGCGTTGACGCCGCGCAGCAACTCCAACACCGCGGGCCCGTGCCATGCTTCGCCCTCCAGCACGCGGCGGAGCTGGTCGTCCAGGCGGTCGCACTCCAGCGTCACGCGGCGCCCCGGCCGGCCAGTGCCTTCGTCAGTCGATCGAGGTTCTGCTCGTTGGCCGGCCCCACGATCTGCTGGACGGCCCGAGCCGTCGCCGCGTCGTCGAAGACCTGATCCCAGGTCAGGTGCGTCCCGTCCGCCACCGGGGTCAACCGCACGGTGAGCGTGAAGTACGGAGCGCAGTCGTGACGGATGACGACCCGTCGACCCGGCTCGAGGGCGGTGAACACGCTCTCGTTCGCGTAGTCCTTGCCGTCGGGACCGTGCATCACGAACTTCCAGCGCCCGCCTACCTCGAACTCGAACACGTCGAACGTGTTGGTGAATCCGTCGGGCCCCCACCACGAGGCGAGCACCTCGGGTGCGGCGAATGCTCCATACACGGCGTCGGGCGTGAACGGCAGCGTGCGCGAGGTGCTCAGCGTTCGATCATCAGCGTTCATCAAACGGGCTCCGGGAACTTCTGGCGAACGTGTCGCCGGACTCGGGGGAGGCGGCTCCAGGCCGCCACGCTCGCGCCGCTACACGCCGGGCGTCTTCTCGTCGTGGTAGCCGGCGCCGTAGAGCGCGTGCAGGCGTTCGTGCCACATCGCTTCGAGCGTGCGCAGGTCCTTGCGCGGATCGTAGGACGGCTGGTCCTTCTGCGGCTCCAATCGATCGAGCGTCTCGAACGCGAACGCGTCCGCGCCGTGGCGCCGGAAGTCGCGCTGCAGGGCGCCGTTCGGATGCGAGCCCGCTTCGAGCTGGAAGCGCTGACGGTTCAACATGGCCGGCACGTCGAGACTCGCGCCGATGTACCAGCGGTTCGTCTCCTTGTGGCACACCCGGAACACGCCCATCGGGCGCGCGGTCTCGACGTACTGGCGCTTGAGCTCCCTGCGGTCCATGGCGATGGTTCCGATCCTCTCGAGTCCGGCGGCGCGTGGGGTCCTGGGCCAACGCGCCGCGGCCGCGCGTGCAGGCGACTTCGTCGATGGGCTCACTTGCCCGCGGGCGGCTCCCACAGTTCCAGCTTGTTGCCTTCGGGGTCCACCACGTAGCCGAACTTGCCGAACTCGGACTCGTCCACCTTGTCGAGCACGTTGCAGCCTTCGGCCCGCAGTGCGGCCAGCAGCCCGTGCAGGTCGGCGACGCGGAAGTTGACCATGAACGGGTTCGTGCTGGGCTCGAAGTAGTTCGTGTCCTGCTTGAACAGGCACCACGCCGTCGTGCCCTTGCCGCCGGACGGATCGTCGGCCCAGTCGAACGAGGCGCCGCCCCAGCTCTGAACGTCCATGCCGAGGTGCGTCTTGTACCACTCGCCGAGCGCCTTGGGGTCCTTCGCCTTGTAGAAGACTCCGCCGATTCCGGTGACGCGCTTCATCGACGACCTCCGAACGTGGTGGGTGCGGTGCGCGCAGGGGCCGAGGCGCCCGGCCGCGCGCTGTCTACTGCTTCGCCAGGACGTGTCGCGCGAAGTTGTCCAGGATCGCCTGCCAACCCGCGCGCTGCTGCTCCTCCGAGTGCGTCGACTCGGCGTCGAACGTGACGGTCACCGTCACGCCCTGCGGCCCTTCCGCGAACTCCACGCGGGCGTTGCGATCGCCGAACGCATACTCGATCCGCCGCTCGGGGACGATGGCGGTGTACTCGCCGGCGAAGTCGAAGCCCATGCTGCCGTCCTTCGCTTCCATGCGCGACGAGAACTTGCCTCCCACGCGCAGGTCCACGGTCGCCGCCGTCGTGTGCCAGTCGGCGGAAGCCGCGTTCCAGGCCACGATGTCCTCGGGGGTGGTGTACGCCCTCCAGACTTCGGCGATGGGCGCGGCGATGGTCGTGGCGACGGTGATCGGCATGGAGGAGCCTTCGGGTAGTTGGGTGGGTGATCCGCGGGTCGACGTACTGCTGCCGGGCGACGGGGCCGGAGCGGCTGCCGGTCTCGTCGCGTCGCCCCGATCGCGCCGGGGCTCGGATTCCCGAGCGAATGGCGCGCGCGGCCAGAAAGGGCGGCGCGGATGCTACTACACGCTCCCGCCCCAATCGGACCGAAAAGAGGGGATCAACCGGCCATGCGCAGCCGGCCGCGTTCGCCCGCTACGGCGCGCGCCGCACCATGACGTTCGGTTCGCCCAGCGCGCCCTTTCGAGCGACGTAGCCCACGAGGAACCGCCGCAGCTCCGCCGTCGGCGCGGTGAAGACCACCGCGTCGTCCCGCATCACGTGGGCGACGGCGCGAGGCTGCCTCTTGAGGTAGTTCCGGAGCGAATCCACCTGGAGCAGGCGGAAGCGGAGCACCGGCTCGACCGCGTCGACGAACACGGGTGCGTGCAGCGGCAGGAGCAGGCTCCGGTACCCGTCGTTCATGCTCGAAGGCAGATCCTCGGGCTCCACGTCGACGACGCACAACGCGCCCCACCGCCCGAGCACGCCGTGGAAGCGGCCGACCTTCCCGTCGGAATCCGTGAACTCGAAGGCGTACCAGTTGGGGCTCGCGTTGGTGACGACCAGGGTCTCGTTGGTGCTGGAGTCCCGCCAGGAGCCCACGAGCTTCGCGTCGTACTGGACGTCGGCATCGGAAACCAGGGGAGCAATCGATCCCGCGCCACAGCCGGTGATACCGGCCGCGGCCACCACGAGCAGTGCGAGACGGATCGCCAGGGCCAGGCTCTTCATCGCTGCCTCCCTTCGCTCCCCCCTCGCGTGCGCCCGCGCGCGGCGGAAGCCGACGTGGAAGCTGTCGCACACTCCCGCGCGGCGCGTCGCCGGCGGGCAGACGCCTTTCGTGTGCGCAGGCCACTCACGCGCCGCGCGAGTCGCAGCGTCGCTCGACTCGAGCGCGGTCACGCGCCGGCAGCTTGGTGCGCCGCGTCGGGACGGGTCAAGGGTCGGCGTATCGCTCTGGACGAAAAGCGAGATGCGACACGCCGCGAAGCGCGCGACGTTCGCCGCGCGGAACACGTGGGGCATCGGAAGGCACGACATTGTCGAAAGCGGTGCGGTGCGCCATGCCGCCTCCCGGCCCGTGGGCGAGCGCCGTGCCGCTCGCTACTCCCCGCTCCACTCGTACAACACGTCGGGGCACTTCTCCTCGTTCGTCGCACCGTCGGTGAACGCGATCGCCCGGTAGCCGTGGCGCTCGTAGAAGCGCCGGGCGCCGGCGTTCGCCTGGAACGTGTAAAGCCGGATCGGCCGGCGCAGCGTGGCGTGCGCGTGCCGCAGCAGTTGCGTCCCGACGCCGCGGCCATCGAAGCCGGGCCGCACGTAGAGCTGATCGATCCACGCGGCATCCGCGCCTTCGGACGTGGCCAGCACGGCCACCACGTGCCCCGCCACGTCCGCCACGTGCACGCGCCCCGTGGGCACCAGATGCTCCGCCACCCACACGCGCACCTCCGCGGGGGTGTGCGCCAACGGTGCGAACGGCAGGAACGCACGCCGCGATTCGATCAGCACGTCCGCGACGGCGGCCGCGTCGTCGGGCAGCGCGGGGCGAAGTCGGGCGCTCACGCGACAGGTTCGCCGTGGCGACGACGGGCGCGCGTCACGTCCGATGGGAACGACACCACACCCGGTGTTGGCGCAGGGCGCACAAGCAAAGCTCTCCGGAGTCGAGTGGACGCGAACGAGCGAACCGGCGCGCGCATTGGAGCATTCCGTACGCACGCTCGCCACCGCGAAAACGCCGGCCCGCCACCTATGCCTCGTTCACGATCACCGGCATGCGGCCCTTCCAGCGGCGCCAGGCCTGGTCGTCGGTGACGAGCTCGCACATGAAGTGCGCGACGCAGGCCATGTTCGTCCGGCCGGGCTTGAACAGGCTGTCCACCAGCCCCTCGCTGAGCCGGTACTTGCACACGTCGCCCTCCAGCAGCGTGTCGGGTCGCACGACCACCCATTCGACGGCGGTGCTGTCGGGGCCGATCTCGTGCACGAGGAAGTCGGCTGCGCGCTGGTTGTCGCGGGCCGGCGGCACGGCGGCGCGGAGCACCCACAGCAGCGCGCGCTCGCCGGCGCCCCGCCGCGTGTCGGCCCGCGCCTGGCGGTTCACCGACACGCTGCTCATCAGCACGAAGCGCACGGGCGTGGCGGGGCGCATGGAGCGCGCGGTCCGGGCGAACCTCGAGACCGCGCCGGTCACCACGTCGAACGGCGGGCCGAAGATGCCGTTGATCGTCAGCGTGTGCCCCAGGCACGAGATCACCGCGGCGCAGCCGCGCAGGTCGCGCTGCATGGCTTCCGGCGAAAGCGTGAGCGGGTCGGCTTCGATCGCTTCGAGCTGCGGGTGGTTCGCCGCGCCGTCGGGTAGCCGGGTCCGGGAGCGCACGATGGCGCGCACCGGCACCCCGCGTTCGAGCAACTGCGCGAGCACGCGGCCGCCGGTGCGTCCGGTGCCGCCCAGCAGCAGGACCGTGGATCGCGAGGGCATGGGGACTCCCCGCCGAGTCTCGATCGCGGGTGTCGCGGTGGACGCGAAGCGTCCGTGGATCGCACTCGCGGAACCGTCGCGTCGGGACATCGAGCGCTCACGACTGTAGCGCCGGAGCGGGCGGCGCGACGGCGTGCGAGCGCCGATCAGAGAACATCCGCGCCGGCGGCCCCGACGACGCACTCACACGCGCAGCAGCCCTCGGAATCCTCTCGCGGCGTAGTACGACTGCGCGCCGTTGTGATACGTGAACACCTTTCCGTAGCGCCGGTCGCAGAAGAGCGAACCCCCCAGCGCCCGGACATCCTCCGGGGTCCGGATCCAGCTCGACGTCTTGAGGTCGAACTCCCCGAGCGCCTGCAGCTCGCGGTATTGCTGCTCGTCCAGCAGTTCGATGCCCATCTCGGCGGCGACCTCGACCGCGCTGCCTTCGGGGCGGTGTTCCTTCCGGGACACACGCGCTTCGCGGTCGTAGCAGAGGCTCCGCCGGCCGCCCGGGCTCTCGGCCGAGCAGTCGCAGAACACGACCTGCCCCGACTTGCGGTCGTGCCCGATGACGTCGGGCTCGCCGCCGGTCGACTCCATCGCGTGCAGCGACTCGAGCGCGTCGGCGTGCGCGTCCAGCCGCTTCCGCACGTCGGCCCACGCGAGGCCTTCGTGCCGCTGCGCATGCTTCTCGAATCGCGCCTCCAGTGTGTGCAGGAGCTTCGCGCGGTCCGCTGCCTTCATGCTCGACCTCTCGGGGTGAACGTTGGGCCGGTGCCGGTCACGCGGCACGCTCGCTCGCCATCACCCGCCGCCAACGCTGCTCCAGCAGGACGATGGTGATCGCGTAGATCAGCACGATGTAGAACGGAATCGCCACGTACCGCAGGCCCGGCAGCGCGTACCAGAGCACCACGATGCCCACGGTCCTCGCCACGGGGTGAAAGATGCCGGCCCAGTGACCCATCATCCACGCCGTCGGCAGCCACATGAGCCCGGTCAGGATGCCCACGGACAGCGGCAGCGAGCTGGGCTCGATCATGAAGAAGGGAATCGCGATCGCGTACACCAGCAGCGCGCTCCCCACCGCGAGAAAGAACAGGACGTCGAACGAGTTTCCGGGCTGGCTCCTGCCTGCGGCGTGCTCACCCGTGAGGCGCGAGAGGCCGAGGCCCATGTAGACGATGCTGCCGGTGGCGCAGAAGAGCACCATCGCGATCGCGAACCCGGACAGGAAGAACCCCGCCACGCCCACGACCGCCCAGGCGATGGCGCCGGCGAGCGGGAACGCCAGGAGGCGGCGGGTGCGGAACTGCCGAAGCTGCTCGTCGAGATGAGGGGTGGTGAATCGCATGGGGCTGAGCGCGCCTCCCGGGTGGTTGTCCTGTGGCCCGACACGTCGCGATGGGTTCCGCGCGAACCGCTACGCGGCGCCACTCCGTTCCGGTTGCAGCGCCTGCCCGGCGCCGCGGTCAGAGGTGAGCCAGTGATTCCAGCACGAGCCGCGCGACAGGGCGTCTTCGGTCGGCGCTGGGGGCGGCGGCGTCACGCCCGGCGGTATCGCAGCCACGCCGCCTGCGCGGCCCCGACCGCCGTGCTGCTGGCCCAGTAGAGCGCCAGCGCGGCCGACACGCGCCACATCACGACCGCGGTGACGACCACGCCCAGCCACGCGATCGCGGGTCGCGTCGTCTGCGGCGAGCCGAAGTGCGAGGCGACGTAGGTGAGCGCGCCGGTGATCGCGATCAGGACCAGGTCGGGGCGCCCGAGGTCGGCGATCCACAGGAACCGTTGCCCGGCGCCGAAGCCCGATCGAATGGCGGTGTAGAGCGCGGACATCAGCGGCAGCTGCAGCAGGACCGACGCGATCGCGCCGCCGTCGACGGGCCGCACGCCGTGCTCCCGATAGAGCGCCAGCGTGCGCTGGGACAGCTGCCGCGGGTCGTTCGCGAACCGCTGCTTCAGCGCCTCGATCCGCGGGCGGAGGCTCTCCATGAGGCGTCGCTGCGCTTCGGCGTTCCTCGCCACGCGCAGCGTGAGCGGCAACAGCGCCAGGCGCAGCGCGAGCGACACCGCCACGATCGCGGTTCCGGCGCTGCCGCCCGAGGCGGCGGCCAGCAGCGTGAGCAGCAGTTGAACGAGACCGACGAGCCGTCCCCAGATGTCTTCCAAGCGAGCCCCCCTGGAGGAAGTTCCCACCGTGCCACACGCGCCCTCACGCGATGCGTGGCGGCGGGAGGCGGCCACGCGGTTCGGTTCGGGCGTCCGCAGGATCCCGCCGGTTCGCGGACCGGTCAACGGATGGTGCGAGCCCTTTCTGCCGCGAGCCGTTCCGTCCACCTCGGGACGTCGATCCCCTTGATGATCAGGTAGAGGCCGCACGTCAGCTCGCCCACGAGCGCCGGCAACAGGATCACGGGGAACAGCTTGTCGGCCAGCGCGGGGGCCAGCAGCAGCGCGGCGGTGTTCACGATGTAGGACAGGCCCGCGATCTGGAGCAGCACGCCCACCGGCTTCGGGAAGTAGCCCGATCGGAACATCAGGTACCCGCGCACGAGACACGCCATGCCGAAGAAGACGAGCCCGATCCCGAATCCGTACCCGTGCAGCGAAATGGCCATGCGCGCGATGCGCGCGAGCAGCGCGGGGTCCGTGCCTGCCGGCGCGCCCTGCAGCGTGTGGATCGCCACCAGCGGAACGACCAGCGCGAGCTTGTTCACCGCGAGCACGGCCGTCTGGACCAGGTTCATCAGCGTGGCCAGCACGGCGAGGTAGCGGTCCACCGGCCGCAGCAGGAAGTAGAACGTGGCGATGAGCGGAAGATCGAGCACGTGCATCGCCAGGTCGCCGACGATGCCGGCGCGCCACAGGCCCTCGGCCGACTGGATGTTGCGCAGCGTGGTTCCGGCGTCGTGCGTCACGAGCGAGCCGCGAACGAACATCTCGCCGAACGCGCCGAGCAGGATGATGGCGAGGTACATGAGGCCGCCGGCGCGCGCGTAGGCGCGCGGGGACTCGTCGATCGAGCGCATGGGGTGCTCCTTGCGATGGCGGCGGGTTCGCGGGGAGCGACCGGGCGTGGCAGGCCGCCGCACGCCGCACCTTAGGCAGGAGCGCCGCGCGGCGCAATGCCCGCGATGGACCGGCGCGGCTCGCGCGGCGCCCCGCCGACTCGCCGGCCGTCGCGCCGGGTCATCACCTGCGCGCGGCGCGGTGCTCCACGCGAATCACCAGCTTGAGCCCCGACCACGTTTCGTCGACGGCGCACACCTTCACGTCCACGAACCCCAGCGGCAGGGCGATCTCGCGGATCACGTCCTCGGTGATGTCCGTCTCCACCCGGGAGGCCTTCTTCGGCCACGACACCCACACGGCCGCGTCCGGCTTCACCGTTCGGTAGAGCTCGGCGAGCCGGCGAGCCAGCTCCGCGCGGCGGGTGGCGAACACGTGCACGA
>JBGAMH010000138.1:0-12180 GCA_044223135.1 Candidatus Eiseniibacteriota bacterium | reverse complement strand
ATGTAGCGCCAGCGCGCTGTGGCGCGGTGACATGGACAGTGCGGGTTCGGACAGAACGGGGGCGCCGGGTACGCCTGCGCGAGTTCCATACCCGGGACCTACGCACACCCCGCGCCAGACACAATCTTCCGCGCACAACGGATCAGATGCCCATGTCCCCGAGCTTCTTGCTGGCCTGGAGCATCGCCGCGCTCAGGTCGGGGTGCGACACCTCGAACCGCGTGATCGCGCCCTGCAGTCGGTCGAGCAGCGAACCGCTCTCCTCGGGCCCGCCGGCTTCGGCGAGCGCGCCCTGGATGTCGGCGGAGAGCTGCTTCAGGAGCTGCCGGTCCTCGTCGGTGATCGGACCGCTGCCTTCGAGCGTGTGATGGAGCTGGGTCAGCAGGTTTCGCAGGGACGAGTCGCTCATCGGAAGCTCCGGAGAAGGGGACCAGTGCGGTGCGCCGCCACGGCCTGAACCACGTTCGCGAGGTGCCGGGCCGGGCCGCGTGTCGAGCTCCCCCGGTGATTCCCCGCGGAGCACGCGCGACACGGCGGAAGCCTAACCGTTCACCCGGCGATCGCCCAGCGTGCGCGCGGCGGGGCCGCCGGACTCCCATGGGCCTGTGCTAGTTTCCGCGGCCATGACCGCCGGTGCATCCACCTCCGTCTACGATCCGGCCCGCCCGCTGCGCTCGGGGCCGTGCTCGCAGGCACAGCTCGAGTCGCCCACCTTCCAGGCGTGGCTGAAGCGCATGGGTGAGCCGCAACTCACCATGCACCGCAAGGGCTGGGAGCACGCGTACATCGCGCAGGCGCTCGCCGAACGCGACATGCTGCGCTCGGGCCGCCGCGGGCTCGGCTTCGCGGTCGGGCAGGAGGGGCTGCCGGCACTGTTCGCCGGGCTCGGCAGCGAGATCGTGGCCACGGACCTGGCCCCGAACGATCCCAACGCGGCCGACTGGGCGAAGACCGGCCAGCACGCGCGCGACCTCGACACCACGTACCACGACGGCATCGTGTCGCCCGACGTGCTGCGTGAGCGCGTGAGCTTCCGCGCGGTCGACATGCGCGCGATCCCGCAGGACCTGCGCGACTTCGACTTCGCGTGGTCGTCGTGCTCGCTCGAACACCTGGGCTCGCTCGCGCGCGGCCTGCAGTTCATCCACGACGCGCTCGCGTGCGTGCGCCCGGGGGGTGTCGCGGTGCACACCACGGAGTACAACCTGTCGTCGAACTGGCTCACGCTGCCGATGGGCGGAACCGTCCTGTTCCGCCGCCGCGACCTCGAGGGCATGGCGCGGCGGCTGCGCGCGGAAGGCCACGACGTGGACGTGGACTTCACGCTCGGCGACGGCTGGGCCGAGCGCGTGGTGGACCGGCCGCCCTATCGCAACGACGTCCACCTGCGGCTGCGCGTGCGCTGGTTCGACGTGACGTCCTTCGGGCTGATCATCCGCAAGTCGTCCACCGGAGCGTGACGGGGCACCGCGGAGGTACGGGCATGAAGCGTGCGCTCCTGGTGGTGGCGCTCCTGCTGGCCGGCCTGGCGCCGATACGCGCGGTCGCGGCCACCGTCGACACGACGGCCGCCGCTCCGGCGACGTCCGCACGGCGCCCCGAGGCGCTCTCCGACGATGCGCTGCTCGAACGCGTGCAGCGCCAGACGTTCCGCTACTTCTGGGACTTCGCGCACCCGGTGAGCGGGCTCGCGCGCGAGCGCAGCAACCGCGCGTTCGGCTACGGCGACGAAGTGGTCACCACGGGCGGCACGGGATTCGGCGTGATGGCGATCGTGGTGGCGGTCGAGCGCGGCTGGATCACGCGCGCGCAGGCGGTGGAACGCCTGTCGCACATGACCGCGTTCCTCGCCTCGGCCGACCGCTTCCACGGGGTGTTCCCGCACTGGCTGAACGGCGCGACCGGTCGCACGATTCCGTTCAGCCCCGAGGACGACGGCGGTGACATCGTGGAGACGGCCTACCTGTTCGAGGGCCTGCTGATCGCGCGCCAGTACTTCACGCACGACGACTCGGCGGAAGCGGCGCTGCGCGGGCGCATCGACACGATGTGGCGCGAGGTGGAGTGGACGTGGCACGTGCCGCCGGGCCGGCAGGTGCTGATGTGGAACCGCAGCCCGCGCGTGGGCTTCGCGATCGGGGCCGGCGTGTCCGGGTGGAACGAAGCGCTCATCGCCTACGTGCTCGCCGCGAGTTCGCCGACGCACGCGATCACGACCACCACGTACCACCAGGGCTGGGCGCGGGACGGGGCGATGCGCAACGGGCGCCGCTACCTCGGCTTCCGGCTGCCGCTGGGCCCGGCGTACGGCGGGCCGCTGTTCTTCGAGCACTACTCGTTCCTCGGTATCGATCCGCGCGGCCTCAGCGACCGCTACGCGGACTACTGGGAACAATGCGTGAACCACACGCGGATCAACCGCGAGCACTGCGTGCGGAACCCGAAGGGCTTCCGCGGCTACGGCGCGGACGCGTGGGGGCTCACGTCGTGCGACGTGGCCGACGGCTACGACGGGCACTCGCCGACCGAAGACACGGGCGTGATCGCGCCCACCGCCGCGCTGTCGTCGTTCCCGTTCACGCCCGAGTACTCGATGCAGGCGCTGCGGCACTTCCACGACGACCTCGGCGACCGACTGTGGGGCGAGTACGGCTTCTACGACGCGTTCGACGAGACGAACGGCTGGGTGGCGCCCTCGTGCCTGGCGATCGACCAGGGCCCGATCATCGGCATGATCGAGAACCACCGCAGCGGGCTGTTGTGGAGGCTGTTCATGAGCTGCCCCGAAGTCCGAGACGGCCTGCGCCGCCTCGGATTCCGGAGCCCGCACCTGCGCTGAACCACCCGCTCAGGACCACGGCTCGTCGGCGGAGGGCCCGTAGATGGCGGGCACCTTCGCGCCGGCGATGCGCGCGTACACCGAGAACTGGCCGCGATGGTGCACGTGGTCCATGAGGAAGAACCACAGCGCGTCGATGCGCCGCATCGTGGTGGTCTGGCCGCCGGGCCCCGACGCGAGCGTGAACGTGGCGTCGAAGTCGGCGTCGGTCAGTGCGCCCAGCTTCGCCATGGTGTCGGCGTGCACCTGCTGCAGCATGCCGAGCACGGCGCCCCACGTGGGCGGCGCCTCCATCGGCGGTGGCGCGAGCAGCGCGTCGGTCGTGCCGACCACGCCGGGCACGGCGTGGCCGAGTGCGAGCATGAACGCCAGCTCGCGGGCATTCTTCGACTTCTCGGCCGGGCGCAGCTCGGACTGGTCGGCCGGGTAGGCCTCGAGCAGGCGCCGCGTGGTCTGGTACTCGCGCTCGAGGTGGCCCAGGTACGTCTCGCGTGCGGTCATCGTGGTCGGTGACATCGGACCTCCGGGTGGTGTGCGGAACGACGCGGCCGGAACGAAAGACGTGCGCCTAGGCTTCGAACATGCGCACCAGGTGGTCGAGCCCGCCGGTCCAGCCCTGCAGGTGGCCGTCGCGGACCTCGGCGCTCGGGAACAGGTCGTGCGTGAGCACGAGCCGGGTGCGTCCGACTTCGTCGTGCAGCTCCACGGTCACCACCGACTCGCCGCGCTCGGGGTTCTTCTCCCACGCCCACGTGAAGCGCAGGCGGGCCGGTGCTTCGACGTCGAGGTACGTGCCCGACACGAAGTGCCGGTTGCCGCCCGAGTGCAGCATCTCGATGCGGTACGCGCCGCCCGGCCGCGCGTCGAGCGCGTGGACGGTGCACGTGTAGGCCTCGGTGGGGGCGAACCAGCGGATCAGCGCTTCCGCCTGCGTCCACGCGGCGAAGACCTTCTCGCGGGGCGCCGCGATCGTGCGTTCGAGCCGGAGCGTCGTGTCCGGACGGATTTCGGGCTTCGCCATGGTGTGCTCTCCGGTTCGGGTTCGGTTCCCTCGAGGTAGCGAGCGAGCGCATCCAGTCGCTGCTCCCAGAACGTGCGGTGTTCGGACAGCCATTGCTCCACGGTGCGCAGCGGGCCCGGCACGATGCCCAGCCGGTGCGTCCGACCGTCCACGCGCCGCTCGATCAGGCCGGCGCGCTCGAGCACGCGCAGGTGCTTCGACACGGCCGGCAGCGACATGTCGAACGGCTCCGCCAGTTCGCCGACCGTGGCGCCCTGCCGGGCCAGGCGCACCAGGATCGCGCGGCGCGTGGGGTCCGCGAGGGCCGCGAACGCGGCGTCGAGCGTGGTCGATGAATCGTTAACCATGTGGTTAACTATATGGGCAGGCCCCGTCCGACGCAAGGCGAAAACCCGCGGGGCTAGTTCACGCGCGTCACGCGCCCTCGCATGGGCCCACCCGCTCCGCTGAGCCGGTAGTAGTAGGCGCCGGCACTCACGGGGCGCCCGGCCTGGTCGGCTCCGTCCCACCGGATCTCGTGCGCCGCGCCGCGCGCGACACTCGTGTGGATGGACCGGCGCAGGCGGCCGCCGAGGTCGAACACCTCCAGCGTCGCGTCGCCGCCGCGCTCCGCCACGAACCGGATGCTCGTCGTGGACCGGAACGGGTTCGGGTACGCGGTCGCGGACCGGGCCAGCGAGTCCCGGGGCACGTCGACGGTCGAGCAGACGTGCGCCGTGATGTGTGCCAGGTCGTTCGTCACCGGGATGCCGGCGGCGAGGATGCGGTCGGCGGTGAGGTCGAGGTACCGCCGGAACGTGCTGCTGGGATCGGCGGGGTCCTGCATGGGGTAGTTGGGATGCCCGTTCGCCACCATGGCGGGCACCAGGATGTTCGTGGTCGCCCACATGTCGAGCGCGACGGGGTCGCGGCTCGCCACGATCTGGCCCGTGTGCGTGGCCCAGGTGTAGAGGCTGGCCGGCCCGCGCGTGGGATCGGCGAGCACGTACAGGCAGTCGAGGATGTTCAGGTCGGGCATGCGCACCTGCGACAGGAACACGCCGATCCCGCCCGTGCCGACGGCGGCGTGCGTGTTCGTGCCGAGATCGGTGGTCATCGTGCCCACGTGGTGCTTGAGCGCGGCCGTCACGCCGTACGCGCCGTGACACTTGAGCACGGGCACGTTCAGGAACCGCAGCCGCGTGTCATCCCACGCGCCCGTGCCCGGATCCCAGATGCCGTGCGCCAGGCTCACGTATCGTCCGCCGGCCGTCCGGAACTTGGGGTACGACACGCGACTCGCCGAGGCGTTGTCCCAGTTGCCGACCACGTAGCCGTCCCGGAGGTCGCCGGCGTCCCAGTCCGCCACCGAGGTGCCGCGGATGCCGTCCCACAGGTACGAAGACACGGGCTCGCCGAGTGCCGCGAAGTGCCGGACGACGTCGGCCACCGACTGGCCGTGGTCCTCTGCGTTCGCCGCGGACCAGTCGAACGAGCCGATGCCCTGCCCGTTGTCGACCACGACCACTTCGCCACGGAACCCGTCGGGGTGCTCGAGGATGCGCGTGATCAGGCCCTTCAGCAGGTCGGTGTTCGTGCCGCCGCGTTCCGCCCACTGGCAGTTGACCTTGATCAGCACCACGTCGTCGGCGCGCACGATGCCCTGCGGACCGGCGTCGATGCCGCCCACCGGCGTGCGATAGAACTTCACGCCGTTCGAGCCCATGCCGGCGATCAGTGCGTCGACGCCGGCGTGACGGTCGCCGACGGGGCCGCCCGCGTTCGGGACCACGTACACGTCGGCTTCGTAGTCGGCGGCGGTGAGCGCATGGTGCGTGGAGCGCGACTGCCCGATGACGGTGTCGGACGGGCCCACGAGCGCCAGCGCCACGAGCAGGCCGCCCAGCGCGGCCACGTGGAGCCGACGGTCCCGCAGCCACCGCGCGAGCCGGCACAGCCACGGCGCGAACGCCGCCGAATACGCGAGCGAGAGGCTGCCGAGAGCCGCCTGCTGGCAGGGGTAGGCGAGGCGCGTGGGTTTGCCGCCCGTGCGCACGATCAGCCAGGCGAGCGCGGGCAGTGCCAACAGGACCGGGTGCGAGGCGAGCCTTCTGCTCCAGCCGTGCTCGCCGTGGCGGGCATGCTCGCAGGGACGATGGCGGTGAACGTGATCCGTCGAGGCGCCGGGTGCGCCGTGCCGGACGTGCGGAACTGGATCCATGAGGGAGCCACCCATCGATCCGTCGACTGCCGGGTTGTTCGGACACGAGACCACGGTGGAGTCGCGAGACGAAAGCCATGCGGCGTCGAGGGCGTTGTTCGCCCGATGAGCCTAGTCAGGGACTCGATCGATCGCCACGCCGAAGCGAACCCCATGCGGATCTTCACCGGGAACACACACTCGAGCACTCGTTCCGATCCCTCGCGAGGGCACGCGCCGGCGGGACGTGGTCCGGCGTCCTGCACCGGCACGAACGCCGCGTGGCGCGAGGGTCCCCGCGGGTCACCAGGGCCGGGCGGGCGGCGATTCCCGCGCCCGGCGGCGAAACCGCTACTCTGCGGCCCGGAGGTGTGACCTCGTGAAGATCGATTCGGCGGAGTTCGTGTTGAGTGCAGGCCGTGCGGCCGAGTGCCCCCCCGGGCCGATGGCCGAGATCGCCATGTCGGGGCGGTCGAACGTGGGCAAGTCGTCGCTGCTGAACGCGCTGTTCCGGCGCAAGAACCTGGTGAAGGTGTCGGGCACGCCGGGCAAGACGCAGCGGCTGAACTTCTTCCTCGTGAACGGTCGCTTCCACCTGGTGGACCTGCCGGGCTACGGGTACGCGCGCGCCTCGGGCCGGTCGCGGAACCAGTGGAGCGACATGATGCAGGACTACCTGCAGACGCGGCGGCAGCTCGTGGGGCTGGTGCAGCTCGTGGACTGCCGGCACGAACCCTCGCGCGAGGATCGCGAGATGGTGCGCTGGCTGCTCGACGAGCAGCTGCCGTTCTGCCTCGTGGCCACGAAGATCGACAAGCTCGGCGCGACCAAGCGTCCTCCCGCGCTGCGGGATCTCGCGAAGACGCTCGAACTTCCGGCGGGGCAGGCGATCCTCGGAACTTCGGCGGAAACGGGCGAGGGCCGAGAGGACCTGCTGGACTGGATCGACGCCGCGCTGAAGGCGGCGGCGCAGGACTGAGGCGGCCTCAGTACAGGAACATCGGCTTGCCCATCATGTCGGCCACGCGCGGGCGGTACTCGCGCTCGTCGTAGAGCGCGGCCACGTCCACGCGCTTGCGGCCCTGCGTCACCTCCGACACGGGCACGCTCGTGTAGCAGCCGTCGCGCAGCGCCACCATGCGGCCGGTCTCGCCGCGCAGCAGCAGGTCGGCGGCGAGCTGTCCGTAGCTGGTGGCCACCATGCGGTCGAGCGCGTCGGGCGCGCCGCTGCGCATGAGGTAGGCGAGCTGCTGGTGCAGCACCGCCACGCGCGTGCGCTGTTCGATCGCGTGCGCCAGCGCCAGCCCGACGCCGCCCAGCTTCTTGTGCCCGTACGCGTCGGCCTCGCCGGACAGCGCCATCTCGCCGCCGATCGGCTTCGCGCCCTCGGAAATGGTCACGATCGAGTAGCGGCTGGGGTTCGCGTCGCGGTCGGCGACCAGGAAGCGGATCAGCCGGTCCACGTCGAAGTCGACCTCCGAGATCACGGCGCGGTCCACGCCGGCGAGGTAGGCGGTGATCAGCGAGGTCTCGCCCGAGTAGCGCCCGAACAGCTCGATCACGGCGATGCGCTCGTGCGAGCCGGCCGACGTGCGCAGGTCGTGGATCATGTCCACGCTGCGCGTGACGGCGGTGGAGAAGCCGATGCAGTAGTCGGTGCCGTGCACATCGTTGTCCATGGTCTTGGGGATGGCCACCACGGGCACGCCTTCCCGGTCCAGCCGCGCGGCGTAGCTCAGCGTGTCGTCGCCGCCGATCGCCACGAGCCCGTCCAGTTCGAGCGCGCCGATCGTGCGCAGCACGTGCGGTGTCGCATCCACGGTGCCGTCGGCGCCGGGCGCGGTGCCCACCAGCGCCGCCGGCAGGTCGGCCGGGCGCACGCGGCCGGGGTTCGCGCGCGACGTGTGCAGGAACGTGCCGCCGCTTCGGTCGATCGTGCGCGTGTTCGCGGGCGTCAGCGGCCGCAGGTACTGCTCGCGGCTCGCGGGATCGTCGGGCGCCACGTGCAGCAGGCCCGCCCAGCCGCGGCGGATGCCGACCACCTCGTGACCCGCGTCGCACGCGCGCAGCACGGCCGTGCGGATGCTGGCGTTCAGCCCGGGGACGTCGCCGCCGCCGGTCAGGATGCCGATGCGCATGGGGCGAGACTCCTTCGCCCGGACCCGCGCGTCGCGGACCCGGCGTCAGTTGATGGGTCGATTGTCGTCGAACGGGGTGCCGGGCTTGCGCGTGGCGCCGGGCGGCAGCGTGACTTCCTCGGGCTTCACGCGCTGGCGCGCGAGCGCGCGCCCGACGCCGAACAGGATGCGCAGGCCCACCACCGCGGCCACGAGGCCGCCGATGCGGAACTGCGAGTTGCGCAGCAGGTCCAGGATCGTCTCGCGCAGGCCGTTCGGCTTCGCGCCTTCGCGCGCGGCCGCGGGAGCGGCGGCGCCCGGCGCGCCGGGTTCGCGCGGCACGCCGCGGTCCGCCACCAGGTCGGCCATGGAGCCCGCCGCGATCGGGTCGGTCGCCACGAAGTCCTCCCAGCGGCGGCCGTCGTTCACGCGCACGCGCGCGAGCAGCCCCCGGAACGCGGCGTCCTCGCCGTCGAAGGCCCCCAGCCGGTCGCTCGTGCGCTGGAACAGCAGCACGCCCTCGCGCGTCAGGAACGCGGCGAACCCGAGCGTGCGCCGGCCCTCGGGGCTCTTCACGTCGTACGCCCAGAACAGCACGTGGTGCTCGCGGTCGAACACGGGCGGCGTGCGCCAGCCCGCGAACGTCCACGCGTCCCCCTCGCCGGTCAGCCGTTCGGCGAGCGCGCTCATGTCGAGCGCGTCGTGCCCGGGCTCGGTGTAGCGGCCCGAGCGATGGAACTCGTAGCGCACCGCGGAGTGGCCGTCCGCGGAGAGTGCTCCGGCGAACAGCAGGCGCGGGGCCCGCCGCGCGTCGCGGATGCGTTCGAGCTCGGCGGTGTCGGCCGGCTTCGCCACGCCGCGCTCGGGCAGCGCGACCACGGCCACCGCGCCCAGCGGCGCATCCGCCGCGCGGGCGGGAACGGCGAGCGCGATCAGCGTGGTCGCGGCCATGGCGGCGAGCGCGAGGCGGAACGGGCGGACGGCGCGTCGCGCGAGCGACGCCGGATCGAAGCACGTGCGTTCCATGCGGGACCTCCGGGGCGAACGGATCGCGGTGCGGAAGGCGGGTTCGCGGCGCAGTCTACCCGCTCTGCGCCGCGCGGTCCTCTGCTACCATGCGCGCCGCATGTTCGCGCGCGCACGGAAGCTCGCCGGGCACCTCGCCCCGATCGCTCTCGCCCTCGTCGTCGCCCTCGCTCCGACCGTCTCGCGGGCGTCGGACGCCGCGTCCGACGACAGCGTGGCCGTGGTCGTGATGCAGCCCGACACGTCCAGCGCGACGCGCGCGCCCGAGTCGCCGGCGGCCGACGCGTTTCCGGTCACGCTCGCGGCGTTCGCCACCACGCTCGTGGGCAGCACGTCCGAGCGCACGGAGAACATCCGGTTGGCGGCACGGGCCCTCGACGGCGCGGTCGTCGATCCCGGTGGCGTGCTGTCGTTCAATCGCGTGGTCGGCCCGCGCACGCTGGAGCGCGGTTACCAGCTCGCACCCGTGATCCTGCACGAGCGTCGCCAGGTGCAGGCGGGCGGCGGCGTGTGCCAGGCGGCCTCCACGCTGTTCGTGGCCGCGCTCACCGCCGGGCTCTCGGCCCCCGAGCGCTGGCGGCACTCGTCGCCGGTCGACTACATCGCGCTGGGCCAGGACGCCACGATCGCCTGGGGCGCCAAGGACCTGAAGCTGCGCAACGACCTCGACGTGCCGGTGCGCGTGCGCTGCGAGCTGATCGGCACCACGCTCACCGCGCGCATCGAGGCGCTGGAGGCGGCGCGGCACACGTACGAGCTGGTCAGCGAGGAGCACGCGCTCCCCGCGGACCCCGGCGTCGCCGCGTCGCGCCCGGGCCGCGAGATCGAGCTGTACCGCGTGCGCCGCGACGACGGCGTGGAGACCTCTCGCGAACTCGTGCACCGCGACGTGTTCCCGCCGTCGCGCGGCTCGCGCCCGGAGGAACGGTGAGCCTCGCGGCCCGCGCGTGCGGCGCGGCGGTGGCGCTCGCGCTGCTCGCTCCCGCGCCCGCCGCGCCCGCGCCCACGCCGCGCGCGAGCGCGTCGGCCGGCGCGGCGCGGCGCCGAATTCGCCGCGCTCGCGCGTACGTCGCCGGCGACCTGGCCAGCAGCGTCAAGCTCGCGCGCTGGCCGGTCGCGGCGGCGAGCGACGACGCGGGCGAGCCGCCGCCGCACGGGCCCGCGTGGCCCGGCTCGCCGCGCCCGCTGTACGTCACGCTGATGCGCGGCCGGCTCATTCGCGCGTGCGTCGGCAGCGACACGCCGCTCGACGCGTCGCTCGGCGGTTCGGTGTGGAAGCTCGCCGCGCGCGCGCTCACGGCCGACCGCCGCCGCGCTCCCGTGCGCGGCGACGAGCTCGACTCGCTGCGCATCGTGCTCGCGTTCGCCGGCGACGACACGCCGGTCGCCGACCCGTACGCCGTCCACCCGCTGCGCGAAGGGCTCAAGCTCGAAACCGCGCGCGGCGGCATCGCGTTCCTGCCCGGCGAGGCCCGCACGATCGCGTGGGCGCTCGCCGAGGCGCGCCGCGCCGGGGTGCTGGTGGGCCCGGTGTCCGAGGCGCGCTGCAGCCGGTTTCCCGTCGTCGTGATCCAGGAGTCCGTCGCCCCGCCGGGGCGTTCCAGGGAAGGAGCCGTTCCATGAGGTGCCTCGTGCCGCAACTGCGTCGTGTCCCGCTCGCGCTCGCCGCGCTGCTGCTGGTGGCGCTCGTCGCGCCCGCGCGCGCGGCGGTCACCCGGCTGACCGGGCAGGTGGTGGATGCCGCCACGCGCCAGCCGGTGGCGGGCGCCACGGTGGAGGTGAAGAACTCCGGCGGCGGCCCCGGCTTCTGGCGCGCGCGCACGAACGCGGCGGGCGAGTTCGCGATCGAGCAGGTGCCCACGGAGCGCTGGTACGAGGTGCAGGTGTCGGCGGACGACTACACCGACTGGGCCACGAGCGGCTGGCAGTTCCCCGAGGCGCAGCGCGAGGTGAAGCTGGTGGTGCCGCTCGACCGTGCGGGCCGGCTCGCCGTGCGCGTGACCACGGCCGACGGGCGCACGGCGGTGCCGAACGCGATGGTGCGGCTCACGCGCGAGCGCGCGGTGTCGTGGTGGGAGCGGAGTGCGAGCGCGCCCGACGCGCGGCCCACGGGCCGCGACGGGGCCGCGGCGTTCGACGGCCTGCAGGCGGGCTACTGGACGGTGCAGGTGGAGGCCGAGGGGCTGCGCAGCGCCGAGGCGCGCCGCATCGCGGTGCGCCAGGGCGAGAGCACGCCGGTGCTCGTCACCATGACGAAGCCGTCGTCGATCAGCGGCGTGGTGCGGCTGCCCGACTCGACGGGCGCCGAGGGCGTCACGGTGGTGGCGCGCGGGCCGCAGGAGGCGACCGCCACGACCGACGCCGACGGGCTGTTCACGCTGGGCGAGCTGGCGCCGGGCCGCTATCGCGTGGAGGTGCAGCACGACGGCTTCGAACCGGCGGCGCTGCGCGACGGGATCGTGCTCAAGGAAGGCGAGAACCGCGCCGGCGCCGTGCTGCGCGTGACGCCGCGCGCGCCCGCGTTCGCCTGGGTGCTGCAGCGCGAGGTGTTCGCGCCGGCGAGCGACGAGCCGGACGCGCCGCGCCCGCGCGTGGGGCTGCGCTCGTTCCGCGTGGGCCGCGTGGAAGCCACGCTGTGGCGCATCCCGCCGGCGCGGCTGCTCGACGCGAAGCGCGACGTGCGCGCGCTCGCCGACACGCCCGGCGACACGACGGGCCTGGAGCGCGTGAAGCGCTGGTCGCACACGACGCAGGACGGGCCCGCGTACGCGTGGCGCGAGGAGGAGATGCGGCTGCCCGACGACCTCGGGCCTGGCGTCTACCTGCTGCAGGGCCGCGCGGGCCGGCTGGAGCGCCGCGTGGTGTTCTTCGTCAGCGACCTGTCGGTGGTGGTGAAGCGCTCGGGCAGCCAGGCGCTCGTGTGGGCCGGCTCCATGAAGACGGGCGTGCCGCTCGCGAACGTGGCGGTGTTCGCGGTGGGCCTCGAGGGCGCGGGCAG
>JBGAMH010000137.1:0-12428 GCA_044223135.1 Candidatus Eiseniibacteriota bacterium | reverse complement strand
AGATTGCGGCAGCTCGACGCGCGCCCGGTTCGCCCAACTTCCGAGCGCCGCAGACGAGGTGCTCGGCGTGCGGCGACTCTGGCAGCGGCTCAACGCCGGGGCCGGGTCGTCCGACGTTCGCTGCGTGATCGGCGCGGAGGCGAGTGAGGAGGAGTTCAAGGCACACGCGGGTCGTGCAGGCGTCGTGCATGTGGCCACGCACAGCTTCGCGTTCCGAGGCGATTGTTCCGGCAAGGGCTCGTCGGCGCCCTCGGATCCGCTGCTTCGCACCGGGCTCGTGCTCGCCGGCGCGAACCGTATCGACGCGAGGCGCTCTCCAGGCGAGGACGGCTGGCTCACCGCAGCCGAGATCGCGACGCTGGATCTTTCGAACAATGAATGCGTGGTGCTGTCGGCCTGCAAGTCGGCAGCGGGAGCCACGCGCTACGGCGAGGGCGTTTTCGGCCTTCGTCGCGCACTCACACTCGCCGGTGCCGGGAGTACCGTGCTCAGCCTGTGGTCGATCGACGACCTTGCTGCGAGCCGCTGGATGAGGTTCTTCTACGAGGCGCGATGGGCGGGCTCGCTGCCGCCGCAGCAGGCGGTGCGCGCCGCATCGCTCGCGCTGCTGCGCGAGCGGCGCGGACAAGGGCGCAGTACCTCACCGGCCTTCTGGGGACCATTCGTGGCTTCGGGTGGCGTGCGATGAGTGACGTCCGCCACGGCTCGCCGGCCCCGGCGGCGGCGCCGACGACACCGCCGCTGCGCGAGGAAGACATCGATTGGGGCGACGCGCGCGAGCGCATGCGCCGCGTGGTGCGGGCGCAGATGACCGCGCGCCCCGACCATGTCGTGGACGACGTCACGTCCGACGGACTCGTGCGGCTCATCCGGCTCGTGCGTGCGCGTCCCGTCGACCATCTGCAGGGCGCCATCGAGAAGTGCGGCGATTTCGCCGTGCGGGACTTCGTGCGCGCCTGGCTGCGAAAGCGCGCGGCAGAGGGCAAACTCACGCTCCACTCGGAGGGCGGCGCGGCGGTCCCGGGCGGAGTCCGCGAGGAGGTGCACGACCCGTTCACGCGCATGGAATTCGTCACGCGCGCGATCCTTGCCGAGCGTCAGTCCCGATGCGTCGAGCTGTTGGATGCCTACGTCGCTCACCAGGACTGGGCGCTCGTGGCCCAGACCCTCGGGCGAGCAGCGACGGCGGTTCGCAAGCAATGGCAGCGCTGCCGCGAGGTGGTGGAGGCCACCGTGCGTGCCAGCGGCTCGACTCTCTTCGAGTGGATCTTCGAGCACGAAGAAGGAGCATCGGCATGACGCCTGACCCGCACCTCTGGGTGCGTGCACGCTTCGACGCGCGTGCACTCGGGCTGCTGGACGAGGCGGACGATGCGCGCTTCGCCGCGCATCTCGCCGAGTGCGACGCGTGCGCCGTGCTGGCCGAGACCCACCGGGCCAACCTCCCGCCGTCGCCACGGCCCACCCCGCACCTCCCGACCACGCTCGTCGCCACGTGGGCGCACGCCTCGGCCGAACTGCGTGGACTCGAGCGGCGCATGGTGCGTGAGCACCTGGAGTCATGTGCCGAGTGCCGGCGCGACCTGGAACTGCTCGGGCATGCGAGCGTGCTCGCGAGCGAACCAGCCCTCGAGCACACGTCGCGTGCAGAGCGCGAGCGCGCGAACGAACGACGACCGTCCCCGCGGCTCGCCGTGGCACGTCCAAGCCCCCGTGGGTGGTGGCTGGGGGGCGCGGCCGGTGCGGCTCTCGCGACGGCCGCGTGTGTACTCCTCTATGCCGGACCGCTCCGGCGGGCGCCCTCGATGCCGTCACAACGGGAGTTCGTGACGCCTCCCGCCGGCCGTCCCGATCGGCTCGAGCTTGCGCCACCCACTGCGGTGCTGCGTGCGCCGACACGCGCTCAAGATTCGCCCCCGGCCGCCTCGCTCGCGATTCCGGCTGGCACATCTCGAGTGGCGTTGCGACTGCCCGAGTGGAGCGGCTCGGGCGCTTCTCCGGTGCGCGTCGTCGTCGATTGGCCAGAAGCCCGGGCACGGTGCGATCTGACGTTTCGTTTCGGCGATCTACTGGCGCGCCGCAGCGTGTACCTGGAGAGCGGGGCCGGGCCGCTGCCCCCCGGGGACTACGTGATCACGACGACGTTCGGCCCGGATCCGGCCGAGCCGGGCACTCGCCCGATCTCCGTCGTTTCGCGACTACGGCTGCGCATCACGCCGGCACTCCGCTGACCGTTCGTCGGCCTTCAGCCGACGCAGCGCAGGACACCGCCCCTCGGCTGAGCGAATGCCCCTGTCTCGCACACCGGCCCACGCGCCCGTCACCGTCACGGCCGCCTACCCCCGCTTCGCGATCTCCTCGAGGAACGCCGCGCCGTAGCGCTCGAGCTTCGCGGGGCCGATGCCCGGCACGCCCAGCAGCTCGAGATCGTTCGACGGCCGGCGCTCGGCCATGCCGCGCAGCACCGCGTCGCTGAACACGATGTACGCGGGCACACCCTCCGCGTCGGCCAGCCGCCGGCGCAGCGCGCGCAGCGCCTCGAACAGCTCGGGGTCGGCGTCGCCCGCCGCGGTCGTCGCGCGCGGCAGCGCGCCGGCGTCGAACGCGCTCGCGGCCTTGCGGCCCTTCGCCGCCACCGGCACCACCAGGTCGGCCACCTCGATGCCGCGGCACACGTCGCACGAACCACCGCACGGCTCGATCGCCTCGTCGAAGTGCGCGCACACCGCCTGGTGCCGGCACGCGCGGCCGTCCAGCAGGCGGAACAGCGCGATCGTCTTCTGGTGCGTCTCCTCGCGCTGCGCGGCGTCGGCGATGCCGTCCAGGAAACGCTCGTGAGAGATGACGTCGGCCCACGAGTAGTACACGACGCAGTCGGCATCGAGCCCGTCGCGGCCGGCGCGGCCGATCTCCTGGTACCACGACTCGATGTTCTTGGGCATGTCGCGGTGCACCACGAGCCGCACGTTGCTCTTGTCGATGCCCATGCCGAACGCGACCGTGGCCACGATCACGTCCACTTCGTCGCGCGCGAACATCTCCTGGTGCCTGTGGCGCATCTCGTCGGACAGCCCGGCGTGGTAGGGCAGCGCGCGCACGCCGCGCGACTGCAGCCACTCGGCGGTGCTGTCCACGCTGCGCCGGCTCAGGCAGTACACGATCGCGCTCTCGCCGCGATGCCGCGCGATCAGGCCCAGCAGGTCACGGCGCACGTCGCGCTTCACGTGGCCCTCGCGCTCGCCCTTGCGTACGGCGGTCACGCGCAGGTTCGGGCGCAGGAACGAGCCCTTGAAGCCGTCGGGCTTCTGCATGCCGAGCTGGCGGATGATGTCGCCCGCCACGCGCCGCGTGGCCGTGGCGGTGAGCGCCAGCACCGGGATGTCGCCGAGCTCGCCCTTCAGGCCCGCGAGCTTGCGGTAGCTGGGCCGGAAGTCGTGTCCCCAGTGACTGATGCAGTGCGCCTCGTCCACCACCACCAGGCTCACGGGGCAGCCCGCGATCACCGAACGCAGCGAGCCCTCGAGCGCTTCGGGCGCCAGGTACAGCAGCTCGACCTCGCCCGCGCGCAGCGCGGCCAGCCGCCGGCGGCGCTCTTCGAACTCCACGGTGGAGTTGATCACCGTGGCGCGGAAGCCCACGCGCACGAGCGCGTCGACCTGGTCCTTCATCAGCGAGATCAGCGGCGAGATCACCAGCACGGCGCCGGGCAGGATCTTGGCGGGCACCTGGAACGTGAGCGACTTGCCGGCGCCCGTCGGCATCACGCCGATGCAGTCGCGGCCGGCGAGCACCGCGTCGATGATGCGCCGCTGCCCGGGGCGGAACTCGCGGTAGCCGAAGATGGCCTCGAGCACCTGCTGCGGGTCGGTGTACTTGGCGGCGTGGAACAGCGGGGCGCTCGAATCGAGCACGGTCCCTCCGTGGACGGGAGCAGCGCGGGGGGTGGCGGACGGGCGCGGGCACGGTAGCGGAGCGGCGGCACCGGGCACAACGCGGGCGCGGCGCGTGCCGGCGTCCGCAGCGGCGCCGGCTCCGCGGCGCGTCTGGGCGCTCCAGTCGCGCGGGCCCGGGGCCGAAAACCACCGGCCATGGACCTGCTCCCCTCGACCACCGTGCTGCTCCCGCCCGCGGCCACGTTCGCGCTGCTCGGCGCGCTCGCGCTGCTGCCCGCGCCGCTGCTCGCCTACTGGCGGCACCGCGCGCTGCACGCGCCCGCCGACCCCGAGCGCCCGGCGTGGTTCACGTTCGCACTCCGCGTGCAGCTGATGGTGCTCGCCAGTGCGCTCGTGGTGCCCAACGTGGCCGCGCGCCTGCCCGTGCGCAGCGCGCTGATCGCCGCCGGGGCGATGGAACCATCGCTGCTGGTGCTGGCGCCGCTGGTGTTGCTGCTGGCGCCCACGATCGTGCACGTGCTGATGGCCACGCTCGTCTCGGGCGACGTCGAGCGCCGGCTGCGCGGCACGTCGTGGGGCTCGCGCCAGCGCCTGCGCCTGCTCGCCCACCGCGCGTTCACGATGGCGCCGCTCGCCACGGGGCTCGTGCTGGGCCCGATCGTGGCCGCGCGCTGGGGCTCTGGCCCCGGCGGCGCCACGTTGTGCGGCGGCGTGCTCGTGACGCTGTTCCTGGCCGGCACGCGCCAGCAGATGCTCGGCATGACGCTCGAAGCCGAAACCGTGGGCCCGCTGCGCGACCGCGTGTTCGCGCTGGCGGCGCGCGCGGGCGTGCCGCTGCGGCAGGTGTACGTGCTGTCGGCGCGCTCGGCGCGCATCGCCAACGCGTTCGCGGTGCACGGCGGCAAGGTGCTGCTCACCGACCACCTGCTGGCGCACCTGTCGACCGCCGAAGTGGAAGCCGTGGTCGCGCACGAGCTGGCGCACCTGCGCGCGCGCCATCCGCTGAAGCTGCAGTGGGCGCTCTTCGGCGGCGCGCTGCTGGGCGTGCCGTTCCTGTGGCTGCCGCTGGGCGCGTGGGGGCTCGCGGTGTCGGGTCTCGCGGGCTGGCTCGTGTTCGTGACGTGCGCGCGACGCTTCGAGCGCGAAGCCGACCGCGGCGCCGTGCAACTGGCGGGCGACGCCGAAGCGCTGATCTCGGCGCTCGTGAAGCTGGCGCGGCTGGGGCACGTGCCCGTGCACTGGAGCCGCGCGCAGGAAGCGATGCTCACGCATCCGTCCGTGCGCCGCCGCGCGGAAGCCCTCGTCGCATCGGGCCACCTTCGCGCCGATCGCGTCGACGCGCTGCTGGCGACGACGCTCGCCGAGCGCGCGCCCGACGCCGAGCCGGAGGCGGCCGACGCGCGCGTGTTCGGGACGCCCGCGCGCACGCGGCAGGCGGTGCGGCTGTCGTGGCTGGGCCTGTTCGTCTCGGTGGCGGCGCCGGTCGCCGTGCTCGCCGCAGCGGCCGCGCTGCACGCGCCGCGCCCGCTGGCGTTCGCCGCGGCGGTCGCCGCCGCGTTTGCCGGCGTGCTGGGCGCCATGGACGCCGCCTCGCTGTCGGGCTACAACGCGTGGGGCCGCGAACTCGCCGCGCGCTTCGGCGCCGACGGCCGCGCGTTCGTGGGGCTTTCGCCCGGCGACGACGACACCACGTACGAAGGCTTCGCCGACTGGGACCTGGGCTTCCTGTCGCTGGAGCCGGGCGTGCTGCGCTTCGATGGCGAAGTCGCGCGCTTCGCGCTGACGCGCGACCAGGTGACGAGCGTCGATGTGACCGCCGGCATGCCGGGCTGGATGCGCACGCCGCGCGTGGCGCTGTCGTGGCGCGATACCGACGGCGCGACGCGGCGCCTGACCCTGCGCGACGCGGGCGCGCGCCGCATGCACGAGCTGCCGGCGCGGGCCCACGCGCTGTGCGAGCAGTTGCGCCGCTGGCAGGCGCTGGACGCCACTGCGGCCGCACCCGACCTGCCGGGCGAACCGCCGACGCCGGAACGCGTGTCGGGTACGCCGCTGCGCACGCTCGCTTCGCCGCGCACGCTCGTGCCGATCGCCGTGCTCACCGGGCTCATGACGCTGACGCTGGCGCCGCTCGCCGGGCTGCCCGCGTCGCCGTGGGAAGGGCCCGGCGTGCTCGACGCGTTCGTCTCGGCGCTCGCCGCGTGGGTGCTGATGCGCCTGCCCGTGTGGAAGTCCGAACGCCGGACGAGCGCCCCGCCGCGTGGCGAAGCGCTCGATCGAGCGGCCTGAATCGTCTGCGCGTCGGCGCTCAGCCGACCATGCGCTCCAGTCCGAGCCGCCGGCGCAGGTGCCCGAGCTGGCCCAGGTGATACGCGTCGTGGAACGGCTGCAGCGAGATGCCGCCGAGCACGGTGCCGTCGGTGCTGGGATACGCCTCGATCGGCTTCGCGAGATCGGCCTCGGTCAGCGTGTCGAGCCGCGCGTGCAGCGCCGACGACAGCTCGCGCCACTTCGCCTGCACGTCGGCGAGCTTCGGCCACGCGGCCTCGTCGGTGGGCGGCTCGGTGCCACGATTGAACGCCTCCTCCCACGGCACGTCGGCCTGCCCGCCCAGCCGGCGGACCAGCCAGGCGCGCGGCACCACGACGTGCGCCGCCACCCACAGGAAGCGGTTGCCGCGGTCCATCGGCTGCCGCGCGAGTTCGTCGGACACGCCGCCGAGCGCGCGCTCGAACACCTGGTCACACGTGTGGATCTGGGCCGCGATCGGTTTCAGCACGGGAAGCATGGGGTCACCTCCGGGGGTGGGGGTCGTCCTGAGGGGTGGTGAAAGCTACCAGTTGTCGTGGTCCTCGAGCGCGATCCGGTCGGTCGCGAGCCAGCGACGGGTGCTCATGGGGCGGCCCTTGAACAGGAACTCCTTTCCGATGCTCGCCGAGGCAGTCGTACACCGCGCGCACCGAAGCGAGCTCGGCGGCGTCGGTGTCATCGGTGATGCAGAAGCCGCCGCGGAAGGGATGCGGCGCCCAGCGCAGCTCAGCGGTCGCCACGGCGAGGACTCCCCGCCATGAAGTCGCCCGCCCTTCGCCACGGCGCCCGGACTCGCCCGCCGACGGGGCCGCGCACGCGGCCTCCCGGTGACGGCGCGACGGGTGCGCGCATCGGAGCACACTGCGGCGGCCTCACGGTGCTGCCCGCGCGCGAAGACGCGCGGTCGATCACGCGGGAGGCGTCAGCCGACCGCCTCCGCTCCTCCTGGAGCTCGGAGATCACTCGTCCCTCCCGGCGGCCGGGGACTCGGTCGCCGACCGGGCGGTGGGGGGATCACCGCGTGTTCGGAATCACCACCGGCAGCCCGCGCTCGACCCAGCCGCGCCAGCCGCCGTCCATCGACACCACGTTCGTGTAGCCCATCTTCTGCAGGTTGTCCGCCACGAGCGCGCTGCGGAATCCGCCGCCGCAGTAGAGGACGATCGGCGCGGCCTTGTCGGGAACGCGCGTTTCGATGTCCCGTTCGATCACGCCCTTGCTCAGGTGCTCGGCGCCGGGCAGGTGGCCCTTCGCCCACTCGTGATCCTCGCGCGTGTCGATCAGCCGGCACGGCTCGCCGGCCTCCTGCCGCGCGCGGAACTCCTCGATGGTGCACTCGCGCACGCGCGACTTGGCGTCGCTCACGATCGCGAGGAAACCGGCGGAATGGGCGTGCGCCACGTCAGGCCGCTCCCGCCGCGGCGGCCTCGGCCGCCGGCTCGCTCTTCGGGTACTCGCGCACCACGCGGTACAGCGCGTCGCGCTGCACGGGCGTCTTCCCGGCCTCGCGGATCAGCTGCACCATGCCCGCCTCGGCCATGCCGACCGGGCTCTTGGCCAGCGCCGCGTGCGCGATCTTCTCCTGGCCGATCGTGCCGTCCATGTCGCTCGCGCCGAAGTTGATGGCCGCGGCGGCCGTGTCCTGGCCCAGCATGATCCAGTAGCTCTTCACGTGCGGCACGTTGTCGAACACGAGCCGCGAGATCGCGATGGTCTTCAGGTCCTCGATCGCCGACGCCTGCCGGCGCACGAGCCCCGTGATGCCGGGCTGGAACGCCAGCGGGATGAAAGCGAAGAAGCCCGGCGCGCGCTGCTCCAGCTCGCGCAGGTCGATCATGTGCTGCACGCGTTCCGCGCGCGTCTCGATGTGGCCGTAGAGCAGCGTCGCGTTGGACGGGATGCCGAGCTGGTGCGCGACCTCGTGGATCTCCATCCACCGCCTGCCGCCGATCTTCTGGTGGAAGAGCTCGCGGCGCACGCGCTCGCTGAACACCTCGGCGCCGCCGCCCGGCAGCGCGTCGAGCCCGGCTTCCCGGAGCTGCGTGAGCACCCAGTCGGCCGGCTTCTTGGTGAGCCGGCAGAAGAAGTCGATCTCGACCGCGGTGTAGGCCTTCACGCTGAGCGAGGGCTTCTTCTCCTTCACCCAGCGGATCACGTCCAGGTAGTCGTCGAAGCGCCACTTGTTGTGCAGCCCGCCCACGATGTGGATCTCGGCGATGTCCGGGTCCACGTGCGCCAGGATCTCGTCCTTCGTCATCGTGTACGACGTCGGGTCGCCGGGCTTCTTGGCGTAGTCGCAGAACCGGCACGCCAGCACGCACACGTTCGTGGGATTGAGCTGGCGATTCACCGTGAAGTACACGCGATCGCCGTGGCGGTCGCGGGCGACGGCGTCGGCGAGCCGACCCAGTTCGAGCACCGGCGCGTCGAACAACCGGACACCCTCGGGCTGGGACAGGGACTCGCCGGCGAGCAGTTTCTCGCGGGCAGCGGCGACGAGCGGATCGCGGGGCTTCAGGGCGGTGACGTGGGCGCTCAAGTGCAGGTCCTTTCAGGCGATGAACGGGCGCGCAGTATAGGACGCCGACCGAATCGCGGTCACGCCATGCGCGGGACCCGGCACCACCGCCGCCGCTCTGCGGGCATGGGAAGGCGCACGCAGGGGTAGTGGTGTGGTGAGGACGAGCGCGCCGGGACCCAGGCGCCGACGAGCTGGCCACGGCGTTCGAACCGTTCCGCCAGGGTGACGGCACGTCCACGCGACGCACGGGCGGCCTGGGCATGGGGTTGACCGCCTGCCATCGCGTGGTCGAGCTGATGGGCGGCGACATGACGCTGGACTCGGCGCCGGGCCAGGGCACCACCGTCCGCGTGGGACTGCGCGCGGCCTGACCCGGGCCGGCGGCGGCCCGCTCGATCGCGTGGAATTGGGGCGATCCGGGGGACTCCGGTAGACTTCCCGCCGTTCCGAAGCACCCCACGTCCCCGTCCCCGGGATGGCTCTTCCATGAGACTCCGCACCTCGCTCTTCCTGGTGCCGCTGCTGCTGGTGTGCGCGGCCTCCCTGGTGATCGCGCGCAGCACCGGGCCGCTCGCCAGCTCCACCGGCGCACCCGCGATCGGCGGCAAGCCGGCCGAGAAGAACTGCAACCAGCTCGGCTGCCACAACGATCTCGGCCTCAACCTTCCGGGCGCCACGCTCACGCTGCTCGACGTACCCGCCACGTACTGGCCCGACTCCACGTACACGATCCGCGTGCGCATGACGTCGACGTTCGCGCTCCCCCGCCGCTGGGGCTTCCAGCTGGTGGCGATCAACGCCGCCACCGGCGACAGCGCCGGCACGCTGCTGAACGTGAACGCGAACACGCAGGCGCTGTACGGCACCACGAACTACGTGGGCCGGCGCTACATCGAGCACACGCTGGCCGGAACGTTCGCCGGCAACAACGGCCCGGTGGAGTGGTCCGTGCGCTGGAAGGCGCCGAGCACGCCCGTGGCACGCGTGATCTTCTGCGCCGCCGGCAATGCGTCGAACAACAGCGACAGCAACACCGGCGACCACATCTACACGACGCGCGACACGTCGGACCTCGACCTGAACGTGGGTGCGCCGGGACCGCTGCCCGGAGCGCTCGCTCTGTCGGCGGCGCCGAACCCGTCGCGCGGTGCGACCCGGTTGTCGTACGTGCTGCCGGCCGCGGCGCGCGTGGCGCTGGACGTGCTCGACGTGCAGGGCCGCGTGGTGCGCGTGCTGGAGCGCGGCGAGCGTGCGGCGGGCACGCAGGTGGCGGCGTGGGATGGCCGTCGCGACGACGGCGGCACGGCGGCGCCGGGCGTGTACTTCGCGCGGCTCGCGGTGGACGGCGGCGCGCACGGTGCGCCTGGACGCTCGAACGCTGAACGAAGCTTCTCGATCGCGGCCTGGTCGCCCACTGGCGGTCGGGCCAACATGCTTGCTTCGTACTGCGCACGCGAGAAGCGCCCATCGATCACGGGGGGCCTGGCGCCGGGGGACTGATTCGCGCGAGGACCATGCGCGACCTGCGCGCGTGCACGAGGAGGGTGGTGCCGGGGGACTTGATCTGGGGCGTCCCGGAAAGCGAAGGAGCCAGGGACCGCGATCGTTCGTACGATGCGCGCTCGCCCACCTCCCGGAGACCTTCCCGAATGAGCACGTCCCTCGCGCCCGATCGCGGCGCGCGCGCCCCCGCCGGCGCGCAGCGGCCCGGCCCGCCCACCTCCCCCGAAGACAAGAAACCCCAGAACCCACTCGAACCGCCCCTGAAGTCACCTACCGTCGGGATTGAGTCCGCGTCGGTCGTGCCGTTGCCGCATCCGACGGAGCGACCGTTTCGCCGCTCTGGCGCACGCGCGTACGATGCGCGCTCGCCCACCTCCCGGAGACCTTCCCGAATGAGCACGTCCCTCGCGCCCGATCGCGGCGCGCGCGCCACCGCCGGCGCGCAGCGGCCCGGCCCCCCCAAGTCCGCCGAAGACAAGAAGCCCCTGAACCTGAAGGCCGTGTGGCCCGAAGTGTGGGCGCTCATCGCCCCGCGGCGCGGCCTGCTCGCGCTCGGCTTCGTACTGATGGTCTTCAACCGCGTCTCCGGGCTCGTGCTGCCCGCCAGCACCAAGTACCTGATCGACGATGTCGTCGGGAAGCGCCGCGTCGACCTGCTGCTGCCGCTGGTCGGCATCGTCGTGCTCGCCACCGCGCTCCAGGGCGTCACCTCGTTCGCACTCACGCAGCTGCTGTCCAAGGAAGCGCAGCGCCTGATCGCCGAGATGCGCCGCCGCGTCCAGACCCACATCAGCCGGCTGCCCGTGTCGTACTACGACTCCAACAAGACCGGCGCGCTCGTGTCGCGCATCATGAGCGACGTCGAAGGCGTGCGGAACCTGATCGGCACCGGCCTCGTGGAGTTCGCCGGCGGCCTGCTGACCGCGGCGATCTCGCTGGTGGTGCTGCTGCGCATCAACGCCACCATGACGCTGCTCACCGCCGCCGTGCTCGTGGGGTTCATGGTCATCCTGAACCGCGCGTTCACCGTGATGCGGCCCATCTTCCGCGAGCGCGGCAAGATCTACGCGGACGTCACCGGCCGGCTCACCGAATCGCTCGGCGCCGTGCGCGTGGTGAAGGGCTACCACGCCGAGGAGCGCGAGCAGAACGTGTTCGCCGGCGGCGTGGCGCGCCTGCTCGACAACGTGCTCAAGACGCTCACCGCGCAGTCGGTGATGGGCCTGTCGTCGTCGGTGCTGCTGGGCGCGGTCGGCGCGGTGATCATGTACGTGGGCGCGCGCCACATCCTGGACGGCACGCTCACGCTGGGCTCGTACTTCACCTACACCATGTTCCTGGGCTTCCTGATCGCCCCCATGGTGCAGATCGTGGCGATCGGCACGCAGCTCACCGAGGCGCTCGCCGGGCTGGAACGCACGCGCGAGGTGCTGAGCGAGCGCCCCGAGGACGCCGACCCGCGCCGCACCGTGGCGATGCCCGTGCTGACGGGCGACGTGCGGTTCGAGCACGTGGACTTCGCGTACGAGGCCGACAAACCCGTGCTGCACGACGTGTCGTTCGATTCGCCCGCCGGCACCGTCACCGCGCTGGTCGGCTCGTCGGGATCGGGCAAGAGCACGATCATCGGGCTCATCTCCGCGTTCCACACGCCCACCGCCGGCATGGTGCGCGTGGACGGTGTGGACCTGTCCACCGCGCGCCTGAACAGCTATCGCACGCAGCTCGGCGTCGTGCTGCAGGACACGTTCCTGTTCGCCGGCACGATCCGCGAGAACGTCGCGTTCTCGCGCCCCGACGCCTCGACGGCCGAGATCGACGACGCGTGCCGCATCGCGCGCGTGGACGAGTTCGCGAACCGCTTCCCCGAGGGGCTCGACACGATCGTGGGCGAGCGCGGCGTGAAGCTCTCGGGCGGCCAGCGCCAGCGCGTCGCGATCGCGCGCGCGATCCTGGCCGATCCGCGGCTGCTGATCCTGGACGAGGCCACGTCGAGCCTCGACTCCGAGTCCGAAGCGCTGATCCAGGCCGGGCTCCAGCACCTGATGCAGGGGCGCACGTCGTTCGTGATCGCGCACCGGCTGAGCACGATCCGTCGCGCCGACCAGATCCTCGTGGTCGAGGAAGGCCGCGTGGTCGAGCGCGGCACGCACGAGCAGCTCTACGCGGCGGGCGGACGATATCGCGACCTGTACGACCGC
>JBGAMH010000136.1:0-12230 GCA_044223135.1 Candidatus Eiseniibacteriota bacterium | reverse complement strand
GCGGCGGCGCTCCTCGCGGAGCGCGTCGTTCTAGAAGTGCTTCGAGGCCAGCAGGGCCACGCGGTGACCCTTGTAGTCCTGCGTGCCGTCGCCCAGGTAGATCGCGGTCGCGGCGCCGGCGGTGAGGCCGAGCAGCGGCACGTTCTCGTTGGCGAAGTCCACGACGTCGAGTTCCTCGAAGCCGTAGCGCAGCGCCAGCTCCAGCTTGGGCAGCCGGTAGCGCGTCTCCACCTGCACGTCGTGCATGCGGTACAGCGTCGGCGGCAGCGACTGCGCGGTGTTGTTGATGCCGCTCAGCAGGTACTCGCCGTACGCCCGCGTGAACACGTAGTCCAGGCTCACGGTGACCTTCTTCGGCACCGCCCACCACTCGCAGCCCGCGAACCCGTACACGTTCTTGTCCTTCAGGTTCGCGTTCCACTCGTTGACCTTCGTGGTGTCCAGCGTGCCGGCGCTCGACTGGCGCGAGCGCTGGTCGGTCTTCGTGGTGCCGTAGCCGAACCCGCCCGAAACGTCCAGGACCTGCGTCGGGTGCAGCGTGGCTTCCGCCATGACCAGGTTCTGCTCGTCCTTGCCGAGACCGAAGTAGGAGTCCGGGTAGTCGTTCTTCAGCGAGGTGAAGTCCACGCTGAGATCGATCATCGCGTTCACCGACCACATCGCGTTGGCGCCGATCGCGTCCTGCTTGCGATTGGCCACGTCGAAGCGGCGCAGCAGCGGCTGCTCGATGAACACGCCGGAGGCGTTCTCGTAGTCCTCCGACAGGAACTCGTCCAGCTCGCGATTGCCGTGACGCCAGTTGGCGGACAGGATCACGTCGTCCGTCGGCATCGCGCGACCGCGCAGCATGAACACGTTCTCGAGGTCCTTGTCCACCTCGCGATGCGTGCGCTCGCGATCCCGCCACTCGTACGAGGCGCCCACCGAGGCCTGCGGAAGCACCTCGTAGTCGGCGTCCACGCCGATCGTGCGGTACTCGTGCCCGAACGGCTTGTTCGTGTACGGGCCGGGCTCGGCGACCTGGTCCATCCGCACCAGCGACGCGAACGTGTGTTCCGGCGTCTTGTTGTCGTCCTTCACGTCGTTGAAGCGCAACGTGCCCGACAGTTTCGGCATCGGGTGCGACGTGAGCCGGAAGTCCATCGTGACCCGCGTCAGCTTGGCATCGGTGCCCTTGCCGGGCAGCGAGTCCGTGCGGAACGTCGGGATCGCGGTGTTCACCGTGATCGGCAGCCAGTCGTCGTTCTGCGTGCCCTGGCTCATGCCGAACGTGGCCGTGAAGAACGTGGTCTTCGGCAGGCGCGCCGAGAACGCCACGTTGCCCCGCACCACCTGGTTGTCGGGGTAGAGGTCCATCTGGCCCAGCGCCGAGCCGTCGCCGCCGGTGTACGCCGACGCCGACGTGCGGTCGGTCAGCCGCTTGGGATTGTCCCAGCGCAGCGTGCTGACGTTGTTCGTGAAGTCGCTCATGCCGAACCCGGCCTGCACGCTGTAGTCCGCGTGCACGAACCGGAGCGACGCGTCGCCTTCCATCACGCGCTGGTCGATGGGCTCGGCCAGCTCGATCGCGCTGTTGAACCCGAACGGCGCGCCGTACGGCTTGTAGCCCGAACGGTGGCGCTGCAGTCCGCTCACCTGGAACTGCCAGCCCGCCGCGGGGCGCATCCTCACGCTCGCCCGTGCTTCGTCCGTGCGGATGGACATCGGGAACTCGCGGGATCCCGACAGCAGGTCGTTCATGATGTTGTTGTAGTTGCCCGGCACCGCCTGGTTCAGGCGCTGCAGGCTGTCCGGCAGGATGAACACGCCCGGCTTCACCTCGGCGTACGGCGTGCGCGTGGTGTTGCTGATGCGGTGTGGCACCTGCGTGAAGCTGGCGTCCGCCGACCACGCGATGCCGCGCGCCCACGCCAGGTGGTTCTGCTGGTCGTCCTGCAGCGCGTTCGCGCCCCAGAACGTCCACGCGTCCTTGCCGATGTTCTCGCGCACGAGGAACGACTCCAGGAAGCCGCCCCGCGCGACGTCACGATACTCCTGGTACTTCGCTTCGTTGGCGTTCTGGGTCCACCACTGGCCCCCGAACGTCGCGTAGTTCTGCGCGTACGCGCTCGCGCTCCACAGGGCGGTCAGGGCCGCCACGCAACCGAACACACGTCTGGCGTTCATGGCGGTCTCCTACCTCAGGAAGAATTTGCCGGAGGGATGGTTGGACCCGTGCACCTGGCTGTGACAGTTCGTGCACGAGCGGTTGAACAGGCGGTTGCTCGCCAGGTCCGGCGTGTCGTACAGCGTGCTCGGATGGCGCGTCGCGATGTGGCAGCGCTGGCAGATGAAGGGCTGCTTCGCCTGCAGCACCTTCTGGTTGTTCGCGCCGTGCGCGTCGTGGCACGTCACGCAGTTCTCGCGGACCGGGGCGTGCTCCCACAGCATCGGCCCACGCTTGTCGGCGTGGCAGTTCTCGCACAGCTCGTTGTTCGCGGCCGCGCGGATCATGTTCGGCGACGCGGTGCCGTGCGGGTTGTGGCAGCTCGTGCACTCCATGCCGCCTTCACGCACCGGCATGTGCGCCGACTTGGAGGTCTGGAACTTCTTGCTCTTGTGGCAGCCGAAGCAGGTCTTGCTGTCGGAGTCCGCCTTCAGCATGCCCTTCGGGCTCTTGGAGCCGTGCACCTGGTGGCACTGGATGCACGCCACGTTCTTGCGGGCATGCGCACTGTGGTCCCAGTAGAACTGCTCGCCCGTGCGATGGCACGTCGAGCACACGGCGTTCGACTCGGTGGCCGGCATCGCGGCGAGCTTGCGCAGCGTGCCGAAGCCCGGATTGCTCTTTTCGCCGTCCGCCGCCACGTGTTCGGAGCCGGGGCCGTGGCAGGACTCGCAACCGGCCTGGCCACCGAGCAGCGCGGCTTCCTTGTCCGCGCGACCGTGGCTCGTGGCCAGCCACTCCTTGTACTGCGCCTCGTGACAGTCCGCGCACTTGTCCGACCCGACGTACTTCGCCTCGGGAGAGGCCGTCGTGGCGGGTACGCGGGCCATGGCGAGCACGAGAACCGAGCTGGCGAGCAGCCCGACCGTGATCCATCTGGCTCGATGCATCCGTCATCTCCGCTGCCGGCCGGCGTGGCGGCGCGCCGGGTGCGGCGAGGAGGCCTGGGCCTCCCGTAATGTCCCGGTGTCTTCGGAGAGGGGGTGCGAAGCTCTGGGACCGTTCCGTGGTCGTGAGTCCGAAATCCCGAAGGTCGTTCCGCGTCTTCGGATTCCGAACTGGAGAGCGGCCGCTGCCGGGCACGCCTCCGGTCGCGAAGATCGGCCGTAGAACTACCGAGAAGGAATGGTCCGTTGGTACCAGCCGGTGTCGCGACGTGATTCCCGGCAATTGCGGCGACATGCGCGAGCACGGTTGTCGCGTTCGTGACGCGCGGTCGCCGGATGCAGATGCACTCGCATCCGTGATTCCCGCGAACACGTCGAGCGCACGTTCATTCGAGGGAGGCGTGCACCCGCGCGCGCTCGTGCGCGTCGCGCGCAAGTCCCTCCGAAATCGTCGCTTCGTTCCCGTTCAGCCGACGTCGCGCCGGTTCTGCGGGTCGAGCGCGTCGCGCAGGCCGTCGCCGAGGAAATTGAACGCGAGCAGCGTGAGCGACATCGCGAGGCCGGGGAAGATCACCAGCCACGGGAACAGCGCGAGCACACGCGAACCATCGGACACCAGCGTTCCCCACGAGGCGTCCGGCGGCTGCACCCCGAGCCCGAGGAAGCTGAGGAACGCCTCCTGCAGGATCACCGCGGGCACCGTGAGCGTGGTGTACACGATCACCGGCCCCAGCGTGTTCGGCACGATGTGCCGGAACAGGATCGCCGCATCGCTCGCGCCGAGCGCGCGCGCCGCCTCCACGAACGTCATCGTCTTCAGCGACAGCACCTGGCCGCGCACGATGCGCGCCATCGTCAGCCATTGCACCAGCCCGAGCGCGGCGAACAGCATCCACAGGCTGCGCGAGAAGAACACCAGCAGCAGGATCACCAGGAAGATGTAGGGGAGCGAGTACAGCACGTCGACCACGCGCATCATCGCGTCGTCCGTGCGGCCGCCCGCGTACCCGGCGATCGCGCCCCACGTGACGCCGATCACGATGCTCACGAACGTGGCCACCAGTCCCACCAGCATCGAGATGCGGCCGCCGTACATCACGCGCGCGAACGTGTCGCGGCCCAGCTCGTCGGTGCCGAACCAGTGCGCCCACGCCGGCGGGGTCGCGCCGCGCGCGAGGTCCTGCGCCGTCGGGTCCTGCACCAGCGGGATCCACGGCGCGAGCGCCGCGATCGTGCACATCACCACCAGGAACACGCCGGCGCCCACGGCCACGCGGTTGCGCGCGAGCCGGCGCCACGCGTCGGACCACAGGCTGCGCCCGGCGCGCCCGCGTTTCGGCTGCGCCACGGTCGCGGGCGGTGCGATGCCGATGCTCACGACAGCTCCACGCGCGGATCCAGCCACGTGTAGGCCAGGTCCACGAGCAGGTTCAGCACCAGCAGGAAGCCGGCGTAGAACAGCACCACGCCCATCACCAGCGTGTAGTCGCGGTTCACCGCGCCGGTCACGAGGTAGCGGCCGAGCCCGGGTACCGCGAAGATCTGCTCGATCACGATCGAGCCCATGATGATGCGCGCCGCGGCCGGGCCCAGGTACGTGACCACCGGCAGCACGCCCAGCTGGAGCGCGTGCTTCACCACCACGTCGCGTTCGGAGAGGCCCTTCGCGCGGGCGGTGCGCACGAAGTCCTGCCGCAGCACCTCCAGCATGCCGGCGCGCGTGAGCCGCGCCACGTACGCCACGTAGGCGGTGCACAGCGCGAGCACCGGCAGCACGCGCGACGACGGTCCCGTCCACAGCGCCGCGGGCAGCAGCGTCCAGCCGAGCGCGAACAGCAGCACCAGCACGGGGCCGAGCACGAAGTTCGGGATGCTCACGCCGGCGAGCGCCAGCGCCATGCCCACGTGGTCCGGCGCGCGGTTCTGGTGCACCGCCGCCCACACGCCGATCGGGAGCCCCACGAGCAGCGCCACGAGCAGCGCCCAGCCGCCGAGTTCGGCCGACACCGCGAAGCCCTCGATCAGGATCTCGCGCACGGAACGCTCCGGGTACTTGTACGACGGCCCGAAGTCGAGCCGCGCCGCGTTCGCGAGGAAGCGCCCGTACTGCACGAGCAGCGGCTGGTCGAGCCCGTACGTGTGCATCAGCTGCGCGCGCGCCTTCTCGGGGATCGCCTTCTCGGACTGGAACGGGCCGCCCGGTGCCAGCCGCACCAGGAAGAACGTGAGCGTGGCGATCACGAACAGCGTCGGGATCATGCCGGCGAGCCGGCGCAGCGCGTACGGGATCACCGCCCCGACTCCGCGATCGGCTCGTGCTGGCGCCACTCGGGATCGATCCACACGTAGGTCAGCGGGTGGATGTCGAGCGCCGTCTGGTGGATGCCGCGCACCCACGGCTTCACCAGCTCGTTCGTGGAGTAGTGGTAGATCGGCAGGTACGGCGACTCCTCCAGCGCCAGCGCTTCGGCCTCGCGCAGCAGCGCGAAGCGCTCCGCGCCGTCCAGCTGGCGCGCCGCGCGCCGCAGCAGGTCGTCGTAGCGCGCGTTCGACCAGCCGCTGCGATTGTTGCCGTCGCCGCTCGCGAGCATGGCGAGGAACGTGTTCGGGTCCAGGTAGTCGCCGATCCACGAGCGCCGCGTGACGTCGTAGTCGAGCTGCGTGGTGGCCTGCATGTACGAGCCCCACTCCATGCTCTGCAGCCGCACGTCGATGCCGAGCGTGCGCTTCCACATCGCCTGCACCGCCTCGCCGATGCGCTTGTTGTCCTCGCTGGTGTTGAACAGGATCGTGATCGGGCGCAAGCCCCGGCCGCCCGGGTAGCCCGCCTCGGCCAGCAGCGCACGGGCCCGCTCGGGATCGAATCGCACCGGCGCGGGCCCTTCCCAGCCCGGGTAGCCCGACGGTGTGAGGCGGCCCCACGCGGGCCGGCTGCCCTTCAGCAGGTCCCTCGCGATCGACTCGCGGTCGAGCGCCATGCTGAGCGCCCGGCGCACGCGCGGATCGTCGAGCGGCTTGCGCGTGCAGTTGACGCTGTAGAAGTACGTGCCCTGGTAGAGCCCGCGGCGGAAGTCGGCGTACTTCGTGAGGAACGGCAGGTACGGCGACGGGATGTAGCCGCTCGGGCTCCAGTCCACGGCGCCCGACTTGTACAGGTTCGCCGACGTGTTCAGGTCGTCCACGGTGTACGCGACCACCTTGCGAAGGCGCACCTGCGGCGCGTTCCAGAACCTCGGATTGGGCCGGAACTCGTAGCGGTCGTTCTGCCGCCAGTACGTCCACAGGAACGGGCCGTTGCCCACCAGGTGTTCGGGCCGCGTCCAGCGCAGGCCGTACGCCTGGATCACGTGCCGGGGCAGGGGCAGGAACGTGTAGTAGGTGGTCAGGAACAGGAAGTACGCCGTCGGCGCTTCCAGCGTGACCACGAACGTGGTGTCGTCGGGGGCGGCGAGCCCGAGCGCGGTGGTGTCGGCGAGTTCGCCGCGGTTGAAGCGCTCGGCGTTGCGGATGGGGTAGAGCAGGCTCGCGTTGCGCGACGCGGTGGCCGGGTCGAGCACGCGCCGCCACGACCACGCGAAGTCGCGCGCGCCGAGCGGGCGGCCGTCCGACCACGTGAGCCCCGGGCGCAGGTGGAACGTGTACACGAGCCCGTCCGCGCTCACGTCCCAGCGCGCGGCGAGCGCCGGCCGCGGCTCCAGCGTGTGCGGGTCGTTCGTGGTCAGTCCTTCGAACACCAGCCGCGCGAAGCGGCCGTCGGGCTGGCCCGACATGATGCCCGGGTCGCGCAGCTCGGGCTCGGTGCCCAGGTTGAAGCGCAGCACCTGCTCGCGCGGTGTGGCGAGCGAGCCGAAGTACGCCCGGCCGCCGTGCGCCGCGTCGCGCGCGGGCGAGCACGCCGCGCCGAAGGCGAGCGCGAGCAGCGCGGCGAGAACCGGAAGTCGGGAGCGGGTCACGCGGCGCACGATAGCAGGCCGTGAGAGCCGTTTCCCGGGGAGCGAGCGCGCCGCGGCGCGGGCCCGCGGCCCGCGGCTTCAACGCGCGCCGGGCATCGCGTACATTGCCGCAATGACTCGCTCCCGCACTCCCGAGAGACCTCGGACGATCGTCCGCCCCGCTTCGGTGGGCCGGCGTGAAGTACCCAAGCTCGACGCGGCCGACAAGGTGACGGGCCGCGCACTGTACCTGGACGACCTGGGCATTCCCGGCGTGCTGCACGGCCGCACGGTGCGTTCGCCGATCGCCCGTGGCCGCATCCGCCGCGTGACGCTCGACCCCGCGTTCGACTGGACCGGCGTCACCGTGTGTGACCACCGCGACCTGCCGGGCGACAACGTGGTGGCGCTCATCGAGAGCGACATGCCGGTGCTGGCCGCCGACCGCGTGATGCACGCCGACGAGGCGATCCTGCTGGTGGCGCACGAGGACCCCGAGCGCGCCGAGGCCGCGCGGCTCGCCGTGACGGTGGACATCGAGCCGCTGCCGCCGGTGCTGACGATGGACGCCTCCCTCGCGCGCGAGGCGGTGCTGTACGGCACGGACAACGTCTTCAAGGAGATCCGCATCGAGCGCGGCGACCTGGAGGCCGCGTTCGCGAGCGCCGACCTGGTGATCGAGGGCGAGTACCACTGCGGGCACCAGGAACAGCTCTACATCGAGAACAACGCGATGATGGCCGAGCGCACGGCCGACGGCGGGCTGACGGTGCGCGGCTCGCTGCAGTGCCCGTACTACGTGCACAGCGCGATCATGCGTGCGTTCGCGCTGCCGGCCGACAAGGTGCGCATCGTGCAGACCATCACGGGCGGCGGATTCGGCGGCAAGGAGGACTACCCGTCGGTGATCGGCGCGCACGCCGCGCTGATCGCGTGGAAGAGCGGCCGCCCCGCGAAGATCGTCTACGACCGCATGGAGGACCTCGCCGCCACCACGAAGCGCCACCCGGCGCGAGTGCGCGTGCGCGCGGGCGTGAAGCGCGACGGCACGTTCGTGGCGTGGGACGCCGACGTGGTGATGGACGGCGGCGCGTACCTCACGCTGTCGCCCGTGGTGCTGTCGCGCGGCGCGATCCACGCGGCCGGGCCGTACCGCTGGCCGGCGGCGCGCATCCACGCGCGCGCGGTGGCCACGAACACGCCGCCGAACGGCGCGTTCCGCGGCTTCGGCGCGCCGCAGACGCTGTTCGCGGCCGAGTGCCACGTGAACAAGATCGCCGAGGTGCTCGGCATCGACCCGGTGGAGCTGCGCCGGCGCAACGCCGTGGTCGAGGGCGACGTGACGCCCACCGGCCAGACGCTGCGCGAGAGCGTGGGCGCGCACGAGGTGCTGGAGCGCACCGCGAAGCGCGCGGGCTGGAAGGCGCGGCGCGCGGCGATCGCGAAGGAGAACGCGGCGGCCGAACGCGCCGAGCGCGCCGGGCGCCCGGGCAAGGAGGGCCGGCGGCTGCGCCGCGGCATCGGCTTCGCGCTCGTGCACCACGGCGGCGGCTTCACGGGCAGCGGCGAGGTGAAGCTGGCCTCGCGCGCGGCGATCGACGTGACGGCCGACGGCCGGCCGCGCGTGCTGACCGCGAACACCGAGATCGGGCAGGGCGCGATCACCGTGTTCTCGCAGATCGTGGCCGAGACGCTCGGCGTACCGGCCGACTTCGTGAAGGTGGAGGCCGCGGACACCGACCAGGTGCCCGACAGCGGGCCCACCGTGGCGTCGCGCACCACGATGGTGGTGGGCGGGCTGCTGCAGCAGTGCGCGCGCACGATGCGCGAGAAGCTGGAGCTCTACGCCGAGCAGCCGATCGGCGGCGCCGACGACTTCCGCCGCATCGCGCGCCGGTTCGTGCGCGAGCGCGGCGCGCTGCGCGTGGGGCACCAGTACCAGAAGCCCCACGACATCGTGTGGAGCGACGACACCTACCAGGGCGACGCGTACGGCGTGTTCTCGTACGGCGCGCTCGCGGTGGAGGTGGAAGTCGACCTCGACACCGCCGAGACGCGCGTGGTGCGCGTGAACACGGCGCAGGACGTGGGCAAGGCCGTGCACCCGGTGCTGTGCGCCGGGCAGATCGAGGGCGGCACGCTGCAGGGCCTGGGCTGGGCGCTGCTCGAGGAGCTGCGCCACAAGGACGGCCGCGTGTGGAACCACACGCTCACCAACTACATCATCCCGACGGCCGCCGACACGCCTCCCATCGAGGTGGAACTGGTCGAGGTGCCGTACTCGCGCGGACCGTTCGGCGCCAAGGGCGTGGGCGAGCTGCCCATGGACGTGCCCGCGCCGGCGGTGGTCGAGGCGATCGCGCAGGCGACCGGGGTGCGACTCGACACGATTCCGGCGACGCCCGAGCGGTTGCGCCGTGCGATGGAAGGAGCTTCGCGATGAGCGCCCGCGTTTCGATCCAGCTGACCGTCAACGGCAAGCGCCGCACGGCCACCGTGGCGCCCATGAAGCGCCTGCTCGACGTGCTGCGCGAGGACCTCGCGCTCACCGGCACCAAGGAAGGCTGCGGCGAAGGCGAGTGCGGCGCGTGCACGGTGGTGCTCGACGGCCGCCCGGTGAACGCGTGCCTCGTGCCCGCGATCCACGCCGACCGCGCCAGGATCGTCACGGTGGAGGGCCTCGCGAAGGGCCGCTCGCTGTCGGCGCTGCAGCAGGCGTTCGTCGAGCTGGGCGGCGCGCAGTGCGGCATCTGCACGCCGGGCATGCTCGTCACCGCCTCGGCGCTGCTCGAGTCGATGCCGGGCAAGGTGCCGAGCGACGCCGACGTCCGCCAGGCGCTCGCCGGCAACCTGTGCCGCTGCACCGGCTACCAGAAGATCGTGGACTCGGTGCGCGCCGCCGCGGGCCAGGCGAAGCGTGCCGCGAAGGCGGCGCCCGCGCGTCGCGGCGCCGCGAAGAAGCGCACCGCGACGGTCCGCAAGGCCACGCCCGCGCGCAAGGCGCCGGCGAAGCGCGCGAAGGCCGCGCGTCCGGCGCGCAAGAAGGCCGCCGCGCGGAGGACCGGCCGATGAGAGCCGCGATCTCGCAGATGCGCGTGGAGCGACCGCGCTCGCTGAAGGACGCGCTCGAGCGCCTGCACGCCTCGCAGGGCGGCGAGCGGCTCGTGCCGCTCGCGGGCGGCACCGACCTGTTCGTGTACCTGAACGCCGGCCAGCTCGCGGCGCCCGCGTACCTCGACCTGCAGCCGCTGCGCGAGCTGCGCGGGCTGCGCGTGCGCCGCGACGGTGTGCTGGAGGTGGGGGCGCTGACCACGTTCACCGACATCGGCTCGGACGACGCGGTGCGCCGCCGCTGGCCGTCGCTCGCGCACGCCGCATGGGTGGTGGGCGCAGCGCAGATCCAGAACCGCGGCACGCTCGGCGGCAACATCGCGAACGCGTCGCCCGCCGGCGACTCGCTGCCGGTGCTGCTGGCGCACGACGCCGTGATCCGCGTGCGCTCGGTGCGCGGCGAGCGGTCGATCCCGGCGTCGGAGTTCTTCCTCGGCTATCGCCAGCTCGCGATGGAGCCCGACGAGCTGATCACCGCGATCGAGCTGCCGCCCGCGCCGCCGCGCGCGAAGACGTTCTTCCGCAAGGTCGGCACGCGCGCGGCGCAGAGCATCTCCAAGGTGGTGTGCGCGGGCGTGCTGCGGCTGGGCCGCGGCGGCGCGCCCGATCACGTGCGCATCGCGTGGGGCAGTCTCGCGCCCACGCCGGTGCGCTCGCGCGCCGTGGAAGGCGCGCTGCTCGGCGCGAAGCCGTCGCCGGCGTCCGCGCGCGCGGCGCTCGCGGTGCTCGACCAGGACATCGCGCCGATCGACGACGTGCGCAGCGACCGTGAGTACCGTTTCTCGGTCGCGGGCCGCGTGCTCGCACAGTTCCTGCGCACGGCGCATCCCGGCTGGGCCAAGGTCTGACCGGCGGGCGCCCCGCGCGCCCGCCGCTTCACCCGCGACCGGCCCGATCGCGCTCGCCCCGCTCTCCATGCGGGTGAGACCGCCGTTCAGAGCCTCGCTCCCGGGTCCGATAACGCCCGTGCCGGCGCACCGCCGGCCCGTGGCGGGAGACGGAGTGCTCCCGGCCTTCCTGAGGGAGCACCACGTGTCCGAATCGACGCCGCATCCCCCCCTCGAAGACCTGCTGGTCGCGCTCGAACACCTGGCCGACCGGGTGCAGCAGTCGCAGGGACCGCGACTGGATCCGTTCGTCACGTCCACGCTGCGCCGCGTGGAGGAGTCGCTCCGCCGCTACGTGCCCGGCCTGGACCTGCCGCCCGATCCCGACGCGGCCCGCTTCCTGGCGCGCGCGGCGTTCGCGGCGCTCGAGGACAACGACGCGCGCGAGGCGATGGCGCGTGCCCTGCGCGGCCTGTCGTTCGCGCCGCACCATCCCGGACTGTTCTACGTGGTCGCCTCGGCGTGCTTCGAGTTCGGCGCCGTGGAGGACGCGATCCGCCTGCTCCGCCACACGCTGTGGATCCACCCCGGCCACGCCGCCGCGCGCCACGATCTCGAGGCGCTGGTCGCCTATCGCGACGGCAAGAGCCGCGACGGCGTCGAGCTGCCCGACTGGGCGTCGGAGCCTCCGGGAGGACCCGAGCTGGCGTTCGACTTCGCCGATGATCCCCTGCCGCCGCACGACGTGTTCGACGACGAGCAATCGCTGCCCTGGGACGAAGGAGAGGATCGTGCCGCGTGAAGGTGCTGCTGGTCGCGGACGCCGATGCGTGTGGCGTCCTCGACGGACCGGGCCCCTGGCTCGATGAGCTGACGCGACATCTCGCGAGCCGCGGTCACCGCGTGCACGCACTGGTCCGCGACTCGGTCGCGGACGGTGCCGCCGCGGAGGCCGCGGCCTCGTCGCGCCCGGGGGACGTGCGCGCTCGCGGGCCCACGTGGTCGCACGTGACGGCATCGCACGCGGACGACGCGCTCGTCGCGGCGCTGCACGCCGAGCCCGACGTGGTACACGTGACCGCGGTGGGCGGCTGGAGCGAAGCCACGTGCGCGCGGCTCGCGCGCTGGCCCGTGATGGTGGACCTGTGGGACTTCGCGGCGATCTGCCCCGAGGCCACGCTGCTCCAGCAGCCCGGCGGCTCGGGCTGCGGCATGGCGTGGCCCGCGCCCGCGTGCGCGGCGTGCACGCGCTCCGAGCGCCAGCTCG
>JBGAMH010000135.1:0-12290 GCA_044223135.1 Candidatus Eiseniibacteriota bacterium | reverse complement strand
CAGCGGCACCGTTGCTGCTGGTGCCCAGCAGGCGGTCACCGTCACGGTCACACCGGGCATCGTGCCGCTGGGGTTCGCGGGCTTCGGCGACATTCAGGTGACCACCAACGATCCCGTCACGCCGACGCGGAACGTACGCGTGAACTACACCGTGACGGGTTCGCTGCGGCGGGCCACCCCGGGCGTGTGTTACGCAACGCAGGGAAGCTCGGGCTCGCCGCCGACGCTCTACCGCGTGAACCTCGCGACCGGTGCGGCCACCGCGGTGGGCCCGACGAGCGGCGTGCTCGTGCCGACGATGGCGATCGAGCCGCGCGAGGGTCGGATGTACGCGGGGTTGCCCTCGCTGCTCACGCGCGTGGACGCGGCCACCGGGGCGCTGGCGTCCTGGGCCGGCACGACGTGCGCATCGGCGATCACGTTCTCGCCGTCGGGTCAGTTCGTGCAGCTGGGGTGCGACTCCACGCTTTACACCGTGGATCTGAACAGCGGCTTGAGATTCTCCGTAGGTCCGGTCTCGCCGCAGATGAGCGGCATCGCGTTCGATCCCACTTCGGGGCTGCTGTACGGCGTGCGCAAGGGCGCCGGGCCGGGCACGGACCGGCTGTACCGGATCGCGTTCCCGGGTGGCGGCACCACGCTGGTCGGCGCACTCGGGCTGGGGCTGCCGATCGGCGACATCACGTTCGACGAAGCCGGCAACCTCTACGGCGTCGTGGGCGAGAACACCGCTCCGAACCAGCTGGTCTCGATCAACAAGACGACGGGCGTGGCCACGGTCATCGGCCTCACGGGAGTGCAGGGGCTGAGCACGCTCGCGTACCACGCGCCCACGGCGAACTGCCGGTTCGCCTCGCGCGTGGAGGGATTCAGCAGCCAGTACAGCACGACCGACTATTCCGCGCAGCAGGCCGTGGGCCCGCCGAACGTGTACCCGAACTACGGTGGCACCCAGTTCTGGATGGGCGCGCTTCCCGACGCTCCTTCGGAGTACCTCCAGCTCGGGTTCTCGAACCCGGCGCCGATCAACTTCGTCACGGTGTACGAGACGTACGCTCCCGGCGCCATCCGGTCGGTGCGCGTGAAGAACCCCGACACCGGGCAGTTCGAGACCGTGTGGACCGGAACGCCCGCAGCGGCGCCGCCGGCCTCTCGCGTGTTCACGGCGACGTTCCCGGTGACCGCGTTCCCCGTGAGCGAGGTCTACCTCGATGTCGCCTCCGACCTGGTCCCCGACTTCAACGCGATCGACGCGGTCGGGATCGGCTATCGCGACTTCCGGGCGGGCAACCAGTGGGCGTCGAACGTGGTGGACTTCAGCAGCCAGTTCAGCATCTCCGCCTGGTCGGCCGCGCAGGCGGTGGGGCCGCCGAACGTCTTCCCGTTGTACGCCGACGCCGGCGCCGCCTGGGCCAGCGCCACCGCGGACGGCCAGCGCGAGTACCTCGAGCTCTCGTACGCGAACCCGGCTCCGATCAACTTCGTCAACGTGGTGGAGACCTTCTCGCCGGGCGCGCTCGACAAGGTGCTGGTGAAGAACCCCGGCAGCGGGCTGTTCGAGCAGGTGTGGTCGGGTACGGCGGCCCCGGCGCCCGCCGTGGCGCGGATGAACACGGTGTCGTTCCCGCTGACGCAGTTCCCGGTCAGCCAGGTCCGGCTCGAGTTCAACTCGCCGGCGGTGCCCAACTGGAACGAGATCGATGCGGTGGGGATCGGCGTCTGTGACTGCGCGGCGAGCGTGCTCGACGCCCCGCCGCCGTCACCGGCACCGGTGGCGACCGGCATCGAGTGGGCGCGGCCCAATCCGTTCGGTGTCTCCGCTTCGATCGGCTTCTCGCTGGCCCGCGCCGGGCGCGTGGAGGTCGAGGTCTTCGACCTTCTCGGCAAGCGAGTCGCGCGACTGGTGGACGGTCCGCTCGCGGTGGGCCGGCACGAGATCCGCTGGGACGGACGGGACGCCAGCGGCCGAACCGCGCCGAACGGCGTGTACTACCTGCGGATGAAGACCGACGGGTTCAGCGGCAGCCGGAAGATCGTCAAGCTCCGCTGAACGGAACGCCGCGCGCGGCGAGGCGTGCGCGGGGAACGGCGGGGTGCGCGGGGCCGCGCACCTCGCCCGCGCACGAGCGTTCGCCTCAGCGCAGCAGTGCTTTCGGCAGGACCGCGCGGTCGGCTTCCCAGTCGCGCCACGGGTCCCGGCCGGTGGCGCCGGCGGTGCGCACCGCGGGAATCGAGTACCGCGCGGGAGCGTTGCGAGCCGACAGGGCGCTCCAGGCGATCGGCATCGACACGGTGGCGCCGGCCCGCGCGCGCGGCGAGTACGGAGCCACGCACGTCGCACCGTCCACGTTGCGGAGCGTGTCGATGAAGATCTTGCCCGTGCGAGCGGCCTTCGCGATGCGCAACGTGAGATCGCCGTCCGCGTCCGCCACCAGCGAGGACGCGATGTTCGTGGCGACGCGCTTCACCTGGTCCCAGGTGTGGCGGGTTCAGCGGAACGAGCACGTGCAGGCCGCGGCCGCCCGTCGTCTTCACGTAGGCCGGCAGGTCCCACTTCCCCAGTCGGCGCTCGAGTTCGCGGGCCACTTCCACCGCGCGCGACCACGCCACCGACTCGTGCGGATCGAGATCGAAGATCAGCCGGTCCGGGTGCCTCGGGCGCTTCCGCGTGGCGCTGGAGACGTGCACTTCGAGGGCGCCGTTCTGGATCAGCTGGATCAGCCCCTCCAGGTCGTTCACGACGAGCGGCGATTCGGCCGAGGGCTTCGGCGCCTTCGCCGACGGCCGCGGGCGCCGCATCGACTCGCCCGGATGCCGCTGCATGAAGCACGGCTCGTCCGCGCCGTTCGGGCAGCGCATCACCATGAGCGCCCGGTCGATCACGTGCGGGAGCATCCGCGGCGCCACCTGCTCGATGTAGCGCGCGACGTCGATCTTGGTCACGCGCTCGGGCGTGTACACCACGCGATCCGGGTGCGTGATCACCACGCCGGCGACCGCGTCGGGTTCCGCGCCGGCGTTCGGTGCCTGCGCGGTGCGTGCGGACGCGCGTGCCGTCTTACCCGGCGAGCGCGAGCGCGCTCCGGTCAGCGGCGAGGCCGGCTCGCGCACCGGGGCCGCGCCCTTCGTTCGACGGGCCGGCGCCCAGCGCCTGGTCTCGCGCGCGAGCGGCTTCGGCATCTCCAGCAGCACCTCGTCGGCGGCCTTGTCCTCGCGAAGGCCTTCGAACGCCGCCTGCCGGAGCAGGTGGTCGGACGTCCACGTGGCGAACGAGACTTCGGCCACGAGTTCGGGCGAGACCCAGTGGAGCGCCCGCCCGTGCGGCGGGTTCACGAACGGCGGCGTCTTGCGCTCGAGGCTCGCGAGGCGCCGCTCGAGCGAAGCGAGCAGCGACTGAAGCCGGTGCCGACGCGGCCCACGTAGCGCAGCGCCCCCTTCGCATCGTGCGCGCCCAGCAGGAGCGCGCCGAAGGCGTCGCGCTCGCCGGCCGGATCGGTCCAGCCGCCGATCACGAACTCCTGGCGCGGGCGGCACTTGGACTTCACCCACTCGCGCGAGCGGCCCGGTCGGTACAGGCCGTCCCGCCGCTTGCTGATGATGCCCTCGAGACCCCGGCCACAGGCGGCCCCCTGGAAGTCGGGGCCGCGACCCTCGAAGTGATCGTTGAACCGGATCGCCGCGGCTCGCCCATTCGCGCGCGAGACGAGTGCCTTCAGGAGCCGCTTGCGCTCCACGAGCGGCACCCGCGTCAGGTCGCGGCCGTCCAGGTGCAGCAGGTCGAAGACGAAGTACGTCAGCGCGTGCGAGGGTCCCGAGCCGAGCGCGTGCTGCAGGTCCTGGAAGTGCGTCACGCCGTCGAGGCCCTGGACGGCGATCTCGCCGTCGATGAGCGCGCGCTTCACGTGCAGCGCGGCGAGCGCCTCCGCCACGTCGCGGAAGCGGTGCGTCCAGTCGAGCCCGTTCCGGGTCCGGATCGTCACGTGCTCGCCGTCGATCCGCGCCTGCGCCCGGTAGCCGTCGAGCTTGATCTCGTGCAGCCACGTGTCGTCCTCGGGAGCCGACGGCACCAGCGAGGCCAGCTGTGGTTCGAGGAACCGCGGCAGCGCGCCGGGCCGGCCGGCGGGCGTCGAAGGGTGGCTCGTCGGCTCGCGCCGGGAGCGACCGGAAGGCGCGCCGTCGCGCGCGCCCGGCGGCGGGTCCGCGCCGGAGCGGCGGCGGTCGCCGTGCGCGGGGCCTTGCGCACGGCCGGCGCGCGCTCGGCCGCCTCGGCCGGCTCGCGCGACTTCATCAACAGCCACTGCGCCTTCTCCTCGCGCCCGGCCTTGCCGCCCATGCGCACGAGATGCCATCGCCCGCGGAGCCGCCGCCCGTGCAGCACGAAGTGGAGCGATCCCGCCCGCAGTGCGGCGCGCGGATCCGATTCCGGTTCCCACCGGCCTTCGTCCCAGATCTCCACCGTGCCGGCGCCGTACTGCCCTGGGGATCCGGCCCTCGAACGACGCGTAGGCGAGCGGATGGTCCTCGACTTCCACGGCCAGCCGCTTGTCGTCGGGATCCGTGCTCGGGCCCCTGGGCACGGCCCAGCTCTTGAGCACGCCGTCGAGCTCGAGGCGGAAGTCGTAGTGGAGCCGCGAGGCGTCGTGCTTCTGCACCACGAACGTCCGCTGCGCCGGCCGGGCGGCCCGCCCACCCCTCGGCTCGGGTGTCCGATCGAACTTCCGGCGCTGGAGGTAGGCCGCGAGGCCCACGTCAGGCCTCCTTCCGCCGCTTGCCGGTGACGCGTGCGCGCGGACCCGCGTGCGGTCGCGCGGCGGCCGCCGGGGCGCGCCGGCCCAGGCTCTTCTTGAGGAGCGGCATCAGGTCCACGACTTCGCGAGTGGGGCGCGCCGTCGGCTCGGCCGCCGGTTCCACGATCTCGTGCGTCTTGCCGGACTTCACCTTCTTCTGGATGAGCGCCATCACGTCGCGGCGGTACTCGTCCCGGTAGTCGGCCGGGCTCCAGCGCTCGCGCATCTCCTCGACGAGCCGCGTGGCCATCTTGAGCTCGGCGGCCGTCGGCGCCGGCGCGGACCTGGGCGAGCGCGCCGCCGGCTTCGCCTTGCCCCTGCCCTTCTTCCCCGTCTTCGCGTCCGCGTCGAGGCTCAGGTCCGACGGCGCACGCAGCTCTTCTTCGTAGCGGAGGATGTCGAGCATGAGGACCTGGTCCCGCACGAGCAGCGCGGCCACGTGCTGGCGCGTCCGCAGCACGATGCGCACGATGCCGACCAGCCCCGTCTTGCTGAGCGTGTCGCGAAGCAGGGCGTAGCTGCGGCTCGACTTGCGCTGGGGTTCGACGTAGTACGGCGTCTCGAAGTAGACCGGGTCGATCTCCGCGCGGTCCACGAAGGCCACGAGGTCCATCGTCTGCGTGGCTTCGGCGTTGGCGCGATGGAGTTCGTCGTCCGTCAGCACCACGAACTGGTCGTCTTCGTATTCGTAGCCGCGCACGACGCGGTCCCACGGCACTTCCCGGCCCGTGCGCTTGTTGTAGCGCTTGTACCCGACCGGGGCGAAGTCGCGGCGATCGAGAAGACTGAACGAGAAGTCGCTGGCGCCGCGGACGGGCCGAAGCGCGACTCCGATCTCCACGAGACCGAAGCTCAGGGTGCCTTTCCAGAACGCGTGCGCCATCGAATCCTCCTGTGGGATCAACTCGGGTGCGGCGGGACCACCTGCACGAGACCCGGCTTCCGCGCCGGTGCCGGCCGCTTCGTGGACTGCTCGGGCCGCGGGCGGCTGGGCGGCGCGTGGGATTCGAGTCCCACCGGCCGGCCGATCTCGGCCGAGCGATACAGGGCCCGGATGATCGCGACGTCGGCGAGGCCCTCCTCTCCCGAAGGCGAGGGCCGGGTTCCGCGCCGCACCGAGTTCGCGAAATGGACGAGCTCGGCCGCGAACTGGTCGTGCGCCGGATAGGTCCTGCGGGTGGTGCGGTTGCCCACGGTGAGCGTGAGCGTCCGCGGTTCGTGATACCCGAACGCCTGGTCCAGCCGGACGTGCCCCTTGGAGCCGACGAGCGAGAACGTGGCCAACTCGGGTCCCGTGAAGCTCGTCCAGAACGTGGCGAGGCGTCCGCCGGAAAACCGCAGCGAAGCGACCGCCGTCTCCTCCACCTCCCGGAATCGTGGCCGCGGGCGGCTCGCGGTCCACGCGAAGGCCTCGGTGGGCTCGGCGCGGAACAGGTAGCGCGCGGCGTTGATGCAGTAGATGCCGATGTCCCACAGCGTGCCGCCGCCCGTCCGACGGCGGGTGCGGATGTCGCCCGGGCGCACCGGCGTGGCGAACTGCGCCTCGAACGACTGGAGGTCCCCGATGCGGCGCGACCGGGCGATCTCGACGACGTCGAGATTCGCCGGGTCGAAGTGCAGCCGGTACGCGACCATCAGCCGCACGCCGTGGTCGGCTGCCGTTCGGATCATCGATCGGCCATCCCGCTCCGACAGTGCCATCGGTTTCTCGCACAGCACGTGCTTGCCCGCGCGCGCCGAGCGCTCGGCGAAGTCGCGGTGCAGGTGGTTCGGCAGGGCCAGGTAGACGGCGTCGAACGTGTCGCTGTCGAGCGCCTCGTCGAAGCCGTCGTAGCTCCAGGTCGACGCGACCCGGTAGCGGCGAGCGAGCGTCCTTCGCTTGGTGGCGTTCCCGGAAACGAGGGCGGTGAGTGTGCAGTGGTCGCGCGCATGGGCGAACGCCGGCAGCATGGCGTTCTGCGCGATGTACCCCAGGCCCACGACGGCCACGCGAACTGGAGCGGCCGGAGTCTTCGAGACCTTCATCGGATCACCCCCTGTTCGCGGATCCGTCGCGGCGCCGGGCGGCGACTCGGGAGGACCGAGCCGCCGCCGGGGCCGGACGTGCACCGCGGAGAGAGGCTACGAGCGCCTGCTGGACTGCGGGCCGTGGTGCGGCGAGCGACCCGCGCCGTTCTTCGGAGTGGGGCGAACGGCGACGGTTTCCTCCGACTCGTCCTGCCCGCTCTTGAGCTCGAGCTCCAGGGACTCGGCGATCCGCGTGAGGCGCTTGTCCGCCTCACCCTCCTCGTCGAGGGTCTCCTGGAGCACGTTGGCCTCGTCGGTGTGCCCGAGAAGTTCCGCCCACGTGCGCAGGCATCCGTAGGTCGCGATCTCGTAGTGCTCGACCTTCTGCGCGGCCGCGATCAGGGCGGCGTCGCGCACACTGGGCGGGCCTTCCTCGTCCATGAGCTCCTGGCCCTCCTCGAGGAGTCCGACCATGGCCTTGCACGTCTTGCGCTTGGGGCTCTCGCCGACGGCCTCGAGGATCTGCTTGAGGCGATCCGCATGCGTGACCGTCTGCTCGAGGTGCTCCGTGAACGCCGTCGCGAGCTCATCCGAGTCCGCAGCCTTCGCGAGCTTGGGGAGCGCCTTGGTGAGCCGCTGCTCCGCGTCGAGCATGTCGTGGAGTTCGGCGATGAACAGGTCCTTGATGGTCTTGGCGGGCATGAGGGTCTCCGGATGTGCGGTTGGGAAGCGAACGGCCGACGTTCGGTCCGGCTGGGGCAAGGAGCACGCCAGAGTGGGCATACCGGGCGCCGTCGGACGGAACCGGCGTGATCCGTGTGAGAAGCGCCCGGGAAGCGGCGGCCGGCGAGGCGCGATCAGGGCGATCGGTTGCCGCGAGCGCCGCGCATCCGGGCAGGATCTACAACTCTCCACGTCCGAATGTGCTTTTGGGTCCCGGCGCCGGCGCGCACCGGAGCCACGCAGGCCTCAGCGACCCGGCGAAGCGCCGCGCGTCGTGTCGTCGAGCAGTGTGAGCAACGCACGCTCGCAGCGTTCGAGCTGACGCGTCGGGGGTGCGGTGAGACGGCTGAGCGTCGAGCGCATGACCCGGCCCGCCTCGAACTGGCGCACGACCACCGGGAAGACGTAGGAGGCGCGGCAGACCGCCGGTGTGTTCCCGAGGTGATGCGCCACTTCCCGCATGGCCGCCGCCACCGCCCGCTTGCGAGCCGCGGCAGTCGCTCGCGCTTCGGCCGGAACACGGGCCAGGACCGCCGCACAGAGCAGGCTGCCCGCCCACGTGCGGAAATCCTTGGCCGTGAATCGCTGCCCGGTGCGCTCCCGCAGGTACTCGTTGATGTGGTGGCTCTTGACGTCGGCGAGCCGTCCGTCGCCGTTGCGGTACTTGAACACATCGCCGGGATGGGCGAGCAGCGCACGAAGGAGCCTCGCCACCGGGCGATCCCGGAACTCGCGCAGCTGCCGCTTGCGCGACTTGCCCACGAAGTCGAACGACACGATGTCGCCGCGAACGTGGACGTGTCGAGGGCGCAGCGTCGCGAGGCCGAAGCTGCCGTTCTCGCTCGCGTACGCTTCGCCGCCGGGACGCAGGAAACACGTGCCCAGGATGCGAACCATGCCGCCCAGCACGCGCTCGCGTTCGAGACCCGGGCGCGCCAGGTCGCGTGCGACGTCGCGTCGGAGTGACGGAAGCGCGCGCAGGAACCGGCGCATGCGGACCAGCTTCCGGCGTTCCCGTCGAGCCAGCTGCCGCGGGTGGTACAGGTACTGCCACCGGCCCGCCGCATCGCGGCCGATCGCCTGCACGAGCGCCTCACGCGACGGATGGATCGAAACGTCCTTCCACGCCGGCGGAATGCGGAGGGCCTCGATGCGGGCACGGTCGATGGCGCGCACGGGGGTGCCGCGCGCGGTCCGATATCGGAAACCGGACCGTGCGCTCCCCTTCCGCTGGATGCCGTCGCGACCGAGCCGCTCCAGGATCGTCATGAAAGGTGTGTCCGCCGATCAAGCCGTCTGTGGCCTTCGAATCATCCGATAGATGCCCAGCAGGATCATGGCGCCGAGAATGGACGCGACGAATCCTGCCGCCTGGGAGTTCGCATACCACCCCAGGGAACGTCCGAGGAACGTCGCGAGCAGCGAACCCGCGATGCCGAGCAGAATCGTGATCAGCATGCCACCCGGGTCGCGGCCCGGCATCAGGAACTTGGCGAGCGCGCCGACGATCAAGCCGATGACAATGGCCCAGAGCATTTCCATGCAACCTCCTGTCGAGTAGCCGGAGCGGCCGACAAGAGAACGCAGAGCGAATTGCGTACCACGGCGACGGAAGCCCCGGCATGCGCCGGGCCGCGCGAATTCGTGGAGCGACGGGCCGTGCGATCCCGGGGTGCGACAGCTCCGTGTAGTAATCCGTACACGAGTGCACATTCTTCCTGCGCGGCCGACGGGTCGGCTGCTGTCCGTCCCGCCGGCGCGATGCGACCGTCGAGGGCCGCAGCACGCTGTGCGCCGTTGCGCCTTTGGGCCGAGGGCGCTCGCCCGGCCACCGGGGTGGCACGCGAATCGCTCGGCCGTGGGGGATGTACCGCGACCGGAGGGACGCACCACCCTGGAGGAAGTCATGGCCCGATATGGAAAGAAGAGCCAGGAGTCCGTCGAACGCGCGATGCACAGGATGAAGCGCGGCCAGTTGAAGAGCGGCAAGGACGGCAAGGGCGGCACGGTGACGAGCCCCGCTCAGGCCATCGCCATCGGCCTGAGCGAGGCGCGCGAAAAGGGCGCGAAGGTGCCCCCCGAGTGGAGTTCGAAGAAGAGCACCGCGAAGAAGCGCACCGCGAAGAAGCGCACCGGGAAGAAGCGCACCGGGAAGAAGCGCACCGGGAAGAAGCGCGCGACGTCCACGCGTTCATCCTCGAAGCGCGGCGGACGTAAGACCGCCCGCTCGTCGCGCAAGTCCTCCCGCTCGAACTGAGCCGCTGGCACCGAGGCGGGACATTTGGCCGACGGCCCCGAGACCATGCGCTGCCTCACGGGACGATTGTCGCTGCCGCAAAGATACCCTTAGGGAAAGCACCCGGCGCCGCCTACGCTCTTGCGCCGGCACTTCGGTCGGCGCCGCATCCTGCCGTATCGGCGATTCCCCGTGGTTCCTCGGAATCGCCGGCGGCCCCGCCCACCATCGAGGTGCTCCATGCTGTCGTTCCTCCCGTCCGCCGTGCCCTCCCGCAAGGCGCGCGGCTTCGCGCGCTCGTCACTCGTCGCGCTGGCCTGCGTCCTCGCATCGTGGTCGGGCTCGCCCGCCCGCGCGGCGGTGCCGGGCACCTTCAGCTACCAGGGCGTGCTCACCGACGGTGCCGGGACGCACGTGACCGACGGGGACTACGCGATCACGTTCCGCCTGTACGACGTGGCTTCGGGCGGCGCGGCGCTCTGGACCGAAACGCAGCCAGCGGTGCCGGTGGCGGCGGGACTCTTCTCGGTGCTGCTGGGATCCAGCACGCCGATCACGCTCGCGTTCGACCAGCCGTACTACCTCGGCATCCAGGTGGGCGCGTCCGAGGAACTGTCGCCGCGCACGCCCCTGTCGTCGGTGCCGTATGCGATGGCCACGCGCACGCCGCCGCCGGGCATCGCCGTCGCCCGCTACCCGGGGACGTTCAGCGTGATCGGCAATGCGAACTTCGGGAGCCCGGTCCAACTCGCGAAGGACGTCAGCGTGGTGGTGAACGCTCCGACGGATGGCTACGTCGTCGTGAATGCGACCGGGTACCTGACCATGGTGCTGGTCACCCCCGGCTCGTCGCAGTACGGCGTGATGCAACTGGCCGAAACGACGGGAGTCACCGATCTGACCGTGCCCGCGGAGTCGGGGCACGTCCAGTGGATCGGCTTCCAGTTCGCGCCGAACAACGGCTACTGGGACTGGTCGTTCGCGCTGGTGCGCGCCTTCCCCGTGACGGCGGGAACGCACCGGTACTCGTACTGCTCGGGGCGCTACGGCGCCTACAGTCCCACGGTCACGACGGTCACGAACCTCAACATGGTGGCGACGTTCTTCCCCACCACGGTCGGCACGGTGGCCGGAATGCCCCAGGGCATCGACGACAGCGCCGAGTTGACCCCGCGCGTGATTCCCGTCGCCAGCGGACCGCGCGTCACGCCGCCGGGGAACGCGGACGCGCCCCGATGAGGACGCGCGGAGTGCACGTCACGATGCGGGCGTTGCTCGCCGCCACCCTCGTGGCGGTGGCAGCACCGGCCCCGGGCCGCGCCGCCGGTGAACAGGTTCCGCGCGCGGTGCTGAGTTCCGGCGCCACGCATGCGACGGCAGCGGGTGTGCAGCTGACGGGCACCGTCGGGCAGCTCGCGGTGGGTGCGAGCGCCGCCATGGCCATCGCCGCCGGCCATGGCTACTGGTCGACCGTGACCGTGCCGCTGGTGGACGTCGGCCCCGACGGCGGGCCGCGGGCGGCTCCGGTCGCCATCGAGTTCGGCGCGCCGATGCCGAATCCCTCCCGCGCGAGCGTCGCGTTCGATCTCGCCCTGCCGCGCGCCGGCCGGGTCGAGTTGCGCGTCCTGGATCTGCAGGGACGCCTCGTGGCCGCGCCCGACACGCGATCGATGCCGGCCGGGCGCCACCGCCTGGTGTTCACGCCCGCGGGCGATGCGCCGCTCGGGCCGGGTGTCTATTTCACGAGGCTGCTCGTGGACGGACGCGTGGCGGGGGTACGCCGGTTCGTGCGCGTGCAGACGCCCTGAGGCGCGACGCCGGGGCGGGCAGGACGAAAGTGCCGTGGACGCGGCCGGGGTCGGTGGGTAGATTGCCGGGCATGGCCGACAAGGAACGAGTGACGAGCGCCGAGGCGCAGGTGGCGAGCTACTTCGCGGCGTACACGCCGGCGATGGCGAAACTCGGCAAGGCGCTGCGCGCGAAGCTGCGCGCCCGACTGCCCGGGCTGTTCGAGATCGTGTACGTGTACGAGAACCAGAACGCGCTGGTGATCTCGTACTCCCCCACCGAGCACGGTTACGACGGGTTGTGCGCGATGGGCCTCTACCCCGACGGCGCGAAGCTGTTCTTCACGAACGGCGCGCTGTTGTCGAAGTCGGATCCGAACCAGCTGCTGCAGGGCAGCGGCAAGACGGCGCGCTACGTGGTGTTGAAGGCGGCGGCCGACCTGCGCCGCGACGACATCGAAGCGCTGATGGCGGCCGCGTTGAAGCAGGCGAAGGTGACTCTCCGTGCGGGTGCGAAGGGCGCGGTGATCATCAAGGCGGAAGCCCAGAAGCAGCGCGCGCGCCGCGCGGTCAGCGCCCGGCCGGCGTCGCGCCGGGCGTAGCCGCTCCTCCGCCTGCCCCCGCCGCGACGCGCGCCTGGAGGTCGGCCAGCGTCCGCTCGCAGTTCGCACGGCCCTGGTGCCCCGCGGGCAGCACGCGCGCCGCCATGCCGGCCGATTCGCGCGCGAGCTCGAGCGCCTCCTGCAGCCG
>JBGAMH010000134.1:0-12306 GCA_044223135.1 Candidatus Eiseniibacteriota bacterium | reverse complement strand
GGCCACCTTCGCGCGAGCGAAGGTGGCCGTCCGGTGCGTCGACCTCGGCGCCTTCCGGCGCCGCTCCGTCAGCGAAGCACGACGAGCTTGCGCGACAGGCTCGTGCCGCCCAGCGAGAAGCGCGCGAAGTACACGCCGCCCTCCACCGCCCGGCCGTCCTCGCCGCGCAGGTCCCACGCGGCCGAGAAGCGCCCGGCCTTCGCGAGGCCCGTGTCCACGTGCTTCACGAGCCGGCCCGACAGGTCGTACACGGACAGCTCGTACGTGCCGCCGGCGAGGCTCGCCGGGATCGAGTACCACAGCCGGGTGCGGCCGTTCGCCGGGTTCGGCTGCGGCGCCTCGAACGCGACCGCCTGCGGCGTGCGACCGCCCGCCGACGGGTCGTCGTCCACGCCCACGAACAACGGCGCGTCGTAGAACCCGGTGCGGCGTGCGTCGTGGTGGAACTGCGGCCACGGCGCGGTGCCGTTCGGCTGGAACGGGAAGTCGTAGTCCCAGACGTACAGGTTCTTGTCCCAGCCCGAGAGCACGATCTCGGTCTTGCCGTCGCGGTCGATGTCGGCCACGGCGGGCGTGCCGCGCACCTCGCCCTGCAGGCGGATCGGGAAGCCCGGCAGCATGGCGCCGTTCGCGCCCGAGAACGCCGACAGCGTGCCCGTTTCGTCGCCGCACACGACGTCGTTGAAGCCGTCGCCGTTGATGTCGGCGACCACCGGGCTCGACTCGGTCGCGCCGTTCGTGAGCGTGCTGTAGCGCAGGTTCGCCAGTCCGAACAGCACGCTGCCGGAGCGGTTGAACACGTACAGGCCGCCGTTCGAGCTCTGGAACACGATGTCCAGGAAGCCGTCGTTGTTCATGTCCGCGAGCGCGGGCGACGACATCTTGCTGTTGCCCGACGTGCGGATCCAGATCGGCCAGCCCGCGCGGCGCTTGCCGTCGGGCTCGACCACGTACAGCGACTCGTTCGCGGCGGAGAACACGATCTCGGGCGTCGTGTCGCCGGGACCGTCCAGGTAGCCGACCGCCGGCGAACAGGTGATCGGCCACGGCTCGTTGCCCACCGGGTACGGCACGGCGAACGGGAAGCCCGGCACGTTCGAGCCGTCCGGCCGCCACGCGTACATGTTGCCGTCGTACGAGCCGAACACGACGTCGCGCACGCCGTTGCCGTCGATGTCGGCGATCGCGGGCGTGCCGAAGTTGTAGGGCCGGTTCAGCAGCTTGAACACGCCCTTCGTGGTGACGTTCGCATCGCCGTCCATCCACTCGGAGCCGTTCGCGCGCATGACGTAGAACCGGTTGTTCAGCGAGCCGAACGCCAGCTCCTGCGTGCCGTCGTTGTCGAGGTCGCCGGCGGCGGCGCAGCCCCAGATGCCGTCGTTCAGCACCAGCGGCCAGCCCGGACGCACGTGGCCTTCCTTGTCGAACACGTACACGGCCGTGGAGTCCCACGACGTGCCGATGATCGACCAGCCCGTGCCGTCGAGGTTCGCCACCGTCGGGCCGGCGGCGTAGTAGCTGCCGCGATTCGTGAAGTCGCCCGCGGTGGAGCCCGAGCCGTCCGCGTCGACCGGGGCCTGGCCGTTCGCGTGGAACAGGTACAGGAAGTCGGCGCCGGCGACGATGTCCATCATCGACGACTGGTAGATGTACTCGAGTGCCACCGAACCCGGCGTGTTGCGACCGAGCGGGATCGGGTAGATCGCGTGGCTCGGCGGATTCGTGCTGGCGTTCGCGACCGCCGACTGCGACGACTCGTTGCCCGACGAGTCCACGGCCGTGACCTTGTAGTAGTAGCGGGTCAGCGGGTTCAGGTTCTCGTCCATGTAGTACGCGACGCGCTCGGTCGGCACCGGGTTCACGCGCGTGAACGTGCCGTTCGACGTCAGGCTGCGGTAGACGTTGTAGCCGCGCAGGTCGGTGACCTGCACGCGCGCCCACGTCAGCGAGATGCTCGTGGCCGCACCGATGCCGAGCACCTGCGTGGGCGCCGCCGGGTAGGACAGGTCGATCGTCTGCGTCCACAGGTCGCCGTAGCGGCCCGAGACGACCAGCGCCAGCTTCGCCGACGCGCTCGACGGCGTGAACGTGACGCCGTCGCCCGTGACCGTGGAGCCCGAAGCGATCGAACCGAACGTCGCGACGCTGTCCGTGACCACCGACAGGCCGTCGTAGCTGCGCAGCTTCGCGGGCGAGGCCGTCGTAGCTGCGCAGCTTCGCGGTCACCTGCTCGGCGAGGCCGGTGCCGTTGTTGCGCAGCTTGACCGTGTACGTGACGGTCTCGCCGATCTCCGGACGTCCGTTGTTGTTGCCGCCGCTCTCCGTCTCGCCGTGCTCGAAGTGAGCGAGCTCGGGCGCGCGCACCGTCAGCGCCAGGGTTTCGAGCGCGTCGTGGCCGGCGCCGTCGGTGACGAACAGCGTGAACGGCACCTCGGTCTGGTCGGCCATCGTGTACGGGAAGCTCACGCGGAACGCCGCGGACGACGTCACGGTGGCGCCCGAGCCGATCGCGCCGTACACGACGGTCGGCGCGGAAATCGTGACGAGCGGGTTCGTGGTGGCGAGCGTCGCGTTGACGTTCGTCGCGCCCGCGCCGCCGGCGTTGCGCACCGGCACGCGCAGGTCGATCGTCTCGCCCGCGTCCGCCACGCCGTTCGCGTTGCCGACCGTGCCGCCCACCGCGTCGTCGTCGATCGTGGGCGTGCCGTCCGCCAGCACCGGCGCCGCGACGCCCGTGAGCGTGACGGTGCCCTGGTACGGCCGCGAGTCGAGCGCGGTCACGGTCACGCTGAACGTGCCCAGGCTGTCGGGCCGGAACGGCAGCGTGATCTGCCCGGCGCCGTCCGTGAGGCCCGTCTGGAACTCGTCGCCGTTCTTGTAGAGCGTCACGCGGGCGCCCGCGAGCGGCGCGGCGTTCTGGGTCACGGACACCGCGAACGTGGTGTCCGACAGCGACCGGGTAGCCGCGTGCGACACCACGAGCGACTTCGGCTGGCCGCGCCAGATGCGCAGCTCGGGGTCGCCGAGCATCAGCAGCGTGAACTGCGTCCAGCGGTTGACGCCGTCGTACGTGGAGTACGCCACGAACGGCAGCTTCTGGCGCGCCTGCAGCTCGCCGACCGCGGTGACGCCGTCCTCGAGCAGCAGCCGGAAGTACTCGGTCTGGTACGCGCGGCCGGCCGTCGGGAAGTCGAAGCGCGTCGAACCCACGTTCGTCACCGCGCCGCCGTTGGGGTTGTGCAGGAACGCCTCGCCGATGCACGGGAAGTCGATCGCGTTCGACGTGCAGTTGATGGCGTACAGGTTCGTGAGCCGGTTGCCGTTCGTGAGCCCCAGCGCGTCGGCGTTCGTGAGGCTGTTGTCACCCACCGACATGACGTTGCGGTAGCCGTGGCCCACGTGCACCGCCACGTTGAAACCGTTGTTCAGCGAGTCGATCACCGCCTGCCGCGTCTCCTGCAACGCGCCGGGCACCCAGCGCGCGTCCTGGTAGTTCTCGTACAGGCGGCGGTAGAGCAGCTCGGGGTGCGCGTCGAACGCCGGCAGGATCTCCTCCACCAGCTCGGCGCCGTCGAGCGTGGTGATCTGGCTCGGCGTCCAGTTCTGCGGGAACAGCACCTCGGCGAAGAACAGGTTGCGCTGCTCGTAGTTGCCGAGCGGCGTCTTCTCGTACTGCAGCGTCTTCGTCACGAACGTCTGGACCTCGGCCACCGAGTTGGCCGGGGCGCGGCCCACGTACACCTCGGGCAGCAGGTCCACGTTGTCGCCGGGGTCGGCGGACGAGTAGAAGCCCTCGCCGTACAGGCTGTCGCCGTCGGCGTTCCAGTTGCCGTCGAGGCACGAGTAGTACATGTCGCTCGCGATGTTCTCGCCGCCGTAGAACGACGTGCGCGCGAGGCGCTCGGGAATGAAGTCGGTGTCGCCGCCCAGCAGCACCCACTTCGTGCCCCAGCGCGAGTACGCGTCGCGGATGAACATGCGCACGCGCTCGGCGTCGTCGGAGGCGCCCGGGTACTGCTGCTGGATGAACGACAGCGTGCGCACCGTCGCGGGCAGGCCGCTCTGCGTCTTCCAGTCGGCGAGCGGCTGGAACGACGCGGCGAACGCGTCGGTCGTGATGATGAGGTACGCGACGGGGCTGCCGAGCACCGACGGCAGCTGCTGCGGGCGGAACGGCGTCGCCTCGCGGCCGATCGCGCCCAGGCTCGTCGTCACCGCGCCCGAAGCGCGCACGGGCGCGCCCCCGGGAAGCGGGTCTTCCCACTCGGGCACGATGCGCTCGCGGGGAGCGACGTCCGTGCGCGCCGCCGGCTCCAGCGTCACCCGCACGCGCACCGACGCGAGCCGCTGCAGCTGACCGCTCGCGGGCTGCCAGCGCGCCGCCGCGATGCGCAGGTACGCGAGATGGCGTCCGCGCATCGAGCCCTGGTCGCCCAGGCGCACCGGCGCGGCGGGCAGGAACTCGGCCGACGCGTACAGCCGCGCGTCGGGCGACGTGCGGCGCACTTCGCCCAGGCCGGGCGTGGGCTCGATGGCCGGGGCCACGCGCACGCCGGAGGCGAGCGCCTGCCAGTCGGCCGACAGCACCTCGACGCCCGCGACGCGGAACCCGGCGGGCACGTCGACCGCTTCGGCGATCCACGGCAGGTCGGGCGCGCCGGGCGTGAACTCGGCCATGCCCCCACGGGCGAACACCTGCGTGGCCCCGTCCGGCCCCGCTTGCGTGCGCACGCGCGAAGCATCGATGCGGATCTCCCGCTCGAAGGTGACGGCCGCGCGGGAAACCGCGGGCAGCAGCAGCGCCAGGAGGGCCAGCGCGGGCAGGACTCGGAGTCGCATAGTGGTGCTCTCTCCCAGGTCGTGAGGCGGGATGCGAGACGAAGCGGTAAGGAGAAGACCGCGCGACCGCTGCGGCCAGGCGGGGCGGATCGAGGAAGGTGGAACGGCTCGGTCGGGAACTGCGCCCGATAACGATAGAGAACTGCAAAGCAAGGGGTCAACGACTGGTTGCCGCCCGGCGCCCCCGGAGTCTTCCCCGGGTGTGCCGACACCGAACCTTGCGGGCGGTCCGCACGGTATCCGGCGGTTCGCAACGCCGGGGCGGGCTTTGACCCTGTTTGGCGCAGGTTGCTAGCGTGCCGCCGTGCCCGCCCCCCCGTCGTTCCCGAAGCCCGATCGGCCCGGCGTCCCGGCCGAGGAGGAGATCCTCGCGGGCCTGAACGACGAGCAGCGCGCCGCCGTCACGCACGAGGGCGGGCCGCTGCTGATCGTGGCCGGCGCCGGCACCGGCAAGACCCAGGTGATCACGCGCCGCATCGCGTGGCTCATCACCACGCGCCGCGCGAAGCCCGAACAGATCCTCGCGCTCACGTTCACCGACAAGGCCGCCGCCGAGATGGAAGCGCGCGTGGACCAGCTCGTGCCGTACGGGCTGGTGGGCGCCACGCTGTCGACGTTCCACGCGTTCTGCGACCGGCTCGTGCGCGAGCACGCGGTGGAACTCGGGCTCACGTCGCAGCTGCGCGTGGAGAGCCAGGCGGAGATCCTGGTGTTCCTGCGCGAGCGCCTGTTCGAGCTGGGTCTCGAGCGCTACCTGCCGCTCGGCAACCCCGAGGCGCACGTACGCGCGCTCGCCTCGGTGTTCGACCGCGCGCGCGACGAGGACGTGTCGCCCGAGGCGTACGCGGCGTTCGCCGAGCGGCTCCTGGCCGACGCCGGCGACGACGACGAGAAGCTCGACCGCGCGCGCGCCGAGGTCGAGAAGGCGCGCGCCTACGGCAAGTACCAGAAGCTGCTGCTGTCGAACGGACGCGTGGACTTCGGCTCGCAGATCAGCCTGGCGCTGCGACTGCTGCGCGAGCGCCCGCACGTGCGCCGCGAGGTGATCGACCGGTTCCGCTGGCTGCTCGTGGACGAGTTCCAGGACACGAACCACGTGCAGTTCGAGCTGGTGAAGTGGCTCGCGGGCGAGCGCCGCAACCTGACCGTGGTGGGCGACGACGACCAGAGCATCTACCGCTTCCGCGGCGCCAAGGTGGAGAACCTGATCGGCTTCCGCGACGCCTACCCCGAGACGCGCGTGGTGCTGCTCAAGCGCAACTATCGCTCGGGCCAGCGCATCCTCGACCTCGCGCACAAGGCGATCCAGCAGAACAATCCCGAGCGGCTCGAAGCGAAGCTCGGCTTCGACAAGCGACTGGTCACCGAGCGCCGCGACGAGGCCGGCGCGCCGCTCGCGGGCGAGGTGCAGCTGCGCACGTTCGCGAGCGGCAGCGACGAGGCCGACGCCGTGGCGCGCGAGATCGCCGAGGGCGTGGCGGCCGGGCGCAGCCCGCGCGCGTACGCCGTGCTGGCGCGCGCGCACGGGCACCTCGACGCGTTCGCACTCGCGTTGCGCGCGCAGGGCGTGCGCTTCCGCCGCGTGGGCCAGCGCGGCCTGTACGTGCGCCCCGAGGTGAGCCTGTGCCTGAACGCGCTGCGCTCGCTCGCCGACCCGCGCGACGGCGCCGCCACGTACTTCGTGCTCGGCCACGAGCTGTTCGGCGCCGACCTCGTGGAGCTGGCCGAACTGGGCGCCGAATCGCGACGCACGCACCGGCCGCTGCTGCGGCTCGCCGCCGACGCGGCGCGCGCGGGCCGCGTGAGCGAGCCCACGCGGGTGGCCGCGCTGCGCTGGGAGGAACTGCACCGCCAGCTCGCGGCCAGCGCGCTGCGCCGGTCCAGTGCCGAGGTGCTGTACGAGTTCGTGGCCGACAGCGGGCTGCTCGAGCGCTTCTCCGACGAGGACCGCGCCGAGCACCTCGAGGCGGTGCAGAACCTGAACAAGCTGTTCGGCATCGTCACCCGCATCGGCCCGCTGCTCAAGCACGACCGTGTCGACGCGTTCGTCACGCACCTCGACCTGCTGATCGAGATGGGCGACGACCCCACGGCCGCCGAGGTCGAGACCGACGAGGAAGCGGTGAGCCTGCTCACCGCGCACAACGCGAAGGGCCTCGAGTTCGACGTCGTGTTCCTGGTGAACCTGGTCGAGCAGCGCTTCCCCGGCTACCGCCGCGGCGACTCGATGCCGTTTCCGCCCGAGCTGCGCCACGGCGGCGGCGACGAGGGCGAGGAGCACTATCGCGAGGAGCGGCGGCTGTTCTACGTGGGCCTCACACGCGCGCGCGAACGGCTCGTGCTGACGCACGCCGTGGACTACGGCGGCAAGCGCGCCGCGCGCCCGAGCCGCTTCCTCGTGGAGGCGCTCGACCTGCCGGCGGCGCCGAAGGGCGCGCGCGGCGCGAGCCCGCGCGAGGCGATCGAACGCCACGCGCCCGTGCCCGAGCCACCCGCGGTGGCGCCCGCGCCGGTGCCCGACGACGCGCCCGTGACGCTGTCGCACTCGCAGATCGACGCGTGGCGCGCGTGCCCGCTGCGCTACTACTTCGCGCACGTCGCGAACGTGCCGCTCGCGCCGCGCTGGAACCTCGCGTACGGCAACGCCGTGCACCACGCGATCCGCGTGTACCTGCAGCACCGCCTGAAGGGCCTGCCGATCGCGCCCGACGACGTGCTCGCCGCCTACCGCGAGGCGTGGTCGAGCCAGGGTTTCCTCACGCCCGAGCACGAGGACCGCGTGTTCGAGGCCGGCGCCGATGCGCTGCGTGCGTTCGTCCACCGCGAGGAACGCTCGGGCGTGCTGCCGCTGGCGGTGGAGATGGACTTCAAGTTCAAGCTCGGCCACGACGTCGTGATCGGGCGCTGGGACCGTATCGACGAGCGGCGCGACGGCATCGCGCTGGTGGACTACAAGACGAGCGAGGTGGACGACGACGAGAAGGCCGCGAAGCGCGTGAAGGACAGCCTCGAGGACGGCCAGCTCGGGCTCTACGCACTCGCCTACCTGGAGACGCGCGGCGTGCAGCCGGCGCGCGCCGCGCTGCACTTCGTGGGCTCGCAGCGCGTGGGCTCGGCGGAAGTCGAGCCCGATCACGTGGAGCGCGCGCGGGCGCGCGTGGCCGAGGCCGCCGCGGGCATCCGCTCGGCGCAGTTCCCCCCGAAACCCGACACCTGGACGTGCGCCACGTGCGACTACGGGCGCATCTGCCGCTACAACGCGGCGCGGGGCGCGTGAGCGCCGCGCCGAAGGAGACACCGTGAACGTGCCCTCCCCCGTCACCCTGCGCGACGCCGCCGTCGAGATGGCGCGCGAAGCCGGCGCCGTGGTGCGCGAAGGCTACGGCCGCATCCACGCGCCCAAACGCAAGGGCCGCATCGACCTGGTGACCGAGTACGACCGCCGCTCGGAAGCCGTGCTGCTGGCGCGCCTGCGCGAACGCTGGCCCGACCACGCCGTGCTCGCCGAGGAGTCCGGCGCGCACGCGGGCTCGCGCGTGAAGTGGTACGTCGACCCGCTCGACGGCACCACGAACTTCGCGCACAACTACCCGTTCTTCGGCGTGTCGGTGGGCGTGGAGGTGGACGGCGTGCTCGCCGCCGGCGCCGTGTACGACCCCGTGCGCGACGAGATGTTCGCCGGCGCGCGCGGCGAGGGCGCCACGCTGAACGGCGCGCCGATCCGCGTGTCGGCGAACACCACGCTCGAGGACGCCCTGCTCGTGACGGGCTTCCCCTACGACGTGCGCGAACATCCGGAGCGGCACCTGCCGCTGTTCCAGGCGTTCCTCGTGCGCGCGCAGGGCATCCGCCGCGACGGCTCGGCGGCGTTGAACCTCTGCTACCTGGCGATGGGTCGCTTCGACGGCTTCTGGGAGGGCAACCTGTCGCCGTGGGACCTCGCGGCCGGCGTGCTGATCGTGCAGGAGGCGGGCGGCGTCGTGACGGACTATGCCGGCGGGCCGCTGCGGCTGGACGGCCGGCAGATCGTGGCGGCGAACCCGGCGCTGCACGAGACCATGCGCGAGCTGATCGGGACGTTCGCCGGGACGACCTGACGGCGCGCCGCACCGAACGCCCGCGCGCAGGAGGACCGAATGGCGAAGGGCCCCCGCCGCGAGGCGAGGGCCCTTCGAACGTTCGGAGTGCGGACGCGGCTACGCGGCGGCCTTCTGCTGCGGCGGGGCCTTGAGCCGCTCGCGGATGCGCGCGACCAGGTCCTTCATGTCGTACGGCTTCGTCACGTACGCGTCGGCGCCCAGGTCGAACGCCAGCTTGCGGTCGGTCTCCCCCGAGCGCGCGCTCAGGATGAAGATCGGGATGCGCCGGTAGCGCTCGTCGAACTTCAGCGCGCGGCACACCTTGTAGCCGTCGATGCGCGGCAGCATCAGGTCGAGCACCATCAGGTCGGGCACGTGTTCACGGGCCATGTTCAACGCCTGCTCGCCATCCGAGGCGTCCATGACCTCGAAACCTTCGATCTCGAGACCGAAGTGCAGGACGGACAACAGGTCGGGTTCGTCGTCGACGATCAGGATGCGGGGGCGGTTCTCGGACATCGTGTCCCTCTTGGGCGGCAGTGAAGCGACAGGGCGTGTATCGGCAAGCGCCCCAGCGCCCTGAAGCTCGATGTTCGGCGGGGTTTCCGGCCCTTTTCGGGCCGCCCGCGACGCGCGCCGGCGCGGCCCTTCGTACGCCGTCCGTACGAATCCGGCCTACGGTGTCCCGCCCGGCGCGACCCTCTGGAACTCCACGCGCCGCCGCACCTGCTCGCTCGACAGCAGGTCCTGCACGCGGATCTCGAGCGAGTAACGGCCGGCCGGCAGTTCCTGCACGGGCACGCTCACGTACTGCCGGCGGCGGCTGCCGATCTGCTCCTCCTCGCGGCCCGAACTGATCGGCGGCGTGGCCGGGCGCGGTGCGAACGCGCGCTGCAGCCAGACGCGCGAATCGCGCGCGAGCGAGCGCACCGTGTACTCGAACGCGAAATGCGACGTCCCCGCCGAGTCGGCGCTCAGGCCCGACAGCTCGAAATACGCGAGCAGCGGCGCGCCGTCCACCACGCGCGCGCCGGGATTCGGCTCCAGCCGCAGCACGCCCCCCATGCCCGGCGTGCCGCACGTGACCACCACGTCGCTCAGCGTGAGCGCGTCGCGCGCACGCGGCACCTCGGTGGGAAAGCGCAGCACCGCGCGCCGGCCACCCGAGCCGGTCACGGTGACGCCGACCAGGTATTCGCCCGGCGGCACGTCGGTGGCGAAGTCCGCCACGCGGCGCGCCGTCGGCTCGCACGCCGACGCCGACAGCGAGCGCCCGCCGCGAATCCACTCGTGACGCGTGGAGTCGAGCACCACCCACTCGGCCCACAGGCTGTCGCCGGGTGCGCCGGCCAGTTCGACGCCCGCGAACAACCAGCCGCCGCGCTCGGTCGCGAAGCGGGCGATCTGCCCCCTCGCCGGCAGCTCGCGCACGCCCGGTGGCAGCGAGCGGAACACGCCGCGCCCCTCGGTGGTGCCGAGCAGGCCGCGGACCGCGACCGAGTCGGGGTCGGGCCGCGGATCGAGATCGCGGGTCATCGACACGGGCAGCTGGTAGTACTCCGACAGCACGCGGTCCTGCATCGTCACCGACATGCCGAGGTCGGGATAGTCCCACACCAGCGCGTTCGCGGGGAACAGCCCGTGCGCGCCCATCTGCACCCACAGCCGCGCGCCGATCGGGTTGTACTCCGCCTTGCCGGGCGGGCCGTAGCGCACGTAGACCTCGCCGCGCTCGTCCCACTCGCGGTGCTTGGGGTCGTAGAAGAGGAAGTACGCCTGCGTCACGCGCGACCAGTACTCGAGCTGCGCCTCGTTCACCTCGCTCGCCAGGTCGGGGTCCTGCGTGGCCCAGAAGCGGCGCCGGAACTCCGCCTGCTCCGCGGCGGGCAGGTGGTTCAGCTTCAGCGTGTCGCGCTCGGTGGCGATCGGCGCGATGTCCTCGAAGCGCTCGCGCAGGCTGCGGCGCAGGCGCGGCATCGCGGCCCGGAACGCGCTGTCGGCGCCGGCCACGTCGCCCACGCGCCAGCGCGCGGCGCCCACGGCGATCAACGCTTCCGTGCGGCTGGGCTCGGCGCGCAGCGCCTGCTCGGCCGCGCGGCGCGCGCCGGGCAGGTCGCCGCGCTCCACCAGCATCGACGTCAGCAGCAGCCACGCGTCGGTGTGCGCCGGCTCCAGGCGCGCGGCCCACGAGTACTGCTCCACCGCGCGGTCCAGCGAACGAGCATCCAGGTACTTGAGCCAGTCGCGCCGCCACACCTGCCCCAGCCCGAACCGCGCTTCGGCGTCCTCGGGGTGCAGCGCGGTGACGCGCTCGAACCGGCGCGTGGCCGCCTTGAGATAGCCGCACGACAGGTACAGGCGAGCCAGCGTGATCTGGTACTCGGCCTCGGTCGGCGCGAGCACGGTGGCGCGCTCCAGGTCGGCGAGCGCCATCCGCCGCGAGTCGAAGTCGCGCTTCTGCAGCCGGGAGAGTGCGCGCAGGTAGAGCGCTTCGGCCTCGGTGCGGCGCGCCGCGTCGCGCGGCGGGGCCGCGGCGGCCGCGGCCGGGAACAGCAGGGCGAGCACGAGCAGGAAGGCAGTCAGGCGAAGGGTCATGCGAAGGGCGCGGCGCTCCGATCGGTGTGCGAGGGCCCGGCGCGCGCAGTATCCGGGCCTCCGGGGCGCGAATCAACGGATAAGCGGCCGCGGCGACCGTCCGGTTCGCCGAAGGTCGGCTCGTCCCTTACGCTGCCGCCATGCTTCCCGCGAGCACGCCGCCCGAATCCACCGAACGCGTTCCCCAGCGCTGGGACGCCGTCCGCGTCGCGTCGCGCACACCCGGCGTGCTCGTGCTCGATGTGCGTGACGAAGCGGCATTCGCCGCGGGGCACCTGGCCGGGGCCGGTCGGCTGAGCCCCGCCGAGTTCGAACCGCACCGCGCCGAGCTGCCGCCGCGCGACGTGGAGGTGCTCGTGGTGCACGACGCACCGGAGCAGGCGTGCGACGCGGCGCAGGCGCTCGCCACGATGGGCTACGAGCGGGTCGCGTGGCTCGACGCGCCGCTGCCCGCGCTCGAGGGCGGGCACGCGTCCACGGCACCGCCCGCACGCCTGTGGCGGCCCTCGCCGTTCCTCGAACGCGTGCAGCCGATGCTGCCCGCGGGGCGAGTGCTCGACCTGGCGTGCGGCTCGGGTCGCGAGCTGGTCTGGCTCGCCGAGCGCGGCTGGCAGGCCGAGGGCTGGGATCGCGCGCCCGAGGCGCTCGAACGCGCGCAGTCGCTGGCGCGACGGGCCGGCGTCGACATCCGCACGCGCGTGGTGGACCTGGAATGGCGCAGCCTGCCCGAACCCGAGCCCGCGTGGAACGTGGTGATGGCGTTCCGGTTCCTGCACCGGCCGCTGTTCCCGTG
>JBGAMH010000133.1:0-12402 GCA_044223135.1 Candidatus Eiseniibacteriota bacterium | reverse complement strand
CGTCGGGCAGCCGGCCCAGCGGGATCGCACCGTCCAGGAACGCCTGCACCGCCACCTCGTCGGCCGCGTTCACCGCGCACGGCGCGGTGCCACCGGCCTTCCCCGCCGCCACGCCCACGGCGAACGCGGGCACGGCGGCGGGCTCGATCGGATCGAACGTCAGCCCCGCCAGCGCCGACGGCGCGACGGGCGCGACCGACTCGCTCCAGCGCTCGGGCCACGACAGCGCGAGCTGGATCGGCAGCCGCATGTCGGCGCGCGCGATCTGCGCCGTCATCGAGCCGTCGGTGAACGTGGCCATCGCGTGCACGAGCGCCTGCGGGTGCACCACGGCGTCCAGCTGGTGCCAGCCCAGGTCGAACAGGAAGTGCGCCTCGATCAGCTCGAGCGCCTTGTTGAACAGCGTCGCCGAATCGGTGGTGATGCGCGGCCCCATCGCCCAGATCGGGTGCGCGAGCACTTCGTCGCGCGTCGCGCGCCGCCAGTCGGGGTGCCTGCGCAGCGGTCCGCCCGACGCGGTGATGGTGAGCGTGCGCACTTCCGCCGGCGGGCGGCCGAGCAGGCACTGCAGCGCCGCGCTGTGTTCGCTGTCCACGGGCGTCAGCTCGCCGCCGTGCGCCGCGAGCGCGCGCCGCACGAGCGGGCCGCCGACGACGAGCGATTCCTTGTTCGCGAGCGCCAGCCGCGCGCCGCGCTCGAGCACCGCGAGTGACGCCGCGAGCCCGGCCGCGCCCACCACGCCGTTCACGACCATGTCGGCGCCGCACTCGGCCGCGACCGCCGCCGCCGAGCCGGGTCCCACGCGCACGTCCGCGCCGGGCGCCGCCTCGCGCAACGCCGCGCGCGCGCCCGCCGCGTCCGCCGCGTGCTCGAGCGCCACGAACGCGGGCGTCCACGCGCGCACCTGCGCCACGAGCTTGGCGAGCGAGCGGCCCGCGGCCAGCGCCACCACGCGCAGCCGCTCGCGCTCGCGCGCGGCCACGTCCAGGGTCTGCTCGCCGATCGAACCGGTCGAGCCGAGCACGGCGAGCGTGCGCGTGGAACCGGGCCGGGCGGTCACGGAATCTGGAACACGACGACGCGCAGGTAGTAGTAGACGATCGGCGCGCCGAAATAGAGGCTGTCGAAGCGGTCCAGGATGCCGCCGTGGCCGGGGATGATGTCCGACGAGTCGCCGCTCGAGGTGTCGCGCTTGAGCATGCTCTCCACGAGGTCGCCCACCTGCCCGCACACGCCCACGAGCACGCCGATCGCGAGCGCGTCCCACGGCCGCAGCCACGGGTCGCCGCCGCGCGAGTGCATGAACCACACGTGGCCGACCCACGCACCGAGCACCGCGAACGCGAAGCCGCCGATCGCGCCCTCGACGGTCTTCTTCGGCGACACCTTCTCCCACAGCCGGTGGCGTCCGAACAGGCGGCCGGTCGCGTACGCCCCCGTGTCGCAGCTCCACGTGACGAGGAAGGCGTACAGCACGAAGCGCGCGCCGTCCGCGTAGCCGAGGCCCGCTCGCCACGGCAACTCGCGGAGCAGCACGAAGTGCGACGACAGCCAGCCCACGTACATCACGCCGAACGCCGTGGTGGACAGGCTCTCGAGCACGCCGCCCTTCTCCGCGCGGCGCAGCCCCCACGCCAGCAGCAGCAGCACCGACGCGGTGGCGAGGAACGCGGCGTGCGGCGTGGCGGGCCGGTACGAGAACGCGAGCAGCGCGAGCGCCGCGAGCAGGCCCAGCGGCACGTCGGGCTCGTGGCCCTTCGTGCGCACCATGCCGTAGAACTCGATCATGCCGAGCATCACCTGCAGCCCCGTGAACAGCAGGAACGGCACGCCGCCCACCCACGCGAGCAGCATCAGCAGCGGCACGAACAGCACGCCGCTCGCCACGCGCAGGCGCAGCGACCAGCCGGATGCCTTCTTCGGCACGACCGAGACGGGCGAGGGCGCGGGTGCGCTCACGGGATCGGCCGCTTCAGTCCGCGCGCCCGAAACGGCGTTCGCGGCCCTGGAAGTCGGCGACCGCCTGGAACAGGTGGCGGCGGCGGAAGTCGGGCCACATGGTCTCGGTGAACCACAGCTCCGCGTACGCGAGCTGCCACAGCATGAAGTTCGACACGCGCGTCTCGCGGCCCGTGCGGATGAGCAGGTCCGGATCGGGCAGTCCCACCGTGGTGAGGTAGCTCGACAGCAGCTCCTCGTCCACGTCGCGCGGCTGGAGCCCGTTCGTGCGCGCGTCCGTCACGAGCCGCCGCACCGCGTCCACGATCTCGGCGCGCCCGCTGTACGAGAGCGCGAGGTTCAGCTGCAGGCCGGTGCACGCGGACAGGTACTCCTGCGTCGCCGCGATCTCCTCGCGCACGGCCGCCGGCAGGTCCTGCGCCCGTCCGATCACGCCCAGCCGCACGTTGTTCTCGCGCAGCTCGCGGCGCTCGCCGCGCAGCGTCTGGCGGAGGATCGACATCAGCGACGTCACCTCGCGCGCGGGGCGCTGCCAGTTCTCGGTCGAGAACGAGTACAGCGTCAGCACCTCGACGCCGAGCGCCGAGCATCCGCGCACCACCTCGCGCACCGACTCGCGCCCCGCGCGATGCCCCATCACGCGCGGCAGTCCGCGGGCCTTCGCCCAGCGGCCGTTGCCGTCCATGATGATGGCGATGTGGCGCGGGACGTTGCCGGCCGCGATCAGCTCTTCGGCGGTGAGCGAGCGACTGGGCACGGTGTGACCGGGATCCCTAGACGGCCATCACTTCGGTGGTCTTGTGCTTGAGCAGGTCGTCGATCAGCCCGATGTACTTGTCCGTGAGCTTCTGCACGTCGGCGGTCAGCCGCTTCGCGTCGTCGGCCGGGATCTCGCCCTCGTGCTCGCGCTCCTTGATCGTCTTGTTCAGGTCGTGGCGCACCTGGCGCACGTGCACGCGGCCTTCCTCGGCGAACTTCGCGATCAGCTTCACGAGGTCCTTGCGTCGCTCCTCGGTGAGCGTGGGGATCGGGATGCGCACCACGATGCCGTCGTCCGTGGGATTCAGTCCCATGTTCGCTTCGTTGATGCCCTTGATGATCGCCTTGATCAGGCTCTTGTCCCACGGCTGCACCACCAGGAGACGCGGCTCGGGCGCGCTCACCGAACCCACCTGCTGGATCGGCACGTGCGAGCCGTACGCGTCCACCTTCACCGTGTCGAGCAGGCCCGGGCTCGCCTTGCCGGTGCGCACGCCGCTCATCTCGTGACGCACCGACTCCAGCGCCTTCTTCATCCGATCTTCGGTCTCGCCCAGCAGCTTGTTGATCATCGCCGTCACTCCCCCACTCGGGTGCCGACCGTCTCACCGTGCATGATCTTCACCAGGTTCCCGCGCACGCCCACGTTGAACACGATGAGGGGCAGACGGTTGTCCATGCACAGCGTGATCGCGGTCGAATCCATGACCTTGAGGCCGCGGTTGAGGATATCCAGATAGCTGATCGACGGGAAGAACGTCGCCGACGGGTCCTTCTTCGGATCGCCCGAGTAGACGCCGTCCACCTTCGTGCCCTTCAGGATCACTTCCGCGCCCGTCTCGATCGCCCGCAGCGCGGCCGCGGTGTCGGTCGTGAAGTACGGGTTGCCCGTCCCGGCCGCCAGCACCACGACGCGCCCCTTCTCCAGGTGGCGCACGGCGCGACGGCGGATGAACGGTTCGCAGACCTGGTCCATCTGGATCGCCGACATCACCCGCGTGTACAGCCCGTGCTTCTCGAGCGCGTGCTGCAGCGCGAGCGAGTTGATGACCGTCGCGAGCATGCCCATGTGGTCGGCGCCCACACGGTCCATGCCGCGCGTGCTGGCGGCGAGCCCGCGGAAGATGTTGCCGCCGCCGAGCACGATGCCCACCTCGATGCCGAGCGCGTGAACGTCGCGGATCTCCCCGGCGATGCCCGCGAGGATCTCGTCGGAGATGCCGTGACCCGCCTCGCCCGCGAGCTGCTCACCGCTCAGCTTGAGGAGGATGCGGCGGTAACGGGGTGTGGCGCTCACGACTCCCCGAGCCGGAAGCGCACGAAGCGCTTCACGACGATGTTCTCGCCCGTCTTGGCCGAGGCCGACTTCACGAGCGCTTCCACCGTCTGCTTGTCGTCCTTGATGAACGGCTGCTCGAGCAGGCAGATCTCGGAGTAGTACTTGTTGACCTTGCCCTCGAGGATCTTGTCGATGATGTTCGCCGGCTTGCCCTCGCTGGCGAGCTGCGCGGCGTAGATCTCGCGCTCGTGCGCGACGCGCTCGGCCGGCACTTCCTCGCGGCGCACGTAGTCGGCGCCGGCGGCCGCCGCCTGCATGGCGAGGTCGCGGACGAGCGACTTGAAGTCGTCGGTGCGCGCGACGAAGTCCGTCTCGCAGTTCACCTCGATCAGCACGCCCACGCGGTTGCCCGGGTGGATGTACGCCTCGACCACGCCCTCGGAAGCGGCGCGATCCGCGCGCTTCTCGGCCTTGGCCGCGCCCGCCTTGCGCAGCACGTCCACGGCCTTGTCGAGATCGCCGTTCGTTTCACCGAGAGCCTTCTTGCACTCCATCATGCCCGCTCCGGTCATGTCCCGGAGCTGCTTGACCATGTCCGCCGTGATCGTCATGAAGCACTCCTGTGTGACAACGCCCGCCCGCGGCATCGGCTGCGGACGGGCGCGGTGGTGAGACGTCGAAAGGGGTGGGATCAGGCGCCGGCCGGAGCCGTGGCACCCTCGGTGTCGCCCGCGTCGCCGCCGTAGGAAACCGTCTCCTGGTCCGAGCCCTCGAGCGCCATGGAGCGCGCCTCGAGGATCGTGTCCGACACCATGCCCGCGAACAGCTTGATCGCGCGGATGGCGTCGTCGTTGCCCGGGATCGGGTAGTTGATGACGCTCGGGTCGCAGTTCGTGTCCACGATGCCGACGATCGGGATGCCCAGGCGGTTCGCCTCGGCCACCGCGATCTTCTCCTTCTTCGTGTCGATGACGAACACGAGCGCCGGCAGGCCCGGCATCTCCTTGATGCCCGCGAAGGCGAACTGGAGCCGCTCGCGCTCGCGCCCGAGGCGCGACACTTCCTTCTTCGCGAGCTTCTCGAACGTGCCGTCGTCGGCCATCTGGTCGAGCTCCTTCAACCGCTTGATGCTCGTCCGGATGGTCTTGAAGTTCGTGAGCATGCCGCCGAGCCAGCGCTCGGTGACGTGGAACTGGCCCGAGCGCGCCGTCTCCTCGACGATGATGCCCTTGGCCTGCTTCTTCGTTCCCACGAACAGCACGTGTCCGCCCCCACGCACGACCTTCTGGATCGCGGCGCGGGCGTCCTGGATGCACTTCAGCGTCTTCTGCAGATCGATGATGTAGATCCCGTTGCGCTCCATGAAGATGAATTTCTTCATCTGCGGATTCCAGCGCCGGGTCTGGTGCCCGAAGTGAACTCCTGCTTCGAGCAGATCTTTCATCGTGATCTCGGCCACGAGAGCCTCCTTCTCGGGTTGTTCCTCCGCCTCGCGACGTCGAAGGGCGCTCCGGTCCGCCGTGGGCGGACACCCCGGCGCCTCGCGTGGGGCGTGTGTGATGTATGAAGGGATCAGCGCTTGCTGAACTGGAACCGCTTGCGGGCGCCCGGCTGGCCGTACTTCTTGCGCTCCTTCATGCGCGAGTCGCGCGTGAGGAGGCCGGCCCGGCCGAGGAGCGCCTTGTGCGCCTCGTCCTGGCGCGACAGTGCGCGGGCGATCGCGAGACTCACCGCGCCGGCCTGGCCCGTGAGTCCGCCGCCCGCCACGCGCGCGGTCACGTCGAGTGCCCCCGCGGTGTTCGTGAGCGTGAGCGGACGCAGGGCGATCAGCACCAGCGAATCGCGGGTGAGGTAATCACGAATCGCACGGCCGTTGATCATCGCCTTGCCCGTACCGGGCGTCAGGCGGACGCGCGCGACTGCTTCCTTGCGACGGCCCGTGAGGGGCTTCGTGGTGGTCGTGGCAGCCATCGTCTCTCCCCTTTCAGGCCTCGAGGTTCCAGGTTTCCGGCTGCTGCGCGACGTGCGGGTGCTCGGCGCCGGCGTAGACCTTCAGCTTCTTCGCCATGGCGTCGCCCAGCTTCGTCTTCGGCAGCATGCCGCGGACCGCCTTCTGCACCACGCGCTCCGGATGCTTCTGCAGCATCTCGGTCATCTTCGTCCAGGTGGCGCCACCCGGATAGAGCGTGTGATGGAAGTACGTCTTCTTCTCCACCTTCGCGCCGGTCAGCCGAACATGGGCCGCATTGATCACGATGACGTGGTCACCGGTATCCATGTGCGGCGTGTAGATCGGCTTGTGCTTGCCCTTGAGCACCGTCGCCACCTGCGCGGCGAGACGGCCGAGGGTCTTCCCTTCGGCGTCCACGACGAGCCAGCGACGCTGGATGTCTCCCTCTCGGGCGGAATAGGTCTTCATCCAACCTCCCGCGAATGACAGGCGTCGGGGCGCTTCCCCGACGCGGCACGGCGTCGGGACTCCCACGCAACTGGCGCGGGACGACGCCGACTGCCCCAAGAAACGCGGCAATCTAGGGGTCCGGGCACCGAAGTGTCAAGCGGACGGCCCGTTCCGACCGCGCTCCGAGCCGCTCCGCACGCGGACGCCGAGCGTGCGTCGACGCCCGCACGGCCGCCCGGAGGCGTCACCGGCGCGGGGTTTCGGGGAAATTCGCCGCCTCGCCCCCGGCCCGCGCGGCCGCTCCGGTGTGGCCGGCGGTCAGGCGAAATCCGCGAGCAGCCCCCGGAGCCGCGCGAGCGGCAGGCCCACCACCGTCGTGTAGTCGCCGTCGATGCGGCGGATGAACTGGCCCGCGAGGCCCTGGATGCCGTACGCCCCCGCCTTGTCGAGCGGCTCACCCGACCGCACGTAGGCGCGGATGTCGTCGTCGCTCAGCCGCGCGAAGTGCACGCGCGTGACCTCGGCCGCCGTGCGCTGTTCGCCCCCGTGCACGACCGCGATGCCGGTCCACACCTCGTGCTGGCGGCCGTGCAGGCGCCGCAGCATCTCCGCCGCCTCCTCGGCGTTCGCGGGCTTGCCCAGGCGCGTGCCGCGCACCACCACCACCGTGTCCGCGCCCAGCACCACGGCGTCGGGCTTCTTCACGCCGACGCGGCGCGCCTTGTCGAGCGCGAGCGCGCGCACGCCGTGCCGCGGCTCGGCCTGCCCGGGCCACTCGCGGTCGGGCCCCGGGTCGACGACGGTGAACGCGGCGCCCGCCTGCCGCAGCAGCGCGACGCGGCGCGGCGACGCGCTCGCGAGCACGAGCGGTGCGCGGCCGCGCCAGAAGATCGGCGTGCGCGCGCTCACGTCGCGCTCCCCGGTGCGGGCGTCTCCAGCATCAGCGTCACGGGACCGTCGTTCACGAGTTCCACCTCCATGTGCGCGCGGAACACGCCGCGCTCCACCGGCACGCCTTCGGCCGCGAGCGCGGCACAGAACGCTTCGAACAGCGGCTCGGCCACCTCGGGGCGCGCGGCCGCTTCGAAGCCGGGCCGCCGCCCGCGCCGCACGTCGCCGTACAGCGTGAACTGCGGCACCACCAGCACGCCGCCACCGGCTTCGCGCACGTCGCGGTTCATGCGGCCCTCGTCGTCGGCGAACACGCGCAGGCCGGCGACCTTCGCCGCGAGCCAGCGCACCTCGTCGGCCGCGTCGGCGTGCGTGGCACCGACCAGCACGACCAGTCCGTGCCGCACCGCGCCGGTCACGCGACCGTCCACGGTCACGCTCGCCCGCGTCACCCGCTGCACGAGTGCCCTCATGCGTCGTCGTCGTCGTCGGGAGCCGCGGGCCGCGCGCGGCCGAGCCGCTGGCGCCGCTCCACGCCCGTGACGCCCGGCAGGCGGCGGATCGCCGTCACCACGTCGTTCAGCTTGGCCAGGTGCGGCACTTCCACCACGAACACACCGCGCGCCGTCTTGTCCTCGCTGGCCATGCCCGCCTGGCGGATGTTCACGTTGCAGGCGCTGATCGCCTTCGCGATGTCGGCCAGCAGCTGCGGGCGGTCGTTGCCGCGCACGAGCAGCCGCACCGGGAACGTGTCCGCCGGCGCGGCGTCCCACTCCACCGCCACGCGCCGGTCGGCCACGCCCGCATCGCGGAACGTGTTCGGGCAGTCCTGGCGGTGCACCGACACGCCGCGCCCCACGGTGACCAGCCCGACGACCGGATCGCCGGGCACCGGCTGGCAGCAGCGCGCGTACGACACCATCACGTTCGTGAGGCCCTGGATGCGCACGCCGCCCGACGCCTTGCGGCCGATGCCGAGCACCTCGAGCGGCGCTTTCGTCAGGCGCTCGGCGAGGCCCTCCTTCTCGGGCAGGAGCTTGCGCACCACCTGCGGCACGCCGATCTGCCCCTCGGCGAGGCGCGCGTGCATCGCGTCGACGTCGTCGCAGCCGAGGCCGCGCGCGATGTCCTCGAGCTGGTCGGCCGTCGGCTTCAGGCGCAGGCGCTTCAGTTCGCGCTCCAGCATCTCCCGGCCCAGCGACACGCTGTCGTCGTGGCGCTGCTGGCGCAGCCACGCGCGGATCTTGCCGCGCGCGGTCGCGGTGCGCGCCACCTGCAGCCAGTCCTCGTGCGGGCGCGCCTGCGGCGAGGTGATGATCTCCACCGTGTCGCCGTTCTTCAGCTCCTGCCGCAGCGGCACGAGCTCGCCGTTCACCCGCGCGCCCACCGTGTGCTGGCCGACCTGCGTGTGGATGAGGAACGCGAAGTCGAGCGGCGTCGCGCCCTTCGCCAGCCGCTTCAGCTCGCGACGCGGCGTGTAGACGAAGACCTCTTCCTGGTAGAGCGCCGTGCGCAGGAAATCCATGTACTCGTCGTCGGACGCCGTGCGCTGCCAGTCGGCCGTCTGCGCCACGAAGCCGCCGAGCCGCTCGTCGAGCTCGGCGTCGAGCTTGCCGCCCTGCTTGTACACGTAATGCGCCGCGATGCCCGTCTCGGCCGTGCGGTGCATGTCCCACGTGCGGATCTGCACCTCCACCATCTCGCCGTCGTCCGTGAGCACGGTGGTGTGCAGCGACTGGTACATGTTGCTCTTCGGGGTGGCGATGTAGTCCTTGAAGCGTTCGGCCACCGGCGTGAACAGGTCGTGCACCACGCCGAGCACGCGGTAGCAGTCGTTGCGCGTGCCCACGATGATGCGGAGGCCGAACAGGTCGTAGATCTCCTCGAACCCGCGGCCGTTCTGCATCTTGTTGTAGATCGAGTAGAAGTGCTTGGGCCGACCGCGCACCTCGCCCTTGAGGCCCGTTTCCTTCAGCGCATCGCGCAGCTGGTGCGCCACGCGGTCGAGGAACGCCTCGCGCTCCTGGCGCTTCTGCTGGATGCGCGTGGCGAGGCTCTGGTACGCCTCGGGGTCGAGCACCTTCAGGCTCAGGTCCTCGAGTTCGCGCTTGATGCCGGCCATGCCGAGTCGGTGCGCGAGCGGCGCGTAGATGTCGCGCGTCTCGAGCGCGATGCGACGCGACTTGTCGGGCGGCAGGTACTCGATCGTGCGCATGTTGTGCAGCCGGTCGCCGAGCTTGATGAAGATCACGCGCAGGTCGCGCGACATGCTCAGCAGCATGCGACGGAAATTCTCGGCCTGCTGCGCCTCGCGGCTGTCGAAGTGCAGCGCCGACAGCTTGGTGACGCCGTCCACGAGCGTCGCCACCTCGCGGCCGAAGTGCTTCTCGAGCTCCACGAGCGAGATCGTGGTGTCCTCCACCACGTCGTGCAGGAGCGCGGCGCACGTGAGCGTGGTGTCGAGCCGGTTCTCGAGCAGGTCGAGCAGGATCCGCACCACCTCGACCGGGTGCACCATGTACGGCTCGCCCGACCGGCGCTTCTGCGGCCCGTGCGCGTGGTCGGCGTAGTCGAAGCACGACGCCGCGCGGTCGCGGTCGACCTTCGGCGCGCGTTCGGCGAGCGCGCTCGTGAGCGCCGCGCGCAGTTCCGGATGCTCGCTGCCCGTCGCGCTCACGCGGCCCTCACGGCACCCGTACGCCCTTGAGCTTGAGCTGCACGCGGGCCTCGCCCATCCAGTCGTTGCGCGTGGGCACGAACGCGAGGTCCCCGCGCCCGGCGCGGCGCCAGGCCGCCGCGTGCTCGCCCATGCCGAAGCCGATCGCCTCCACGGTGCCGGTGTCGTCGGCCGCCGTCAGGCGCAGGTGCTTGCCGCCGCCGACGGTGGAGATGCTCTGGAACCTCACGTCGCGCATCTGGAACACCGGCTCGCCGTTGTCGAGCCCGTGCGGGGCCATGCGCTCGATCCACTCGACCAGGTCCATGTCGCACTCGCCCGCGTGCACCTCGGAATCCAGTTCCAGGCGCGTCACGAAGTCCTCGGGGCGGTGCTGCTCGAGCACGAGCCGCTCGAGCCGCTCGCGCAGCTCCGGCAGGCGGCCCCGCTCCACGGTGAAGCCCGCGGCGAACGCGTGGCCGCCGTGCGCCAGCAGCAGGTCGGTGCAGCCGTCGAGCAGGCGCGTCAGGTCGAGCCCGGGCAGGCTGCGCCCCGAGCCGCGACCGCGGTCGCCGTCGAGCGCCACGAGCAGCGCGGGGCGCTGGTAGCGTTCCACCAGCCGCGACGCCACGATGCCGATCACGCCGGGATGCCACGACTCGGACCACAGCAGGATCGACCCGCAGCGCGGCCAGTCGAGTTCGCTCGCCACGCGCTGGCTCGCCTCGATGAGCGCGCTCTCGTCGAAGCGCCGGCGGCGGTCGTTGTCCTCCTCGAGGCTCTCCGCGCACACGCGCGCCTCGGCCGGATCGCGCGCGAGCAGCAGCCGCAGGCCCTGCTCCGCGTTGCCCATGCGCCCCGCGGCGTTGATGCGCGGCGCGAGCACGAACGCCACGTGCCCGCTCGTGATGCGCTTGCCGGCGAGCCCCGCCACGTCCATCAGCGCGCGCAGGCCGAGCCGCTTGCCCTGGTTCAGCCGGTCGAGCCCGAGCCGCGCGAGCACGCGGTTCTCGCCCACCAGCGGCACCACGTCGGCGATCGTGCCGAGCGCCACCACGTCGAGGTAGTCGCGCGCGCGCTCGATGCCGCCGCGGCCGTCGAGCAGGCGCTCCACGAGCTTGAACGTCACGCCGACGCCGGCGAGCGACTTGAACGGGTAGCCGCAGCCCGGGCGCAGCGGGTTCACGATCGCGTGCGCGGACGGCAGCACCGCGGGCGGCTCGTGGTGGTCGGTGATCACCACGTCGATGCCCGCGGCACGCGCGGCGTCGACGGCCTCGTTCGCGGTGATGCCGCAGTCCACCGTGACGACGAGCGTGCAGCCGCGGCGCTGCGCGTCGGCGATCGCTTCGGTGGTGAGTCCGTAGCCGTCCTTGATGCGGTGCGGGATGCGGTACTCGGCGCGCCCGCCGAGCTCCTGCAGCACGCTGTAGAGCAGGAACGTGGACGTGATGCCGTCCACGTCGTAGTCGCCCTGCACGAAGATCCGCTCGCCGCGCTCGATCGCCAGCAGCACGCGCTCCGAGGCGCGGTCGAGGTCGAGCATGTCGGACGGCTGGTGCAGATCCTCGAGCGCGGGCTCCAGGAACCGGCGCGCGCGTTCGAGCGTGTCCATGCCGCGGTTCACGAGCGCGTGCGCGAACGGCAGCGGGGCCCCGAGATCGCGCGCCAGCGCCGACGCCCGATCGGGGGAACGGCGCGAATGGAACACCCAGACGGGTGCGGCGGAAGCGGTCGGTGGCATGGGACCTGGCGACGGAGGGCGGGAGACGGGAAAAAGTGGTCGCGCGCGACGCTAACAGCCGATGCTCAGCGGTTCAAGCTCCCGCCCGCTCCCAGCGCCGCGAGACGACGCGTCAACTCCTGCACGCGCCCGTCGCCGGCATCGGGCAGCGCGGCGGCTCTCGCGAGCGCCGCGTCGCGAGCGATCGCGTCACCGGCCAGGTGGCACGCCGTCGCCAGCCGCAGCCACGCGTCGTAGAAGCGCGGATCGATCTCCGTCGCGCGCGTGAACGCCGCGCGTGCCTCGGTCACTTCCGACCGGTACGCGTGCGCCATGCCGAGCGCGTAGTACAGGTCCGGGTCGTCGGCCACGCCGGCGGCCGCGCGGTTCAGCAGCGGCAGCGCCTCGTCGGGCCGGTGCAGCGCGACCATGCGCTGGCCCTCGAGGCTCGCGACGGTGGCGTTGTCCGGCAGGCGCGCGCGCAGCGTGGCGAGTTCGTCCCCCGCCTCGTCGAGCCGGCCCATGCGCAGCAGCGCCGTCGCGCGCGCGATCCGCGGCTCGGGCAGTCCGGGGTCCAGCGCGAGCGCGGTGTCCACGAGCGCCAGCACGGCCGGCCACTCTCCGCGCCGGTAGTGCAGCAGCGCGCGCAGCGTGACCACTTCCGGGCGCGCCGGCGCGAGCCGCGACGCCTCGGCGAGTGCGCGCGACGCCTCGTCGTCCCGCCCCTGCACCAA
>JBGAMH010000132.1:0-12452 GCA_044223135.1 Candidatus Eiseniibacteriota bacterium | reverse complement strand
CCCGCCGCGGGCTGGTGGTACGCGGATCACAACGCCCGGGGGTGGGCCGGCATCGGCACGCGCGTGGTGATCACGCTGGCGACGGCCGTCGCGGGCGCGGTCGTCGTCGGGTTCGGCCAGGTGGAAGCCGCGAGTCCGACGCTCGAGGACCCGCGCGAGCGCCACGCGTGGATCGTGGCCACGGGCGGAGCGATCGCCCTGGCGAGTTCCGCGGTGTGGGACATCGTCAGCGTGGAGCGCGTGGTGCGCCGCGACAACGCCCGCCGCGCCCCGACGACGCCCTGAGCGTTTGCGGCCGTCAGCGCCTGCGCGGCGGCATCGGCACGAACGCGCTCGTGCGCGCCGCGTATTCCTTCCAGCCCGGGCGCGACGCCATGTGCTGTTCCAGCAGGTTTACGCCCGACACGCGCAGCAGCAGCACGGTCACGAGCACGGGGCTCACGAGCGCCCACGCCGAACCCGGCACCGCGAGCGCGATCAGCCCGAGCCCCCACCACAGGCACGCCTCGCCGAAGTAGTTCGGGTGGCGCGTCCACGACCACAGGCCGCGGTCCATGACGCGCCCCTTGTTCGCGGGATCGCGCTGGAACGCGGCGAGCTGCGCGTCGCCCACCGCTTCGAAGCCGAAGCCCACGGCCCACAGCGCCGCGCCGGCGAAGTCCCACGGACCGAGCGCGAGCGGGTCGGGCCGGCGCAGCGCGGCATAGATCGGCAGCGCGATCACCCACAGCAGCGCGGCCTGCAGCCCGAACACCGTGACCAGGCTGGTCCACGCGAACGTGCGCGGGCTGCGCGCGCGCATGGCGGCGTAGCGCGGGTCCTCGCCGCGGCCGTGGTTGCGGCGGCCGATGTGCAGCGCCAGCCGCGCGCCCCACACGGTGACCAGCGCCAGCATCAGCCACGCGCGCGGGTGCTCGGCGCCGAGCGCGGCGCGCCAGGCCCAGGCCAGCACCACGAAGCCCGCGCCCCAGAACACGTCCACGATGCTGACGTCGCGGCGGACCAGGCTCGCGATCCACACCAGCGTGGCCAGTCCCGCGGTCACCGCCAGCCCGAACGCGGCCGCGCCCCCGGGGAAGTTCCCGAGCGCGCTCACGAGCGCCGGCGCGCGAGCAGCGCTTCGACGCCGTCGCCGGCGGGAAGCGTGGCCAGCCGCAGGAGCACGTAGACCGCAATCGCCATGTTGCCGAGACCGAGCACGGCCAGGCCCCACAGCAGGCCGCGCCAGCCACCACGTTCCTTCCACGCCACCCACAGCGCGATCGTGAGGAACGCCAGGTACGTGTCGGCGAGCGTGGCGCGGAACCACGCGTCGGGCCAGAGCCGAACGAGCGCGTCGAACATGTTCTCGCCCACGCTCGCCTGCACCGTGAGCACGAGCATCACCACCAGGACCACCGCACAGAACGCTCTCAGCGCCCCTCGCATGTCAGTCGGCTCCTTCCGCCGGCCCCAGCCGGTAGTGCCCGACGTGCCACTCGCGGCCGTCCGCCCACGCGAACAGCTCGGCGCACGCCAGGAAGAACAGCCGCCAGCGCTCGAACCACGTGGCGGCGTCGCGGCCGTACGTGTCGCGGAAGATCGCCATCACCTCGTCGCGGTGCGTGTCCTGCCGCGCGAGCCATGCGCGGCACGTCTTCGCGTAGTGCGTGCCGTCCACGGCCCACGACGCGTGCACGCGCATCGACTCGGGGAACGCGCCCGGCAGGTCGAACGACGGCATCAGGCCGCCGGTGAAGAAGTGCCGCGCCATCCAGTCGCTGCGACCGTCGGTCTCGAACGTGTACAGCAGCTCGCGGTGGCAGAACACGTGCAGGAACAGCTCGCCGCCGGGCGCGAGCCAGCCGCGCGTGCGTGCGAGCAGCGCGCCCCAGTTGCGCATGTGCTCGAACATCTCCACGGACACCACGCGGTCGAAGCGCCCCTCGGGTGCGAACGTGTTCATGTCGGTCGTGATCACGCGCACGTTGCCGAGCCCGCGCGCCGCGGCGCGGGCCTCGATGAACGCGCGCTGCGGCGCCGAGTTCGACACGGCGGTCACCTGCGAGGCGGGGAAGTGCTCGGCGATCCACAGCGTGAGCGAGCCCCAGCCGCAGCCCAGCTCCAGCACGTGCTGGCCGTCGGCGAGGCCCGCGCGCTCGGCGGTGAGCGCCAGCATCGCCTCCTCGGCGCGCGCGAGGTCGGTGACGCCGGGCTCGAACCACGCGCACGAGTACTTGAGCCGCGGCCCCAGCACGATCTCGAAGAACCGCGCCGGCAGCTCGTAGTGCTGGCGGTTCGCGTCGTCGGTGTGCAGCGCCACCGGGGAGCCGCGCAGCGCGGCGAGCGCGCGCTCGCGCCGCTCGTACACGGCCGCCGGGCCACCGCGCCGTTCGCGCGCGAGCGTCTCGCGCAGCAGCCGCCGGATGCCCAGCTGCACCACCGCGTCGGGCACGAGCCCGCGCTCCACCGCCGGCATCGCCCAGTCCACGCTCACGCGCCCTCCGTGGCGGGCCGCGACGCCACGCCGTCCGCGCCCGCGCCGGCGCGAGGGCCGGCGAGCGCCAGGTGCACCAGGCCGATCGTGCGCTCCAGGAACCCGGCCTCGCAGTAGCCGAAGTACCACAGCCACAGCCGCTGGAACATGTCGTCGCGCCCCATCGCGTGCAGCCGCTCGCGGTGCGCCACGAACCGCTCGCGCCACTCGGCCAGCGTGCGCGCGTAGTGCGGCGTCCAGTCGACGAGCCCGACCACGCGCAGGGGGGTGTGGCGCGCGACCACGTCGGTCATGCGCGCCACCGACGGCAGGCAGCCGCCGGGGAAGATCCAGCGGCGGATGAAGTCGGTGCCGCGGCGGTACGCGTCGTAGTCCTGGTCGCGGATCGTGATCGCCTGGATCAACGCGCGGCCGGCGGGCTCGAGCAGCGCGTCGATCGTGCGGAAGAACGCGGGCAGGTACTCGTGGCCCACGGCCTCGATCATCTCGATGCTGACCACGCGGTCGAACCGGCGGCCGAGCCGCGCGGGCAGGTCGCGGTAGTCCTCCTGCAGCAGCGTGACGCGGTCCCCGAGCCCGTGCGCGCGCACGCGGGCGAGCGCGCCCTCGGACTGGGCGCGCGAGATCGTGGTGGTGGTCACGCGGCAGCCGTAACGCGACGCCGCGTGCACCGCGAAGCCGCCCCAGCCCGTGCCGATCTCCAGCACGTCCATGCCGGGCGCCAGGCCCAGGGACTGGCACACCACGTCGAGCTTGTGGCGCGAGGCCTCCTCCAGCGTGGCGTCGGGGCGCGGCCAGATCGCGCACGAGTACATCATCGTGGGGTCCAGGAACGTCTCGAAGAAGTCGTTGCCGAGGTCGTAGTGCGCCGCGATGTTGCGCCGCGAGCCGCCGCGCGTGTTGCGCCGCAGCGCGTGCAGCGCCTTCAGCACCGGCGCCTGCAGGCGCGCGCCGCCCGACTCGAGCCCGGCGAGCAGCGCGCGGTGCCGCGCGAGCACGCGCACGAGCGTCGTCAGGTCGTCGCAGTCCCACTCGCCGCGCACCCACGATTCCGCGGCGCCCAGCGCGCCGCCGAGCGCCACGGCGCTCCAGAAGCGCGGGTCGCGCACGTGGAGCGTGGCGTGCAGGCGCTCGGCGCCGGTGGCCGGGCGCCCGAACGTGTCGCGGGCGCGGCCTTCGACCACGGTGAGCTCGCCGTCGTCCAGGCGCGCGAGCAGGCGCCGCACGCCGTCGCGCGCCAGGCGGTCGAGCCGCCCGAGCGAGGGTTCGGCGAGCGCCACCGATTCCATGCGGGTGTCGCCCAGGCTCACGTGGGCCTCCCGGTGAGCACACGCTCCGCGTCGCGCGGGTGCGGGTGGTAGGGGACGCGCTTCCACCACAGCCGCAGCGCGTTTCCGTAGATGCCCGCCAGCACGGCCGCCGTGAGGAACGGATGCCGGGCGAGCGCGCCGGCGAGCGACCGGCCGGTGATCTCGCGGCGGCGCAGCGCGAGCGTGGCATCGAAGAACCGCCCGTGCGCCGCGTGGTTCTCGATGTGCACCGCGAGCGAGCGGCCGGGCGCGGAGAACCGGAAGCGGTACTCCATCGCCATGTCCATGAACGGCGACACGTGGAACGCCTTGGCCTCGCGGAAGTCCAGCGCGCGGGCGTCGCTCCACGGCAGGCCGCGGCGGTCGAGCACGTAGCAGTGACGCTCGTTCCACGGCGTGTTGCGCACCTCGGCGACGATGCACTCCACGCGCGTGTCGGCCTCGTCGTAGAGGTAGAAGAAGCTGACCGGGTTCATCGCGATGCCGAAGTGCCGCAGCATCGTCAGCAGCCGCACGGGCCCGCGCGGCCGCCGGCCGGTGCGCGCCTCCACCAGGTCGCGCACGGCCACGTCGAGCGGCGTGCCGGGGTCGCCGAGGTGATCCGCGCGCCGGAACCACGCGGGCGCCGGCCGCGACGTGCTCCACAGCCAGCGGCCCGCGAACACGCGGTCGAGTTCGGACAGGTCGAGCCACGCCATGAGCAGCGGAAACCGGAACGCGTGCTCCACCGGCTCGCGCCGCCGGTGCCGCGTCCAGCCCACGTAGAGGGCGCTGTTCACGTGCGCGCCACCGTGCGGGCGCCGCGCAGCGCGGCCGCCACCGCGAGGCCGCTGACCACGCCGTCCTCGTGGAAGCCGTTCCGCCACCACGCGCCGCAGTAGTGCACGCGGTCGGCGCCGCTCACCTCGGCACGCCGAGCCTGCGCGGCGATCGAGTCCACGGTGAACACCGGGTGGTCGAACGGGATCTCCCGCAGCACGCGCGCGCGCTGCACGGCGCCCTCCGGGTTCAGCGTGAGCAGCAGCGGCGAGCGCGTGGCGTGCCCCTGCAGCAGCGACAGGTCGTAGGTCACCGACACCGGCGCATCGGGTGAGGCCGGGCGATGGTGGTTCCAGCTCGTCCACGCGCGCCGCGCGCGCGGCAGCACACCGGTGTCGGTGTGCAGCCACGCGAGATTGCGCTGGTAGGGGAACGCGCGCAGCACCTGGCGCTCGGCCGGCGTCGGCTCCTGCAGCAGCTTCAGCGACGTGTCGGCGTGCGTGGCCAGCACCACCTCGTCGAAGCGCTCGGGCCCGTGCGCGGTGATGACGTCCACGCCCGCGCCGCCGGGCGCGCGGCGCACGGCCACGACCGGCGTGCGCAGCCGGATGCGGTGCGCGAACGGCGCCGACAGCCGGCGCACCAGCTCGCGCGACCCGCCGACGATCGTGCGCCACTGGAGCTGGCGGTGCGGCGGTTCCAGCAGGCCGTGGTTGCGGAAGAAGCGCACGAAGAACAGCGCCGGGAAGCGCAGCATGTCGGCTTCGCGCGCCGACCAGATGGCGGCGCCCATCGGCACCAGGTAGTGGTCGCGGAACGCGGCCGAGTAGCGCCCGCGTTCGACGAGCTCGCCCAGCGTGAGCGAGGGGCCCTCGCGTTCGGCGAGCGCCGGGGCTTCGCGGTTGAAGCGCAGGATCTCGGTCAGCATGCGCAGGAACGACGGGCGGACCAGGTTCCGGCGCTGGGCGAACACCCCGTCCAGCGTGGTGCCGCACCACTCGAGCCCGGACCGGCGGTCGGTCAGGCCGAATCCCATGGCCGCGGGACGCGTGGCCACGTCGAAGCGTGCCAGCATCTGCACAAAGTTGGGGTAGGTCGTTTCGTTGTAGACCATGAAGCCCGCGTCCACCGGCCACGTGCGGCCCTCGTGCGGCACGTCCAGCGTCATCGCGTGGCCGCCGACGTGGTCGCCCGCCTCGAACAGCGAGATCTCGTGACTGGCGTGCAGTTGCGAAGCGGCGGTGAGGCCGGCGATGCCGGTGCCGACGATGGCGAGCTTCATCAGGGTCTCCGTGGGAGGGGCGGACCCGCCGCGGGCGGCCGGGTCGACGCGCCGCCTTCTGACGCGGCACAATGCGCCCCGATTCGGACCGCTCCGGCGGCGCCTCGCGCGCGGCCCCGGCGGTCCGCCGTTTTCACGCCGCCCCGGAGACCCGCATGAGCCCCGACGAACCCGACCGCGACGCGCGCGCGTTCCGCGCCCGGCTGCAGGCGCGGCTGCACGGCGCCGACCGCGTGCGCGTGCGGGTGCCCGACGCGGACGACCCCGACGGCCCGGCCGACGTCGTCGACGTGCGCGACCCGGCGGCGGTGCGCGAGCTGGTGGAGTCGCTCGCCGACGTGTGCTCGGCCGACGCCGGCCGCCCGCTGCCGCCCGGGCACCTGTCGCTGGAGTTCCAGTCGGGCGGCGAAACGCTCGCGCGCCTGGCGCTGGTGCGCGGTCGCACGCTGCACTGGGCCGAGCACGACACGCCGTGGGCGCGCCTCTCCGACGCGGCCGCGGAACGCGCGGGCGCGTGGCTCGCCGCGCGCCGGGTGCCGGGGCCGCTCGCCGACCTGCGCGACACCGCGCGGCGCGAGGGGTTGTGGGACCGCATCGTGGCCGACCAGCGCGCGCTGCTGCCCGACGGCGCGCCCGACGCGCTGTGGGAGCCGGGCGACGAGCCCGCGCGCGCGGCGCTGCTCGAGAAGCTCGTGCCGCACCGGCTCGATCGCGCCGTCGCCTGCCTGCGCGTGCTCGGCGCCGCGCACCCGGAGTGGTTCGTGGGCCTGCCGCTGGACCGCCTGGTCGAGCCGTACCTGCACGACCGCATGGATCGCGTCACGGTGCAGGCGGCGCTCGCCGTGGTGGTGAGCGAGCCCGTGGGCATCGCGGGCGCGGCGCGCTGGCTGGTGCACGCGCGCGGCGCCGGCTCGATCGACTCGATCTCGGCCGCGCGGCTGCTGCCCGTGGTGCTGCGCTGGGCGCTCGGCCACCCGGTGGCGCGCAACCGCACCGAGACGCTGGAACTGCTCGCCGGCGCGGAGGGCACGATCGTGGATCCACTGCTCGCCGACGTGTTCGCCGGGCGCATCGCCGTGCGCACACCCTCGCCGGCCGACGCGGCGCTGCTGTACGTGTTCAGCGAGCCCGAGACGTTCTACCTGGAGGACGGCATCCCGCGCGGCGCCGGCGACGCCGCGTACGCCGCGTTGCTGCTGGCCCGGCGCGGCGAGCGCTCGCACCGCGAGGCGATCCGCGCGCGGCTCGACGGCGCCGGCCCCGCGGACTTCCACGTGCTGGCGCTGGCGCTCGAGGCGATCGACGCCGGCGGCGGCTGATCGCGAGAATTCCCTACCCGGGCCCACGGAGGCTTCGGCTATGCTGCCGCCCGCCCGGCGGGCCCGAGACCACCGGGCATCGATCGCTCGCTTCGTTCACCCCCAACGAGGAGGCTTCCGTGGTTTCGAAGATCCAGAAGCTCGAACTGAACCGCGAGACGCTGCGCCGGCTGACCGAGGAAGAGGCCAAGCAGGTGCAGGGTGCCGCGGTCACGAAGCTCTGCCCGTGCACGCACACGAGCGCCGGTCCGTCCCATCCGATCTGGTGCTGAACCGCAACCACGCTCGACGAGCGGTCGCGATTCCCGCGGCCGCTCGTCGGCGTCTCGACCGATGAGCCACTGGACGCCGCTGCTGGACGGCGCGCTGCGCGACGAGGCGCTCGCCCGCGTGCGCGGCATCGCCGCCGCGCTCGACCGCGATCCCGACGCGTGGCCGCTGTCGGCCGTGAGCGACCCGCGCGCGCTGCGGCTCGCTTCGCTCGCCTCGGGCCGCGCGGGGCTCGCGCTGTTCCACGCGTGGGCCGCGGGCGCCGGGCTCGACCCGCGCGGCGAGGACCTGGCCGTGGCGCGCCTGGGCGAGGCGTTCGACCTGGTCGCGTCGCGCACGATGGACGCGTCGCTGTTCTGCGGCTTCACCGGCGTCGCGTGGGTCGCGCACCAGCTGTCGCCCGTCGACGGCGACGACGACCCGGTGGCGGGCATCGACGACGCGCTGCTGGCGCTCGTGGAGGACGACGCGTTCGAGCCGGCGTACGACCTGGTCGACGGCCTCGTGGGCATCGGCGTGTACGCGCTCGCGCGGCTGCCGCGGCCGGCGGCGCGCCGGCTCGCCGAGTGCGTGCTCGAACGGCTCGCCGACCGCTCGAGCCCCGAGCCCGTCGGGCGCTCGTGGCGTTCGGGCGTGCTGTCGAGCCGCGCGCTGCGCACGGGCGTGAGCGAGACGTCGGCCGAGCCGTGGTGGAACCTGGGGCTCGCGCACGGCGTGCCGGGCGTGCTCGCGTGGCTCGCGCGCGCGGCGCGCGCCGGCGTGCGTGAAGCGGACGCCCTGACGCTGCTCGAGGGCGGCGTCGCGTGGCTCGCCGCGCAGCGCCTGCCGCCGGAGACCGGCGGCGCGTTCGCCGACTTCGTGTCGCACGACCTCGAGCCCGAGCCGTCGCGCCTCGCGTGGTGCTACGGCGACCCGGGCGTGGCGGTCGCGCTGCTCGCCGCGGCACGCGCGCTCGGCCGCGCCGACATCGAGGCGCTGGCGCTGGACACGGCGCACCGCGCCGCCGCTCGCCCGCCGGAGCGCACGTTCGTGGTGGACACCGGGCTCTGCCACGGCGCGGCGGGCGTGGCGCACGCGTTCCACCGGCTCGCGCGCGCCACCGGCGACGCGACCTGCCGCGACGCGGCGCGGCACTGGTTCGCGGAGGCGCTCGCGCCGCGGGCCGAGCGCGGCGGCGTCGCGGGCTTCGCCACGTTCTCGTTCGAACGCGTGACGGAGGGCGAGTACCTGGAGGACCCGTGCCTGCTCACCGGCGCCGCGGGCGTGGGGCTGGCGCTGATGGCGGCGGCCAGGCCCGGCGCGCGCGTGGGATCGGGGTCAGTAGGCCGCAGGCATCACGAGCGATGCGAGCGCGGGTTCGAAGCTGGCGCGACGACTGGCGAAGCGCGTCGCCGCATCGGCGGGCAGCTTCTCCAGGCGCATGCTCAGCGAACGCGTGGAGTTTCCACGTTGGACCGTGAAGGTGACCGACCGGCCCTCCTTGCACTCCGTACTCGACGCGCTCTGAGCACTCGAGCACGCCTTGGAGAGGCTCTTGCCGTTCACCGCGGTCACCACGTCGCCCGCGCGCATCCCGGCCTTCTGCGCGGGACTGCCCTTGGCGACCTCGGCCACCGTCACGCGGCCCTGGTCGTCCCGTTGCAGCCAGGCGCCCGCCCAGGCGGTGGCGGAAGCGTGGGAGGAGCAACTCGATCCCACGCTGGCGGCGCTCGCCTCGGTCTTGCCGGCGTGACTTCCGCCGCAGGCGAAGACGGGCGCCGCGAGAGCGAGGGTGAGCAGCGCGGCTGCGGACGCGGCGATGGGTCTTGTCATGTGACCTCCCTTTCGTCGAGACACGTGCGACCGTGGCGTCGCGGCCCTCGTCGGGCCGCAGGCGCACCTTCGCCGCGCGCGCCCGCGTGCGCACAGGGGGCGGACGACCAGCGCCGCCGACCGTGGCACCAGCGGACGAACGGGGAGGCGTTTGTCCGGTGCGTGTTCCGACGCGGTTCGGGGCCCGTGCGTTGAGGCGCGGCGATCAAACGCCGGCGCGCGACGCGCCCACGTCCTGCGCGCGGAACAGCTGCGCGTAGAGTCCGCCCGCGGCCAGCAGTTCGGCGTGCGTGCCGCGCTCCACCAGCCGGCCGGCGTCCATCACCACGATCAGGTCGGAGTCCACCACGGTGCTCAGGCGGTGCGCGATCACGATGCGCGTGCACGCGAGCGTGCGCAGCGCGCGCTGGATCGCGGCCTCGGTGCGTGCGTCGAGGTGGCTCGTGGCCTCGTCGAGCACCAGCACCGGCGGCTTCGGCAGCAGCGCGCGCGCGAGCGCCACGCGCTGGCGCTGGCCACCCGACAGGTTCGAGCCGCCCGACGTGAGCGGCGTCTCCCACGCGAGCGGGAACGCGTCCACCTCGCGCGCGAGGTCGGCGAGCTCGGCCGCGTGGCGGATGGCCTCGAGCGGCGCGCCCGCGTCGGCCAGGGCGATGTTCTCGCGCAGCGTGGCGCCGAACAGGAACGGCGACTGCGGCACGTAGCCGATCTGCCGCCGCAGCGAACTCAGCTCCACGCCTTTCAGGTCCTCGCCGTCGAACAGGATGCGGCCCGCGTGCGGCACGAGCAGCCCGGCGAGCAGCCGCGCGAGCGTGGACTTGCCCGAACCGCTCGGGCCGACGATGGCCACCTGCGAGCCGGCGGGCACGTCGAGGTCGAGCGCGTCCACGGCGGGCGGGGCGTCCTCGCTCCAGCGGAACGTCAGCCCTTCCAGCGTGACCCGGCCGCTCAGCACCGGCGCCGGCGGCCGGCCGTCCTCCTGCTCGGGTGCCTGGTCGAGCACGTCGTTCACGCGCTCGAGGTAGCTGCCGAGCTGCTGCAGTTCGAGCGCCGTGGTGGCGAGCGAGGCGAGCGGCCGCAGGAAGCCGGCGGCGAGCGCGGCCACGGCGAGCATCGTGCCCAGCGTGAGGTCGCCGCGCAGCACGAGCCACGAGCCGTAGCCCAGCAGCGCGAGCGGCGCGGCCAGTTCGAGCGCGGCGTTCGTGGCCTCGACCAGCGCCGACAGGCGGCCGCGCCGGATCGACACGTTCACCACGCGCACGAACAGGTTCGTCCAGCGCGCCACCGCGCGCGGCACGCCGCCGGCGGTCTTGAGCGTCTCGATGCCCTCGATCATCTGCACTTCGAAGTTCGACGCGTCGGCCTGCGTCTGCAGGCTCTCGCTCATCAGGTCGCGGAACGCGCGGCGCGACAGCAGGAACACCGTCACGCGCAGCGCGCCCAGCGCCAGCACGAGCAGGCCCAGCCCCGCGTGCGCCACGAGGATCGCCACCAGGTAGCCCGTCACGAGCACGCCGTCGAGCAGCGCCGACATCGACGCCGACGTGAGCGACTCGCGGATCAGCGCGTTCGAGTTGAGCCGCATCAGCAGGTCGCCGGTCTGGCGCGCCTGGAAGAAGCCGAACGGCAGCTTCAGCAGGTGCTCCAGGAACGTGGCGGTCATGCGCAGGTCGAGGTTCGCGCGCAGCGTCAGCAGCAGGTGCGCGCGCACGTAGGTCGCGAAGAACGTGAACGCGGTGACCACGGCGAAGCCCATGGCGAGCAGGCCCAGCAGCGGCACGTCGGCGCGCGGCACGACGCGGTCCACCACGAGCCCCGTGGCCACGGGCAGCGCGAGCGCGAGCGCCTGCAGGATCAGCGACGCCAGCACCACGCGCGCGAGCACGCCGCGGTGCGCGAGCACGCGCCGCGCGTGGCGCGCGAGCGGCGATCCCGTGCGGTCGCCGGGAACGAACGCCTCGCCGGGCTCGCACACGATCGCCACGCCCGTGAACGCGCGCGAGAACTCCTCGGTGGGGCAGAAGCGCGGGCCGCCGTCGGGATCCACCAGGTCCACGCCGCCCCGGCGCACGCGCTCGAACACCACGAAGTGCGAGAGCCGCCAGTGCAGGATGCTGCCCGCGGGCAGGTACTCGACGTCGGGCAGTTCCAGACGCACGGCCTCGGCGCGCAGGCCGAACTTCTCGGCGGCGCGGATCAGCGACCACGCCGACACGCCGTCGCGGGACGCGCCGATCGTGTCGCGCACCTCGTCGAGCGTGGTGTGCCGCCCGAACCAGCGCAGCGTCATCGTGAGGCACGCCGCGCCGCAGTCGGCGAGCGCCAGCTGCTGCACGTACGGGACGCGGCGGCGGCCGATCATCGGCGCAGCTCCGCGAGCGCCGACGCGAGCAGCGTGCGCCGGCCCGTCACCACCACCGCCGAGCCGTCGAGTCCCGCGGGCAGCAGCGTGGGGCCCGGCAGCGGCGCGCGCACGCGCACCAGTCGCTCCGTGGCGCCGCGCTCGACGCGTTCCACGCGCAGCGGCGGCGAGGGCGGAAGCGCGGGCAGCACGAACCGCAGCGCCTGGCCCGGCGCCACGCGCGCGGCGGCCGCGGCGTCGAACACCGCCACCACGGCCGCGCGTCCGTCCGCGTCCGTCACGAGGCGTGCGGGGCCGCTCACCTCGGTGTCGAGCGGCACCAGCGCCACGAACGCGAGCGCCGCCGCCGCCACCAGCGCGAGCAGCACGAACACCGCGTCGAGCCAGCGCGGCGACAGCCGCAGCAGCTGGCGCTCGTCGCGGCCGCGCAGGTACTCGCGCACCGCCTCGTCGCGGAACAGCCCGTCGCCGCTCACGCGCGGCCTCCGGCGCCGCGGGCGCGCGCGAGCCGCGACGCGTACGCGCTCTCCAGGAACCACGCGATGACCAGTTCCTGCTCGCGCGCCGCCGAGCGCAGCAGGCGGTTCGCGTGCATGTGCGCGAGGCTCGCGGCCAGGTCCTCGCGCGCCACCTCCAGCGTGCCGTCGTCGGCGGCCGCGCGCAGCGCCCGCCACGCGGGGGCCGCAGCTTCGTGTGCGCGGTCCTGCGCGTCGATCGCCCCGGCCAGCGCCGCGTCGTCGGGCGTGACGCCCACGAGCAGCGCGTCGATCGCCGCACGCTCGCGGCGGAAGCGCTCCATCAGCTTCTGGCGCAGCGCGGAGTCCATGCGGAACTCGCTGCCGTATCCCGCGGCGAGCCGGCG
>JBGAMH010000131.1:0-13075 GCA_044223135.1 Candidatus Eiseniibacteriota bacterium | reverse complement strand
CCTCCGAACCCGGGCCGATCGTGACCGCGCGGGGCGCGCGCGTGTCGTGCCGCGCCGGGTGCAATGAGGGGCCGGCGCGGGGTGCACGCTCGCCCGGTGGAGGCAGGCGCCTTCAAGTCGTTGCGGCTACACGCATGGGCTCCGCAGCCGAAACCGGGGTGCAGCGCAGGCGTCGCTTCGCCGATACCTCCAGCGCCCGAAATCCGCTCCGCACATGGAGGTAAGGAATTTTTCCCTTGCGCGTTCGGATTCGGTGACTAGTCTCTGGGCCGTCCCAAGTGACTGGGCTGGCCTTGCCATCACGACCCACGGAAGGGCTCTCGCATTCGCGAGATCCGCTTCCGCACGAAGAAACGGAGGTTCTTCAGAATGAAGCGCTGGCTACTTGCGATCGCGGCTTTGGCTGTGGTTGGAGCCATGGCGTCCTCGGCCCTCGCCGCTCCCGGTCTGAACCTGGCCTGGGGTGACTGCCGCAACGGTTCGGGCACGGCCAACAAGGACTTCGCCTGCAACACGAATTCGGGTAACAACTTCCTGTTCGGCTCGTTCGTGGCGCCGGCCGGGGTCACGCAGATGTCGGCGAACGAGATCGTGATCGATCTCACGTCGGCCTCCGGAACGCTTCCGGCGTGGTGGGAGTTCAAGAACACGGGCACGTGCCGCACCAGCGCGCTCGCGATCAGTTTCGACGGCACCACCGCCACGGGCGGCTGCTCGGACTACTGGGCCGGGCAGGCGTCGGGCGGTATCGGCGCGTACAACATCGGTCCGGCCGGTACGGTGACGATCGACAACCACGCTCGCATCGTGGCGGTCGGCGCGGTTCCGCCGTCGGCCCTGGGCCCTCGAATGCCGACGAGGAGTACTTCGCCCCGCATCGGCGTCAGCAACACGAAGACCACGGGCACGGGTTCGTGCGCGGGCTGCACCGACCCGGTGTGCATCGTGCTGAACTCGATCAACGTGACGCAGCCGGTGGGTCTGGGTGACTTCCGCATCTCCGACCCGGCGAACGGCAACCAGGTGACGTGGCAGGGCGGCGCCGGCGCGAACTGCGCCGCGTGCTGACCCGCGCGCGCACGTGGGGCCGCAGCAAGGCTTCTACCGCTGATCGCCTCCCACCTGCGCAGGCCTCGCGGCGCCCTCGTCTCTCGGAGCGGCGCCGCGCTTGTCTTCCGGGGCAGCCCCGACGACCGCCCGTGCCGGAACGGCGTCGGAGCGGGCCGCCGCGGCTCCGACCACCGCCGGAGCCTGTTCCGCGCGTGGGCGGTCCTGGATGGGCGCTCGCGGCGCTCGTCGGCCTCGTGGGGCCGGGTACCGTCGCGCGCGCCGACGAGGCCATCGAGATGCGGTGGCTCCGCTGCTCGCTCGACGCGGGGTTCGCCAGCCGCACGTTCGACTGCTCGAACGACGTGGTCGAGCACCCGCTGGTGGTCGCCCTCTCGGTCGCGGCGCCGATCGACAGCGTCCTCGGTTTCGAGGCGGACATCGCGCTGCAGGCTTCCGGCGCCACGCTTCCCGACTGGTGGCAGGTGCAGCCCGGAGGCTGCCGCGCGGGCCGGATCGGGGCCGACCGGAACTTCGACTTCGGCTCGAACTGCGCCGACCCGTTCAGTGGCGCGGGCGTGGCCGTCTTCCAGTCCCTGGTGCTCGGCGAGCCGCGGGGACAGGCGAACCAGGCCCGCCTCCTGGCCTCGGCGGCGGTGCCCTCGAATCAGCCGGGAATGCTGGAGCCGGGTCCGGTGTATCAGGTGTGCCGGGTGGTCGTTCGGAGCGGCGGCACCGTCACTCCACCCGCCTGCCCGGGCTGCTCGGAGCCCGTCTGCATGGTGCTGAACGAGGTGCGCGTGCTGTACCGGTCGCAGGGCGTGCTCCAGACTTCACGCCTGACCCTGCCGGCCTCCGGCAACGGTAACTGGATCGGGTGGCAATCCACCCCCGGAGTCCCCTGCCTGACGGTGCCGACGCGCCGCACGAGCTGGGGCGCCATCAAGACGCTCTATCGATGACCCCACACCTCTCGCAGCTCTCCCGCCTGTCGGTTTCGCTCGCGGCGTTCGCGTTGCTCGGCTCGGTGGTCGCGCTCGCGCAGTCCGAGTTGCCCGAGACCGCGCGCTCCACGGCCGACTCCACGTCCCGGGCCGTGCGGGCCCGCAAGGTCGAAGTGCAGCAGCGCCTGATGGAAGCGGACAGCATCGTGCGTGCGCAGGGCGGCTCGCGCGGGGACATGGCGCGCATCTACCTGACGTGGGACGCACCGTACGGTCAGCGCCGCGCACGATCCACGCACACGGCGCGCTGTGGCGAAGCCGACAGCACGAGGGGCGACACGCTCTACCTGAGCTGCCTGCTGGGCCGCCCGAGCCGCGGCTTCAACGCGTTCACCGCCGAGTTGCGCGTGCACGCGGCGATCGGCGACTCGCTCGGAGACTGGTGGCGCATGGAGCGCGGCGCCGCGAACGCGGGCAGCGTGGTGGTGGAGTACGGACCGACACCGGTGCTGCCGGGACGGCAGCCGTGGGCCACGGCCGGCCGCGGGGCCGCGCTGCTGCAGCGGCGGGCGGGCGAGACCCAGCTGCGGCTGATCTACGCCGTGCCGTTCGACGAGGGCGTGCCCGCGCGGGGCGACAGCATCTACACGCTGGGCCGCGTGATCTTCAAGCACCGCCGCAAGCTCGCCGGCTGCGAGCGGCCGGTCTGCATCGAGTGGACGTCGGCGACGCTGGCCTACGGGCTCCGGGACGAGCCCGAGGTGACGATGGGCGAACGGTTCGTGGCGTGGAACTCGCCCGACGGCTCGGTCTGCGCGCCGTACCGGGGGCGCGCGGCGCCGCGCGCATGGAAGCCGACGCCGCGCTGAGACCGCCGCGGCGCACGTGAGCGGGCGCCGCGCTCACGCGAAGGCCCCGACGACGCGTGGTCGTCGGGGCCTTCGCACGTCCGGAGCGCTCGCGCTCAGTCCAGCGTGGGATCCACCAGCCGTACGCGCATCACGAGCTCGGGGCGCCAGGCGATCGCGTGCTTCTTCCGCAGCCGTTCGAGCATGTCGTTCAGCAGCTTCTCGCTCTTCATGTTCTGCAGCGATTCGTCGGCGTACTGCTCCGACTCCTCGAACGAGAGCTGCCGTCCGGCGTCGAACGAAAGCAGCTTCACGACCGCGTAGTCCCCATCGTGATCCGGCCCCTCCACCCGCACCTGCCCGGGCCGCATCTCCTCGAACAGCATCTTGTGGTAGGCCCCGTGCTCGTTCTGGCGACGGGACTGGATGCTGCCGCTGTTCACTCCGCGCAGCGAGTCCGCGTGCAGGATCGCCGCGGGGTCGGCGCCGGCGCGCAGCGCGGCGGCGAGCGAATCGGCCCCGGACTTGTTGTGCCGGACGATGGCCGCGAACTCCACGGTGGGGTACGTCACGAACTGCGGCTTGTTCTTCTCGTAGTACTCGCGGCGCTCCGGCCGGCTCACCCACACGCGGGACGAGATCGAATCGCGATACATGCGTTCCACCAGCAACTGCTCGCGACGTTCTTCGACCATGCGCACGGTGAGCGGGTCCTTGTCGAGCCCCAGCCCGCGGCCGTATTCGGCCATGTAGGGCTCCAGCACGATGCCGTCGACGTGGCCGGTCACGGCATCGGGCGTGTTGAGCGACGGACGGAGCAGCGGCGAGATGCCCATGTACTCGTGGATCAGGTCGCCCACGGAGAACCGCCCGTCCTTCCAGCGTGCCAGCGTCCGGCCGGTGTCCGCCGGCGCGATCTCCGGGACCTCGCCGCCCAGCTGCAGCGTGACGCCGAGCGGGTCCTGCTTGAGCTGCATGCTCTCCTTGAAGCGGCCGGCCACCCACGCGACCGTCGAATCGTCGTGCACGAGCCCCGTGCGCGCGCGGAGGATGTCCTGCACGCGCTCCGATCGCTCGGCGGCGTGCACCTGCTGGAGCTGGCCTCGGAGCAGTCGCTGGATGCCCTGGTAGGACGGCGGCTCGAGCGCGCGACACTCGGTCACGCGCACGAGGTGGAAGCCTTCGCGATCCTCGATCACGTCGGACATCTGGCCCGGCTTGAGCGGGAAAACGCGCAGCGCCAGTGCCGGACCCAGGCGGTCCACGCGCACCCAGCCCATGTCGCCTTCGGGGCCGACGTCGTTCGTGGCCCGCGTCCAGCGCTTGACCGCGTCCGCCCACTTCACCCGGCCCGCGGCGATCTCCGCCCGCGCCTTCGCGGCCGTGTCGTGGTCCTCGAACAGGATGTGCTGCAGGTGCTGCTCGTAGGCGAGGAAGGCGTAGAACGCGCGCACTTCGGGCTCGTCCACCTTCACCGAATCGACCACGAGGCGCTGGTAGACGACGTTCGAGAGCACGCGCTGCGTGTGCTCCCGCATCGTCGCCCGTTCCTCGAAGCCCAGCTCGGTGCCCGACGCCCGGGCCGTCAGGGCGAGCAGGTCCTTGTTGATCAGGCTGCGCAGGAACTCGACGCGGCCCAGGCTGTCGGGCTTCGGTCGGAACTCCGCGTACGAGCCGAAATAGGCATCGATGTACTCGCCCACGTCGACCACGCGGTCGTCCACGCGGCACAGCCAGACCGTGTCCGGCAGGAACTGCCCGGTGTCCCGCACGCTGTTCACGAAGACCGGCGTGGGCTGGGTCGCCCCGGGCGCGGGGGACGGCTCCTTGGGGCGCCACGGGGAGGGCGCCACCTGGGCCGTGGCGGCGGAGGCGATCAGGAGCAGCAGGAACATCGCGGGTCGAAGGGACGGCATTCGGGCTCCTGTTCAGGACGTGCTTGGGGCGCCGTGCTGTGGGTCGGGCGGCGTGGAGAGCGCGAACGAGAGTAGAAGGCGCTCGGGGTGCGTTCAAGGATCGCGCGCGCGCCGGGCCGCGAACGGCCCTCAACTTGACGCTTCGTTGACCGGCCTCCGCGCGGATTGCAAGGTCCGTGTGTGCGCGGTCGAACGGCGCGCGTCCCACCGCGCCGCGTGTGCCGGCGACGGACCGGCGGGCGCGGTGCCGGCACGCGCCGGTCCGTCGCCGCGGCTACTCGCTCGCGAAACGGCGCGTGAGGAACTCGAGCGCGGGCCGGCTGCCGTCGCGTGGATTGAGCCGATGGCCGGAGTTCGGCGCCTCGATCCGCTCCACGTGGCCGCCGTTCGCGGTGAGCGCGCGGTCCATCGCACGCGCGGCCTCGACCGGTGCGATCTCGTCCTTCGCGCCGTGCAGGATGAGCACGGTCGCGCCGAGCTTCGTCGCCACCACGAGCGGCGAGCGGGCCTTCCAGCCCGCGCTGTCCCGGCCCGCCTCGGCCACGACGCCGCGGCCGAACTCCGCCGGTGCGTGGCGATACGTGGCCCACAGGTCGTACGACGCCGACTGCGCCACCACCGAGCCGATCTCCGGGCGCTGCGCGGCGAGCAGCAGTGCCGCCGTCGCGCCGCGCGAGACGCCCCACGCCGCGAGGTGCCTGCGGTCGGTGCCGGGAAGCGCTTCGAGCGAATCCAGCGCCACGGCCAGCGCGCGCACCGTGGCGGGTCCCATCATGTCGGCCGGGCCCTGCGACTGCCCGTAACCCGGCTGGCTCACCAGCATCACGTTCCAACCGCGCCGCGCCAGCAGGTCGGCCATGTGCAGTTGCGAACGCGCGTGGCTGCCCTGCCCGTGCACCAGCAGCACGCCCGGGTGCGGGCCTTCGCCCGCCGCCGCCACGGGCACGAGCTCGATCGCGCGGCCTCCCACGGTCACCAGCCGCGACGGATACGCGTCGGTGAGCGGACCACCGTCGGCGAGCACGTTCAGCGCGAGCGAGTAGGCGCGATCGCCGGCGTGCCCGTCCACGTGCAGCGTCAGGCGCGCGCGCTCGCCGGTGGCGGGCACGGTGCATTCGTAGGTCTTCAGGCCGCCGGCATCCACGGGCTCCATCAGCCGGGCGAGCGCCTCGAGCCTCACCGTCTGTTCCCTGGGCGCGTGCGTCTCGCCGGGGTCCAGGCTGACGATCGTGAGTCGCACGCTGTCGGTGTAGAAGCCCGAGGCGAGCGGGTTCTGGATGCTGAACGGGACGGACCAGCTCGTGCCGTCGGCGGCGCGGATGGTGTCGCTCGACGTCGAGATCTGCGGCCCGGCCGGGGCGTCGGCGCGAACGGTGGGGTGCGAGGCGGCCAGGATCAGCGGGGCGAGGACGAGGGCCGTGAGCAGACGCATCAGGCGCATGGAAGCTCCGGTCGAGCGGGGAACGGGGGGACGCAAAGGTTAGAGAGGCGCGCTCGGGCGCGTCAATGCCCGTCGTGCCCGGGCCGGGTCAGCGGCCTTCGCCCGGCGTCTTCCACAGCGAGCCCGCCCGGTCGGCCCGGCGTTTCCCGGGCGCGGGCAGGGCAGCACCGAGCGCGCGCTCGTTCACGCGCACGTCGGCCGCCGCTCGCAGCTGCGCCAGCAGGGTGCGCATGCGGCGCTCGCCCTCGGTGTCGATCCAGTCCTTCTCGACGAACGAGCGGGCCTCGCGGAACGTGCGGTGACGCGCCGGGGCCAGCGTCATCACGTGCTGCACGAGCCAGCCCTCGGGCGTCCACTCGGGGCCCAGCACGCCGCCCACGCCCGCGCGCGCGGCGCGCACGTACACCAGGCTGTCGCCGTAGGGGGAGACCTCGGTCACGAACGAGGTGCCGGCCTGGCCCGCGCGCGCCGCCAGGCTCTCGGCCTCGCCCGGCTGGCGCAGCCGCGCGGCCATCGCCACGGCGCCGGCGCTGTCGGGCAGGTAGAGCCGCAGCACGTTCGCGCGCGGCGGCAGGTCGAACCACGCGAGCTTCTTGCGGAAGTGCTTCTGCAGCGTGACGGAGTCCATCGGGATGCGGTCGTAGATCTCGCGCTGCACGAAGTGGTTCACGTCGTTGAACTCGCGCTGGGCGGCGAGCTGGGCCGCGATGTCCGGCCGCTGCTCGAGCTGCTGCTCGCGGACCACCGCGCGCAGCTGGCGTTCGAACAGGCCGTTCCGCACGAGGTCGGCCACCTGGTCGGCGGTGGACACGCGCGGGCGGTAGATGGGGTTCAGCCGGCTCCAGTTCTCGATCAGGTCGCGCACGCGGTAGGGCCCGGTGCGCGTGTGGGCGAGCGTCTTGTCGAGATCGGCCTCGGCCACCACGGGGATCGCCCCCGCCGCGGCCAGCTGCTGCTGGAGCGTCATCGTGGCCTTCGGCCGCGGCAGCGAGTCGAACGCGGCCGCCATGCGCGCGAGCAGCGCCTGGTCGTACTGGGGATCCAGCACGAGCACGTTGCTCTCGCGCGTCTCGATGCCGAGCGCCTCCCCGGACAGCGCCGAATCGCCGCGCGCCACCCGTGCGGCGTTCACGCGCCGCTCGGCCGAGTCGAGCGCGGCGTCCAGCGACAGCCGGTCGCGCAGGGCGTGGTAGCTCGCGCTCTCGGCCCGTGTCCACACCCACGTCTCGCGCAGCGCCCGGCGCGACAGCACGGCCTTGTCCACCAGCACGTTCAGGAACTCGCGGCGGCGCGCCGCGGGCACCGTGTCGGGACGGGTGGTCCGGCCCAGCCGGGCGACGGCGTCGGCCAGCTCCCGCACCGAGATGTCCATGGTTCGGTCGATGCGGGCCGCCACCGTGTCCGGAAGGGAGGGAACCGGGAGCGTGCGCGGGAGGTACACAGAGGTGGCGTTCGGCGGTCGCTTGGGCGGCTGGGTCGTCCCCGCGGGCATGCCGGCCCGGGCCAGGGTGGTCCCAACGAGGAGAAGCGCGCTCGCGGCAGCGGGCAGGGCCACCCGGGCGGGCCGGACGGCCGGAAAGGCCGTGGCGAGGGATCGGAAGATCGTCAGCATCAGGCGCGGGAGTCTATCCCGGCGGATCGCCGCGCCGCCAGTTCGGGGGGCGCGTCCCGCGAACCGGTGGCGCGCACCCCGGGCCCGCGTCGCCATCGGGCGGTGAGTCTTGCCGGACCCGGGTGGACTCCCTAGACTCGGGCTCCCGCATGCGCACTGCCACCACGATCACCCGTTGCTTCGCCGTCGCGGCCCTGCTGCTCACTGCCCCGACCGCCCGAGCCGCCGTCCGCGTGACGGCCACCGACGATCGGGGCGTGACCTTCGAGGTCACGGTCCCCGCCTGGTCCGCGAACACCCCGGCTCCGCTCCGCGGCGTGTGGGTGGAGGCGCCCGGATTCCACGTCACCGGCGAACCCGGCCGGCCGCAGTTGCCCGCGGCGAGCGCGCTGTTCGCGCTGCCGCCCGGCGCGCGCGCCACCGTGCGCGTGCTCTCCGAGGACGGCGTGGAGGTGCGTGAAGGCGTCGACGTGGCCGTGTCGGGCAAGCCCGGCTTCCGGCGCAACGAGGCGAACACGGACTGGGTGCCGGTGATGGACGCGATGGACGCGGTCCGCGACGGGGCGTGGCCCGCCCAGCACGTGGTCGCGGGAACGGCGTTCTCGATGCGCGGCCGGCGGCTGATGCCCGTGGAGGTCTACCCGTTCCGCTGGGACGCCACGACACGGCGGCTCGAGGTGGCGCGCCGGATGGTGGTGCGCGTGGACTTCACCGTCGGCGCGGGCGCCGCGATGCGCTCCGCGGGCGCGGGGGCGACCGACCAGCACTTCGACGACGTGTGGTCCACGGGCGTCGCGAACTTCGAGCAGGCGCGCACCTGGCGCGTGGCCCCGGGCGGCCCCGCGTCGTTCCGCAGCGGGCCCGCACGCGTGGGGCCGTTCGCGAGCCAGGCCGCGATGGCGTTCGACGAGGACTTCCCCGAGGTGCGCGTGAAGCTCGATTCGACCGGGCTCTACGTGCTGCCGTTCGACGACCTGCAGGCCCAGGGCTTCCCGAACGGGGTGCCGGTGGCCGAAGTGAGCGTGCACCGTCACGAGTTCCTCGAGGGCGCCGATCCGCCGTACGGCACGATCGAGCTGCCGATCGAGGTCGAGGACGCCAACACGAACGGCGTGTTCGACTCGGGCGACGTGGTGTGGCTGTACACGCAGTCGTGGGCCGACCGCGCGAACGTGTCGTTCGGTCAGCGCCGCTGGGGCGACGCCGAGGTGCTGTACGCCACGCGCAAGAGCGGCGGCGGGCTGCGCATGGCGCAGCGCAGCGGCTGGCGCAGCGCCACCACGCCGTCGCTGCTGACGTCGTATCCGTGGTCCCAGCGCTTCGAGCGCAACTTCGAGTACGCCGCATTCCCCAGGGATACCGCGTCCGACGTGTTCACCTGGACGCCGTCGCCCTCGTTCTACTACCTGCGCGACGACACGATCCGGTTCGAGGTCAACCACATCGACACCACGCGCACGGCGCGCGTGTCGGTGACGTTCGACGGCCGGGACCAGTCGCTGCACTGGATGTGGGCGCAGGTGAAGAACGGCTCGGGCCAGTTCACCTCCGTGGTCGACTCGGTCAACTTCTCGGGCAAGGGCGCGTTCACGCCGGCGGCCGCGACGATCTTCGGCTCCGCGCTCAGCGAGGGGCGCACGAACACGTTCCGCATGTTCGGCAAGGCGAACTCGGGCCCGCCCGGCCCCTCGAACCAGCAGACGAACGCCACGCTGAACTGGTTCGACGTCACGTACTGGCGGCGATACCGCGCGCTCCGCGACGTGCTGCGCTTCAACACCGGCGACGGCGCGGGCGAAGTGCAGATGCACGCGATCGGCTTCTCGTCGGCGTCCGCGCGCCTGTACGACGTGACGTCGCCCGGCAACCCGGTGCGCGTGGACGTGGCGCCCGCGCAGTGGGCGAACGAGGGCGCGAACGGCTGGACGTTCGACCTGCAGGACTCGGTCGCGACCGGCGAGCGCCGGCAGTACGTCGCGGCGATCACCCCCACGATTCCCGACCCGTCCGCCTACACGCCGGTGACGCGCCGCAACCTCGCGGGCGCGGCGGCCGGCGACTACCTGCTCGTGGTGCCCGAGGCGTTCCTGCCGGCGGTGCAGCCGCTCGTGGACCTGCGCGAGTCGCAGGGGCTGCGCGTGCTCGTGGCGCCGCTCGAGTCGCTGAACGACGAGTTCAACGGCGGTCGCAAGTCCGCCTACGCGATCCGCCGGTTCGTGCGCTTCGCCTACCAGAAGTGGGACTCGCGGTTCCTGCTGCTGATGGGCGACGGCTCGCAGAACCCGCAGCAGTACGGCGCCATGCGCGACCCGGACTACGTGCCCGTGCGCTTCGTGCCGTCGCAGGTGGGTGTCGGCGAGGGCGCGGAGACGATCACGAGCGACGCCTGGTACGGCTGCATCACCGGCGAATGCGACCCGGCCACCTACGACACGCCGGGCGAGCCGCTGCCGATGTCGGAGCTGTTCATCGGCCGCCTCCCGGTGCACTCGCTGGGCGAGACGCAGCAGGTGGTGAGCAAGCTCGTGGCGTACGAGAACCTGGCCGGCGACCAGTCCTGGCGGCGCAAGCTCCTGCTGCAGTCCGACGACTCGTACTCCACCAGCTCGTTCGGCGGCGTCGAGACGCGCTACTGCTTCTGGTACTGGGAAGAGGTGTTCCGCACGATCAGCGAGGCGTGCTCCACGGTGGTGATCCGCGACGCCGGGCTCACGCAGATGCAGCCGGAGGTGTTCAACAACCGCTTCTACCTCGCGAACGAACCCTGGAGTTCGGCGGCTCCCGGCGACACCTGCCGGCCCGACGTGAACGCCACCGTGCCGCGCGCGCGCGCCAGCATCCAGCCGCCGCTGTTCTCGCGGCTCAACGAAGGCCGCCTGTGGTGGAACTACCAGGGCCACGCGAACAGCCAGCTGCTGGCCCACGAGAACTTCTACGTGAGCCAGGGTCCCGGCGCGAGCGACGCGAGCCTGTTCGCGAACGACGGCAAGCCGTTCCTGTTCTCGGCGTTCTCGTGCCACGCGAACGCGCACTCGTACGTCCTGCGCATCGACCGCCAGCAGGTCGAGGCGATCGGCGCCGAGATGCTGCTGCTGCCCAATCGCGGGGCGATCGCGACCTACGCCTCGACCGGGTTCGAGATCATCCCGCGCCCGAGCCCGTTCTCGCACATCAACACCTACCTCGCGCGCTTCCTGTTCGAGACGCCGCCGCACGACGAGATCCTCGGCGACCGCGGGGCGCGCGTGGTGCTCGGCGAGTCGATCGCCGCCATGCTGCTGTCGTACCTGCCCAGCGTGCGCACGGTGCCGCTCGAGCGCGCGGTGGGCTTCTCGTACAACCTGCTGGGCGACCCGGCCACGCGGCTGTCGATCGGCGCGCCGCAGAGCAACGTGCTCGCGAACGGGACCGTGGTGACCAACGGCACGCCGGTGCGCCTGCACACGGCCGGCGACACGCTGCGCATCGACGCCGACCTCGTGTCCTCCGTGCGGCTGGACTCGCTCGGCCTGTGGGAGCAGACGTCCACGGGCCAGACGCCGATCCCCGCCGCGAACTACACCGTCACGCCGTCGTTCCCGGACACGGGCGCGTCCAGCGTCACGGGCGGCCGGCGTTACCTGCTCACGTACCGCGCGCCGCTGCGCCACGAGACCTACCGCTACGTCATCCGCACGCGCGATCGGGACGGGCTGTTCTCCGACTTCGTGGTGCCGTTCGAGCTGCGCGGGCTGCTGCGCGTGGACGGGACCACCATCAACGACGGCGACGACGTGTCGCCGGCGGCGAACCTGTCGATGATGGTGCTGTCGCCGAAGCCGCTGAACCCGCAGGCCGATCTCGCGCTCACGGTGAACGGCGTGTCGCAGCCGTTCACGGCCACGGCCGCGCCCGGCGACGGTTCGGGCCGCGAGTGGATCCTGTCCTGGACCCACGATCCGTATCCCATGGACGACTTCTCGGTCGTCCTGCAGGTGGCGGGCGGGGCCACGATCACGCGCACGTTCCGCGTCACGACGGCCGCCGGGCAGCTCGCGCTGCGCAACGCCTACGTGTTCCCGAACCCGTTCGACGACGACCTCGGGGCGCACTTCTCGTTCAGCCTGGCCGGCAGCGAGGCGGCCGACGTCCGGATCAGCGTCTTCACCACGAGCGGCCGTGTCGTCTACACGCGCACCGATCGCGGGCTCAGCCCCGGCTACCACCAGATCGCGTGGGACGGCCGCGACGCGGAAGGTGACAAGCTGGCGAACGGCGTGTACTTCTACCGGCTGTCGGTGGCCTCGGCGAGCGGTGCGAAGCAGGAGCAGCTCGGCCGACTCGTGAAGCTCCGCAAGCCGCGGCGCGTCGTCGAGCCCACGATTCCGTAGCCGGACCCGTCCGCGGGTCCCGCGGGGCGACGCGTCCCGCGGGCTCGCCTCCGGGCCCGGTGCAGCGCGCGGGCCCGCACGGCCCGTGCATCGCCCCGCGGGTCCGAGCGCCTCGCCGCGGCGGCGCGCCCGTTTCCGGCCGCGGCCGCCGTCCGACGCACGCGGCCCCGCGCACCGTCGGAGGTGAGCGTGAAGCCGGCTGCGTTGCTCCTGGTGCTGCTGTGTGCCGCGGTCGGCGGGGCCCGCGCCGCCGAACCCGTGACGTGGGCGGCGAACCCCGCGCTCGCCCGGCTCGAGATCGCCCGCGCGGAAGACCAGCGCGCGTGGACCGACGGACGGCTGCGCGGCTACCTCACGCACAGGGACGCCGGCGTGCGGGCGCGCGCCGCGCTCGCGGTGGGCCGCCTGCAGGATTCGACGAGCGTGCCCGCGCTGCTGCCCCTGCTCGCCGACCGGGACCCGCGCGTGCGGCTGGAGGCCGTGTTCGCCGCCGGCGAGATCGGCCACGCGTCCGCGCGCACCGCGGTGGAGGCGCTGCTCGCCGACCGCGACCCGGGCGTGCGTCAGCGCGCGGTCGAGACGCTCGGCAAGCTCGGCGACAAGGCGGGCACGCCGCGCGTGGCGGCGCTGCTTTCCGATCCGTCGCCCGGGATGCGCGGCGAGGCGGCCGTGGCGCTGTGGCGGCTCGCCGACACGAGCGCGGCGGGGGCGTTGACGGCGCGGCTCGCCGACCCCGATCCCGGCGTCCGCTGGCGCGTGGTGTACGCGCTCGAGAAGCTGCCCGGCCTGGGTGCGCGGCTCGCGCCCGCGGTGGCGCCGCTGCTGCGCGACCGCGACGCGCTCGTGCGCGCGCACGCGGCGCGCACGCTCGGCCGGCTCAAATCGCGCGCCGGCACC
>JBGAMH010000130.1:0-12523 GCA_044223135.1 Candidatus Eiseniibacteriota bacterium | reverse complement strand
CACCGTGCGGCCGGGGCGCAGCCACGGCTCGAGCGCGGCGAGGCCGTCGTGCGTGAGCGCCGACAGCGCCAGCACGGGAACGCCCGGCGCCACGACCTCCACCTCGGCCACGCGGACCTCGGCTTCGGTCGTGACGTCCGCCTTGTTCAGCAGCACCACGGGCTGCGCTCCGCTCTCCCACGCAGCGGTCACGAAGCGCTCGATGCGCCGCGGGTTGAAGTCGTGATCGAGCCCCGACACCAGGAACGCGGTGTCGATGTTGGCCGCCACCACCTGTGCTTCGGTGGTTTCGCCGGCCACCTTGCGGACGAACGCGCTCGTCCGAGGCAGCACGGCGACGACCACCGACATTCCCTCGGCGCGGCGAATGGCGACCCAGTCGCCCACAGCAGGCCGCTCGGCGCGCGTGCGCGTTTCATGGCGCAGGCGCCCGGCCAGCTCGGCCGTGACTTCACCCGTCGGGGTCAGCAGCAGGTAGCGCCCGCGGTCTTCGCGGGCGACGCGAGCGGGCTCGACACCCGGCTCGCGAAACGGTTCGAACGATGATTCGAAATGCGGGGACCAGCCCAGCGCTTGCAGTGGATCCATGAGTCCTCCGAAGTCGCCCGGCGCCGCGCGTGGTGCGCGATGGGGAATGGGCGAGGGGGGCTCGGGTGGTGACGGGGCGCGAGCGGCGCCCGGTGTTCGGGGCGGCATCGGCGCTCGGTGCGCGCGGCGGATACGAAAAACGCCGCTCCTTCAGGAGCGGCGCGGGCGCGACGCGAAACGCGTGCTAGGCGCGGGACCGGAAGGGCACGAGCGAACGGACGACACGATCGAGAATGGTCATCAAGGGCTCCCTCCGGTGTGCGATCGCGCGCCCCATGCGCGCGTCGACGTGCCCAATGTAGCCGAGGCCCCCGCGCGGCCCCAAGGAATTTCTCGCGCCGTGCGATCGCATGTCGCCTCCGCCCACGCGAACGCACCGCGCCGAACGGTTCGCTCACCTTGTACCGGCCGATGTCAGGCCCACGCGCTCACGGGGCGCCGGTGCTCGACCCCCGGCCGGCGCGGGGGGTATCTTCCGGCCGCCATGAACACCCCCACCCGCCTCACCACGTCGACCGTGGCCGCCCGGATTCCCTACGCGAACTGCGCACCGTTCTACGCGCTGTGGGGCGAGGCCCCGTTCGCGGTGCGCAACCTGGAACCGCGCGACCTGGGCCGCGAAGCCGAAGCGGGCGGCGTGGACCTGGGGATCATGGCCGCGGGCGACTGGATCCGGCTCCAGCCGCGCTTCGAGATGCTGGCGCCCATGGGCGTGTCGGCGCGCGGGCCGGTGCAGTCGGTGCTGCTGTTCTCGCGCCGACCGGTCAGCGCGCTCGAGGGCGCGATGATCTCGGTGACGCCGGCCACCTCGACGTCGGCGCGACTGCTGCGGCTGCTGCTCGACGTGAAGCGCGGTTTCCGCAGCGTGCGCTACGTGCGCGGGCTGGAACCCTCGCAGGCCGACGCGCTGCTGATGATCGGCGACCAGGCCATGCGCATGCGCAAGCGCCTGCCCGAGGGTTTCGCGCACGTGCTGGACCTGGGCTCGGACTGGCTCGACTGGACCGGGCTGCCGTTCGTGTACGCGGTGTGGGCGGTGCGCGCCTCGCTCGATCCGGCGGTGAAGCAGGAGCTGCGCGCGTTCATCGAGGCCTCGCTCGCCGCGGGGCTCGCGTCGCTGCCCGACGTGGCGCGCCGCACCACCGACCCGGGCTGGACCGCGGAGGAGACCGAGGCGTACCTGCGCCAGTTCCACTACCGCTTCGGCCCGGACGAACTGGCGGGCCTCGCGCGCTACGAGGCGCTGCTGCGCGAACACGGACTGGTCGAGGTCGACTGACCGCGTGTCGATCCGCCCCGGCGATCCGCACACGCACGCCGAGATGCGAGCGGCGTACGAGCAGGTGCACCGCGAGGTGACGGCCTACTGGCGCAGCCTGCCGCTGGAGGTGTTCCTGGCGCCGATCGGCGAGAAGTGGTCGCCGCTCCAGAACGTACGCCACCTGACGATGGCCGACCGCCAGGTGACGCGCGCCTTCGCGGCGCCCGAGGACGTGCTCGTGGCGCGCTTCGGCCGGCCGGAGCGGGCGTCGCGTTCGTTCGTGGCGATCGCCACCGACTACCTCGCGCAGGGCAACCGGCTCGTGGCGCCACCGCCGCTGGTGCCGGCGGCCGAGCCGGCGGACGGCGGGGAGCCGTTGCGCGAGGCGGCGCTCGCCGAGGCGGACGAAGCGGCGGCGGCGTGGCTGGCCGCACTCGACCGCTGGAGCGACGAGTCGCTCGACCGCGTGCAGCTGCCGCATCCGCTGATGCAGATGCTGACGCTGCGCGAGTTCGCCGGCTGGGCGGTGCAGCACCACGCCCACCACGCGAACACCGTGCGTCGACTGTTGCGGGCGGCCCGGCAGGGCTGACGCCGGGTCGCCGGAAGGCCCGGCGGCGGGTCCGCGGCGCCGTTCGCCGATCCGCCGCAACACGCTCCCGACCCTTCCCGTAGCTCGCGGCCGGTGCGATGCTCCGCGCCCGGCGCCGGCACCGCGCCGTTTCCGACGCAACCCCCACGATCCGCGGGCCGCGGATCGTTCACGCAAGGAGACCCGTCGTGGCGACCATGCACGAGATCGACTACGAGATCCTCGGTGACGACATGCAGTTCGTGAAGGTGGAGCTGGACCCGGGCGAGGCCGTGGTCGGCGAAGCCGGCGCGATGATGTACATCGAGGACGGCATCGAGATGCAGACCATCTTCGGCGACGGCTCCGCGCAGCAGGGCGGTGGCTTCATGGGCGCGCTGCTCGGCGCCGGCAAGCGCCTGATCACCGGCGAGTCGCTGTTCATGACGGTGTTCGGCAACCAGTCGAACCAGAAGCGCAAGGCCGCGTTCGCCGCGCCGTACCCGGGCAAGATCGTGGCGCTGCACCTGAAGGAACTGGGCGGCGACCTGCTGGCGCAGAAGGACTCGTTCCTGTGCGCCGCCAAGGGCGTGTCGCTGGGCATCGCGTTCACGCGCCGCTTCGGGGCGGGCCTGTTCGGCGGTGAGGGCTTCATCCTGCAGCGCCTGCAGGGCGACGGCTGGGCGTTCGTGCACGCGGGCGGCACGCTGGAAGAGCGCACGCTCGCCGCGGGCGAGACGCTGCGCGTGGACACGGGCTGCATCGTGGCCATGCAGCCGACCGTCGACTACGACATCCAGATGGCGGGCGGCATCAAGAACATGCTGTTCGGCGGCGAGGGCCTGTTCTTCGCCACGCTGCGCGGACCGGGCAAGGTGTGGCTGCAGTCGCTGCCGTTCTCGCGACTGGCGAGCCGCATCTACGCCGCGGCGCCGCAGACGGGCGGCGGCGGGCGCGAGCAGGGCTCGATCCTCGGCTCGCTCGGCAACCTGCTGGACGGCGACGGCCGCTGACGCAGTACACCCGGATCTATCGCGGCCCCGGTGCTCCCGCGCCGGGGCCGCTTCGTCTGGCGTGCGCGGCGTGCGGCCGCGCGAAGCTCAGGGCAGGTGCTCGACGTCGAGCCGGCTCGCGGGGCCGAAGCGCTCGCGCAGCACGGTGTCGAGCAGCTCCAGGCGGGCGACACGATCGGTCACGCCCGCCAGCGACGTGGTGACCGCCTGGTCGAGCGACTCCAGCGACGGCGGCGTGGCCTCGCTGACCGCGACGAGGAACGTCTCGGGGCCGGTGACGTCGTCGAACGACCACGTCTCGCGCGACGTGAGCGGCGGCAGCACGATCTCGCCCGTGCCGTGACGCGTGGCCGCGGCCGCACCGAGCGGCGGGTGCACGCGCATCACGTCGCCCGAGGGTCGCACGCGCCACACCACCACGTGCGCGGAGCTCGGTAGCGAGAAGCGGAGCTCGAATGCGTCGCCGCTGTGCCAGCCGCCGTCGGAAGCCGAAGCGCCCGAGTAGCGTTCCAGCTGCAGGTCGAGCGCGCCGAACGCCGGCGTCGGCGCCACGGGACGCGACGCGGTGCCGGCGGCGGCCGGGGCGAACCCGGACGTGGTCGCGGTCTCGGGCGGTGGCGGCGGCGGCCCGGCCGCGTGCCGCACCCACGCGATCAGTGCGATCACCGCGGCCACGGGCACGGCCACGAAGAACACGAGCCGTCGCAGCGGGTCCCACTCGCCGGCATCGCCCGAGCGCGAGCGGTGCGGGCGCGGCGGCGCGGGACGCGTCTTCATGCGAGGGATCGGCGCCGCGGAGGCCGGTGCGGGCGATGCGGGCGGCGCATCGACGCGGCGACGGTGCGGCGTGTCGGCGGCGCGCGGCACGGGCGCTGGTGCGGCGGCCGCGGCGCGCGCGGCGGCCGTGTCGTCCACGTGCGGCACCCGCGCGAACGCTCCCGACGTGGAAGGGGCCGCGAACGTCTCGGCGGGCCTCGGCGCTTCCGGCGCGGCGGACGGGGGTGCGGAAGCGGTACTCGTCGCAGCCGGCGGCGGCGCGACGCGGGCGGCCACCGGTGCATCGGCCACCGGCGGCTCGAACGGCTTCGTCAGCTCGAGCGCGGACTCCTTCGCCGCGGCGGGCGCTTCGCGATCCGAATTGCGCGATCGCTCGCGTCGCGACGGCAGGGACGCCTTCGCTGGCTCGGTCGGCTCCGTCGCGTTCGCGAGCGGCGCGGGCGCGGGCACCGCCGCGACCTCGCGCTCGGCGGGCGCCGGCGCTTCGGCCGTGGGCTCCGGCGCCTTCGGCGCGTCGGCGGGTGGCGGGTACGGACGGCCCTCGCGGCGCGCCGCGAGTTGCTCCTCGCGCATCGCGCGACACTCCGGGCACAGCGCGAGGTGCGCGAGCACCGGCTCGAGTTCGCTCGACCGGAGCGAATCGAAGCCCAGGACCCGCTGGCGCCAGGCGTCGTGATCGGAGCTCATGCGGATTCCGTTCGGTCGAGGGAAGAGTCGGGGCGCGTGGTGTCGGGCGCGGATGTCGAAGCCGGAGCGCGGCGGTGCATGCGGGAGTCCCGGGAGGGGTACGAGTCGGCCAACCCGCGCCGTGGATCCTGGGCCCGGGCACGGGCGGTATCGTCACGTGGTGCAGGGACTTTGAGCGCGGATTCCCGGGCGGGTCCCGGGCCGGCGCGACGCCCGGCAGGCGGGTCAGCGCCCCGCGAAGGGCGAGACCGGGCGCAGCTCCTGGCCGGCGCGGGCCGGCACCGGGGCCCCGAGCGCGTGGCTGCGCCCGAGCGCGCCCACGATCGCGCGCCACGCCTCGCGCCGGGCGGGGTCGTCCCGCTGCGGCGTGGCCAGCAGGTAGACGCCGCGGCCGCCGCGCGCGGCGAGCACGGAGTCCACCACCTGCGGCGCGCGTTCGCCGGCGGCGAGCAGGTCCACCTTCTCGAACGCGGACGCGTACATCGACCCGCGGCCGCGGAACGGCACGTCGGCGAGCACGGCCGAGCCCTGCGGCAGCGCGGCGCTCACGGCCATCGCCACGCGCGTCTCGCGATCGGGCCCGGGCAGCGCCTGCGGCCGGATGCTGCCCGCCACGTTCACCAGCGCGACGCCCGCAAGCAGCGCCGCGACCAGCCGCCAGCGCCGCGCGCCGTCGGCGGAGCGCCCGGCCACGGCGAGCAGCGCGATCGCCGGCGCGAACAGGTCCATCCAGAACTCGGTGCGTTCCGGCGCCCACCACGTGGCGAAGCCGCTGACCACGAGGAGCCACGCGACGAGGAACACCGCGATCGCGTCCGCGCGCCGCACCGCCGCGGCCACGTGCCGGGCGCCGGTCACCAGCCACGCGCCCGTCGCCGCGAACGCGGCCATCGCGAGCACGGCCAGCGGCACGCGCGCGAACGCGGGCAGCGAGGCCGCCGCGGCCATCTCGTCGTCGAGCGACGCGCCGGGGAACAGCCGGTGCGCGTACGCGAGCACGGGGCCGAAGCCGAGCAGGAAGTGCGAGCCGATCCAGCTGCGCGCCACGCCGATCGCGGCCTTGGCGAGGCTCGCGCGTTCCCACTTGCCCCAGCCCGACCACTCGCTGATGCCCACGAACCAGTGGTGGAAGCTCGCGTAGTCGTGGTGCGCGAGCAGGCCGATGCCCACCGCGAAATACGGCAGCACCGCCACGGCCGCATAGACGAGCGCGAACGGCACGGCCAGCGCGAGTACGCGACGCCGCTCGCCGCGCACGGCGGCGACGCCGCCGGCGAGCGCGGTGAGCGACAGCACCACGTTCTTCTGGTGCATCAGCGTGGCCAGCCCCAGTGCGAGCGCCGCGGCCACGATGCGGCGGCCATCGGGCGACTCGGCCACGCGCACGAAGCACCACAGGTACAGCACCAGCGACGCGCTCGACAGCACGTGCGACTCGCCCTGCAGCGCGAAGTGCCACCAGCCGTACGACGCGCCGAGCAGCCCGGCACACACCGCCGCGCGCGCCTCGCCGGCGCCCAACCGCACGAGCGTGCGCTGGAACAGCGCGAGCGCGGCCAGCGAGACGATCGCGCTCAGCAGCTGCAGCAGCGGGATCGGATCGCGCGGCGGCACGGCGGCGCGCGCCGCGATCGAGGCGGCGCCCACGAGCGGAGCGAAGCCGAGGTGCCCCGGGTACCACAGCGCCTCGCGATCGCCCTTGAGCGCGTCGGACGAGTAGATGACCGCGTCGCATTCGTACGTGCGCGCCGGGAACGCCGCGTACAGCGCGGCGAAGGCCAGCAGCAGCAGGGCGAGGGGCGCGAACTTCTTCATCGAAGGGGGCTCCGGGTGCGCGACGTGCGGGCGGGAAGCATGCGGCCGGAGCGGCGGCGCGGGCAAGACGGGAAAGCCGCGGGGCCCGCACGCGAACGCGCGGGCCCCGTCGGTGGGTGGCTCGATCAGCGGTCGAGCACGGTCAGGCGGGCCAGCCGCGACTGGCCGGCGGCCTCGAAGCGGGCGAAGTACATGCCCGCCGCCAGCACCGAGCCGTCGTCGGCGACCGGCGCCCATTCCACGTTCAGCGTGCCCGCCGCGGCGCGGCCGGCGAACGGCGTGGCGACGCGCCGGCCCGACAGGTCGAACACGTCCAGGCGAGCGTCGCCTTCCACGGACAGCGTGGCGGCGAACGTCACGCGCCCGCCGCGCACGGGGTTCGGCGAGGCCGAGAACGCCAGCGCGGGCGCCGCCGGCGTGGCGGCGAACGTCGCGACGTGGATCGGTCCGATCAGCGCTTCGGGCCCGCTGCACGAGCGCGCGCCGAGCCAGTAGGTGCCCGTGGCCGGAGGCGTGCGGTCCACGAAGCCGAACAGTGCGTCGTCGCTCGTGACCTCGAGCAGCGCCTCCTGGCCCACGTGCTCGCGCGTGCCGTCCTCGCGCTCGCGGTAGATGTTGAAGCCGTCCACGTGGGAGTTCTTCAGCACCGTCCACGCCAGGCGCACGCCCCCGTCGGTCGTGCCGGCGGCCTCGAGCGACACCACGTTCGCCTGCGGCGTGCGCTTGGCGATCGCCTCGCGGTCGGCCTCGGACTGCATGACCACGAACTCGTCCGGCGTCATCGTGACCAGCGTGCCCTGCTGGTACTCGTACGTGAACGCCATGTAGTCGCCGCGCGAGGTGTACGTGCTCGTGCGCGTGTTGCCCTGCACGCGCAGGCGCACCTGGCCGGCCGCGTTCACGTACGCGGCGGGCGTGGTGGTGCTCCACGTGCGCGTGGTGGTGGCCGTGCCGATCGACGCCTGGTCGATCTGCACCCACGCGGCCGTGCTCCAGTTGTACAGGTACAGCGTCTGCGTGCGCGTGGTGTTGAACGAGCCGTCGTAGCGCACCGTCAGCGACGTGGGCGGGTGCGCCAGCGTGGCCGTGGCGTACCAGTCGGTGCGATAGCTGCCGCCCGACAGCGCCGAGCTGACGATGAGCCGCGTGCCGTCGGCCACGGCGAGGCTCGCCACCGAGCCCTGGTTGATCGTGCCCTGCAGCATCGTCACCGACGACGGCACCTGCGTGTCGGTGAGGATCACCGGGGCGCCGGCGTCGATGGTGTACGTGTCCGTGAAGCCCGTGCCGGCGACCGTGTACTGGTTCGTGGCCAGGTTCACCTGCACCACGATGTTGCCGCCGACCTTGTCCCACGAGGCGTTCGGCGTGGCGCCGGCGCCGGTCTCGGTCCAGTACGTCTTCACGTTGTGGTTGTGCAGGCGCGTCATGGCTTCGAGCGTCGGGTGGCCGTAGCTGTTGCCGTTGCCGCACTGGACCACCGCGACCTCGGCCGTGATCGCGTTCAGCCAGTTGTCGTTCGACGAGTACCGCGAGCCGTGGTGGTGCGTCTTGTACACGTCCACGTCGCCGGTTTCGGGGCCGACGGTGGTTTCCACGTCGGTCGTGCCGTCGCCGGTGAGGTCGCCACCGATCACCTCGTCGAAACCGCCGTAGCTCACCTTGTAGACGGCGCTCTTGGCGTTCTCGTCGGAGCCGCTCGGCGAGTAGACGCCGGCGCCGTTCAGGTCGACGCACTTGATGGTGACCGGGTTCGCGCTCGCGGCGTCCAGCGTGATGACCTGGTTCTTCGCGAGCGTCTGGCGCTTGGCGCCGAGCGTGTTGACGTACGCCGTGTACGTGCCGCTCGAGTACGTGGAGCCGCGGTCGTAGCCCGCGGTGCCGATCGTGATGCCGATCGCCGCGAGGTCGTCGATGCAGCCCAGGTGGTCGGAGTGGTAGTGCGAGAGGAAGTGGTAGTCGACCGTGGTGACGCCGAGGCCCTGCAGGTAGGTCTTGATCCCGGTGCAACTGAGGTAGTTGCCGTCGTCGAACAGCGCGGTCTGGCCGTTCGGGGAGATCAGCAGCATCCCGTCGCCCTGGCCCACGTCGATGTGGTGGATCTGCAGCTTGCCGTTGCCGGCGATGGCGTGGGCGGCGACGGGAGCCAGCGCGATCGCGAAGGCGAACAGCGCGGCGGTGAGCGCGACGGCGGGACGGAATCCGGCACAGCTTCTTCCGTGCATCGGGGCACCTCGTCCTGAGGGTGGACCCCGCGGTGGTCGACCGCGGGGCCTGCTGACGTCCCGTCCCTGGGAGAGCGCGTCCGAACGCGGGCAGGTGCGGCGATGCACGCGTCTGGGGGTCGGCCACCCGCCAGATCCGAAGCGTCGTTTCGCAGCGAAGCCGCAGCCTGTATGAACCTTTCCCTGACACGAATCAAGTAAACAGTGCGTTCCGCACCGGCGATCGCATTTCGCGAACGAGCGCATCCGGGCCGGCGTCGCCAACTCCGCACGCGACCGGCATTCGTGCGCGATGGGTCGGGCGCCCCGAGGGGCTGGGTGGGATTGCAGCGGGCAACTTGCGTGTTGCGAAGCGCGGAAACGACCCGCGAGAATTGTGTCCGCTGACCCGGAATGGTCGAACCGCGCCGAAGCGCGGGGCACATCACGCCAGGCACCACGCGCCCACGACCATGACCCTTCGCATCGCGGTTCTCGCACTCGTCGCCACGCTCGTCGCCGGCACCGCCGGCGCGGCGCAGGTGGAACTCGTCAGCGACAACGACACGAACCTGTACGTGCCCGGCGCCGGCACGTTCGATCGCAACTACACGCAGGGCGCGCGCATCGCGTGGTACGGCGAGCCCGACGTGCTGCCCGCCCGCGTGGAAGCGATCGCGGAGTTCGTTCCCGCGCTGCGCCCGTTCGCGCGCGACGGCGCGCCGCGCACGCGGCGATTCGGCGTGCTCGTGGGCCAGGAGATCTACACGCCCGACGCGATCAGCCGCACGCGCCGTATCTCGAACGACCGCCCGTACGCGGGCTGGTTGTACGCGAGCGCGTTCGTGACCGCGGCCGACGAGCACCGCTTCCGCGCCGTGCAGGCGGGCGCGGGCATGGTGGGCCCGTCGTCGGGCGCCGCCGAGGTGCAGACGTGGTGGCACAGCCAGCTCGGCATCCGCGTGCCGCGCGGCTGGCAGTGGCAGCTGCGCGACGAGCCGGGCGTGTTCGTGCGCTGGGAGGAGCGCGCCCGCCCGTGGGGACGCCGCCGCTTCGCCGACCTGGTGCCGCATGCGGGCGCCACGCTCGGCAACGTGAGCACCGAAGCGCACGCCGGCGCCACCGTGCGGCTGGGGCTGCCGCTGCCGGACGACTTCGGCCCGTCGGCGTTCTCGCCGCTGGACCCCGGCACGTCGCGCACGCGCTTCTCGGCGTACCTGTTCGCGCGCGCCGAGGGCCGCGCGGTGGCGCGCGACCTGTTCCTGGACGGGAACACGTTCGCACCCGGCCCGCACGTCACGCGCGTGCCGCTGGTGGGCGAGTCGCAGGTGGGCGCGGGTGTGCGCTGGGGCCGCGTCGGGCTGCGCTACACGTTCTCGTACACCACGCAGCAGTTCCGCGAGCGCACCGACTCGCAGGAATACGGCTCGATCGGCCTGAACTTCTGACGCTCGAGCGGGCCGCGCGTCACTGCGGCGCGCCCCGGTGGCCGGGGCGTCGGAGAGTCGACGCCGGGGGTGCGGCTCCCGCCCCCACGACCGGTCCCGTGCATTCCGCCCGTGCACGTCGTGCAAAAGTCGGCGCGATTGCGAAAACGCGGTCGTATATATGGAGAAGCCTCACGAGCGGCTGAGGGCGAGCCGATCCTAGAGGCATGCAACCGCTCATCCGCCGCACACGCCCGAGCCGCGTCTTCGATGCGAGGCACCGCGCCCGCGGCTTCTCGATGGTCGAACTGCTGATCGTTCTCGCGGTGTTCGCCCTGCTCGTGGCGATGGCGATCCCGGGCTACGCGTCGTACGTGGCCAGTCACCGTCTGCGCGGCTCGGTCGAGAACCTCGCGTCGCAGGTGCGGCTCGCCCGTGAGCGCGCGATGACCGTGGGCGTCGATCAGCCCGTGCACTTCTACGAGAACCTCTACGACGCCGACTTCCACGTGCACGCCGCCGGCGTCGTGTCGTACCGCTGGAGCCTGCCGCGCGGGGTCCACTACGCCGCTTCGAACCCGAACGTGACCATGCGCAAGGACGGCACGGCCTCGTCGTCGATGTACGTGGTGTTGCGCGACGACCGGGGCGAGCAGGACACGCTCAGCATCCTGACCTCGGGCATCGTACTCACCCGTTGAGGGGCCCATGGCACGTCCGAACCGCATCCACGAAGCCGGCGTCACGCTGATCGAGCTGCTGATCGCGCTGGTCGTGCTGTCGGTCGGCCTGCTCGCGCTGTCGCAACTGTTCCCCGAAGGGACGCGATCGCAACAGCGGGATCAGAAGCTGACCTCGGCCACGAAGTACTCGCAGGCCATGGTCGAGAAGTTGCAGGGACGCACGTGGACAGACTCGCTGTTGACCGTGGGGCGTCACCCGGCGGGCACGGCGGTGGAGTACCTGGAGAGTGGAACGCTGGAGCGCTGGTACCAGGTGGATGCCATGGCGGCGCCACTCGACAATCTCAAGAAGGTGACGGTCACGGTCCGCTATCGAGGGAGTGGGCAGGGAAGACGCTCGGTGAGCACCGTCACGTACGTGAGGCGATGACCTTGAACTCCCAGATCTTCCCCCGGAAGCACGGGTCGAAAGGGTTCACGCTGGTCGAAATGCTGATCGCGGTCGCGGTCTTCGCGCTGGTCGCGGTCGCCATCACGACGGTTCTGTTCGGCACCGCGCGCAGCAAGTCCACCACGAGCAGCCTGCAGGAGTCGTCCCAGCTCGCGCGCGCCGCGCTCGACATGATCGCGCGCGACGTCCGCAGCGCGGGCTACGGCACGGACCAGTCGTATCCGGGCGGCGCGCAGCCGGCGATCGCCTACGTGGATTCGATGGAGATCATCCTGGCCACGAACCTGAACCCGTGGCCCGACACCACCGCGAACCGCCACTCCGCGCCGCTGGCGATGGATCCGGCGGGTACGCCGATCCCGCGCCCCCTGGTCGCCTCCACCTACACGCCCCCCGCGAAGTACCGGACCGGCGCCGAGCTCGTGCGCTACACGCTCGACCTCAACGACGACGGCGCGGTGGACGCGAGCGATCTCGCCACCACGTCGGGTCGCGACGCGGCGGTCACGCCGAACCCCGACGACTACGTGCTCGTGCGCCAGGTGTACGGCGACTCCACGGGCAACGTGGCCGGCAACAACGGCGGCGTGCAGGAACGCGTCGCGCTGGTGCGTCGGCCGGGCGGCGGCGTCCCGCCGGTGTTCACCGTGTACATGCGCGGCAGCTCCACGCCCTGGAACTGGGCGAGCGGCGCCGTGCCGGCCTCGCAGCTGGGCGACATCGAACGCGTGGAACTCCGCGTGACCGCGACGTCGGGCTTGCCCGACGGCCGCGGCGGATACCCGGTGACCACGCTGCAGTCGCAGGTGAACTCGCTGCGCAACACGCCGGACTTCGGTGCGCGGACGTACGTGGTGGACGGCTACGTGTACGAAGACCTGGATCGCGATCGCGTGCGCGACGCGGGCGAGCCCGGCATCCCGGGCGTGGCCGTGCGCGCCGGCAACTCGTACGTCGTCTACACCTCGGGCGCCGGCTATTACCAGATGCGCGTGCCCGCGGGCTCGTACACGCTGCGCCACACGCCCGCGGTGGGCTACGGCGCG
>JBGAMH010000129.1:0-12683 GCA_044223135.1 Candidatus Eiseniibacteriota bacterium | reverse complement strand
GGGCCCAGTCGCACCGGCCCGTACGCGACGCGGTGCAGCCCCTTCACCTCGAGGCCCACCGCTTCGAACATGCGGCGCACCTGCCGGTAGCGGCCTTCGTGCACGGCGATCTCGATCATGATCGCGTCGAAGTCGGTGCGCGCGCGGAACACGCGCGCGGGCGCGCTGACCACGCCCGGCTCGAACTCCACCCCGCGCGCCAGGCGCGCCAGCTGCCCGGCGGAGGGCTCGCGCTCGAGCCGCGCGCGGTACACCTTCTCGACGCCGTAGCGCGGGTGCATCAGGTGGTGCGCCAGCTCGCCGTCGTTCGTGAGCAGCAGCAGGCCGCTCGTGTCGGCGTCGAGGCGACCCACCGGGAAGTAGCGCGCGCCGTGCGGCAGGAACTCGCGCACCGTGCGGCGCCCGTGCGGGTCGTCGAGCGTGGTGATCACGCCGACCGGCTTGTTCAGCACGAAGTAGCGGTGCGCCGTCGCGCGCGGCAGCGGGCGGCCGTCCACCTCGATGCGATCGCGCTGCTCCTCGACCTTCGTGCCGGCTTCCGTCACCACCTTGCCGTTCACGCGCACCCGGCCCTCGGCGATGATCAGGTCGCACTTGCGGCGCGCGCCCACACCGCGCTCCGCCATGAGCTTGTTCAACCGGATCGCCACGTCAGGCCTCCTCGTCGGTGAATCGCTCGATCACGTCCCGCGCTCCGGGAAACGCCTCGAGCAGGTGGTGCCGCGGACCCAGCCGCCAGTCCGCGAAGTCGAAGCCGGGCGTCACGGTGCATCCCGCGAGCGCGAACTCGGCGCCGCGCGCCGGCATCGCCGCGAACCATACGCCGTGCGGCACCCGGTGCTGAGGCGATTCGCCCCGCTCGAGGTCGAGTCCGAGCCGCAGCATCTCGTGCCGCCCTTCGATCAACAGGTGCAGTTCCAGCGGGCCGCCGTCGTACAGGTGCCAGAGTTCGTCGGCCTCGAGGCGGTGGAACCGCGAGAACTCCCCCGCTTCGAGCAGGTAGTAGATCGCGGTGCCCAGGGCGCGCGCGCCCGCGAAGCGCCCGGGCAGCGCGTCACCCGCCACGCTCTCGGCGGAGCGCCACGTCTCGCGGAACCAGCCGCCCTCCGGATGCGGCGCCAGGTCGAGCGCGCGGATCCAGTCGCGGGCCGTACGGCTCATGAGCGGGTCAGCGCTCGGGCTCGACTTCGTGCAGGCGCGCGTCGGGGAGGTCTTCCTCTTCGTCGCCGATCGCGTCGTCCTCGTCGTCGGACTCGTCGTCGTCGTCGAAGTCGTCGTCCCACTCCTCGTCGTCGTCGTCCTCGAACTCGTCCTCGTCTTCGTCCTCGTCGCCGTCCTCGTCCTCGTCCTCGTCGTCGCCGAGGTCGCTCGCGAGTTCGCGATCGTCCGAGACGGCCATCACGTCGCCGCCCAGCTCGTCGAGCTCGGCGAGCGCCGCGTCGGCCTCGGCCAGCTCGTCGTCCGGCTCGTCCGCCGGCGCGGCGTCGCCCGAGGGCTCCGCCGCGGGTGCGGCTTCCGCCGGGGCGGCGCCCTCGACGAGCGCGGCGCCCTCGGCGAGCGCCGCGACCTCCTCGCCCGACGCGGTCAGCGGCAGGCCGTTCGCCGGGTCGAGCTCCATCATCTCGAGCTGCTCGGGTTCGCGGGCCGCCACCAGCGCACGCAGTTCCTCCGGGCGCGGCAGCTCGGCAAGGTCCTTCAGCCCGAAGTAGTTCAGGAACTCGACGGTCGTGCCGTACAGCAGCGGGCGTCCCACCACCTGCGAGCGGCCCTTCACCGTGACGAGATTGCGCTCGAGCAGCGTCGCGAGCACGCCGCTCGCGTCCACGCCGCGGATCGCCTCGACCTCGGACTTCGTCACCGGCTGCTTGTACGCGATGATCGCGAGCGACTCGAGCGCCGCCCGCGACAGGCGCATCTTGCGCTTGCCGCGCAGCATGCGCGCCACGTACTCACCGTACTCGGGCGCGGTGACGAACACCCAGCCGCCCGCGATCTCGCGCAGCTCCACGCCCGCGGCGCGCTCGCGGTAGTCGGCGGCGAGCGCGGCGAGTTCGGCCTGCACGTCCTCGGCGCCCATCTCGAGGGCGTCGGACAGCAACGGCAGCGTCAGCGGCTGATCGGACGCGTACAGCAGCGCTTCAATCGCCGGTCGCGGATTCGACGGGGGCATGCGACTCCCTTCCTTCTTCGGCGAGCTTCGGCAGGATGCGGATGTCCGAGAAGTTCTCGTTCTGGATCACGACCACCTGCCCCAGCTTGATGAGTTCCAGCAGGGCCATGAACGACACGACGATTTCCATGCGCGCGCGGCAGCCCGTCATGAGGCCGAAGAAGCTCAACTCCCCGTCCTCGGCCACGGAGCGCGCGATGAACGACATCTTGTCCTCGACGTCGTAGACCTCGGTCTGGACTTCGTACACCACGCGCTGCGGCACGCGCGACAGCACGCGGTTCAGCGCCTCGAGCAGGTCGAACAGCGTGGCCGGCGCCAGCGGCAGCGGGCCCGCGTCGTCCTCGGTGGGCACGATGCCGCGCTCGTACAGCAGCCGGCGCTGGCCCTCGTGGTCCTTCAGCTGCTCGGCGGCCTCCTTGAACTGGCGGTACTCGATCAGGCGCTGGACGAGCTCTTCGCGCGGGTCGCCCTCGTCCTCGTCCTCGCCCGGCTGCTGCACCGGCAGCAGCATCTTCGCCTTGATGCGCATGAGCGTGGCGGCCATCACCAGGAACTCGCCGGCCACGTCGAGGTCGAGCATGCGCATGATCTCGATGTACTGCAGGTACTGCTGCGTGATGTGCGCGATCGGGATGTCGTAGATGTCGATTTCGTCGCGCTTGATCAGGTGCAGCAGCAGGTCGAGCGGGCCCTCGAAGCGCGGCAGCTTGAACGTCACCGAAGCGCGCGCCGGCTGCACGACGGGGCCGCCGTCCTTCGCGCGCGCGGCCGGGCTCTCGACTTCGAGCGGCGCCGGCGCCTCCGCCGCGGCGGCCGGCGGCGCATCGGCGACGATCGCTCCGGCCGGCGGCGCGTCGGGCTCGACGCCCTCGGACACCGCCTGCGCGTGCGCCTCGATCGCCTCCAGCGCCGCGTCCTCCGCGGCGTGATCGCGCTCGTCGTTCATCCGCCCTCCACCACCGAACGCAGCTTCATCGCATCGCGCACGCGCAGCATCGTCTCGGCCGCCACCTCGCGGGCGCGGCGCGTGCCCTCGTGCAGCACCTCGCGCACCGCCTCGGGCCTCGCCGCCCACGCGGCGCGGCGCTCGCGGATCGGGCCCAGCACCTCGGTCATCACCGCCGCGAGCCGCTTCTTGTCGGGCACGCAGCCGAGCGTGCCGGCCTTGCACGCCGTGGCGATCGCGTCGGCCTCGCCCGGGTTGAACACGCGGTGGTACTCCCACACGACGCAGCCCGTGTGTCCGTCGCTCTCGTCGGGCTCGGGCCGGCCGGGGTCGTTCGCGCGCATCTTCTTCGGGTCGGTGTAGGCCATGCGCACCTTCTTCTCGATCTCCGCCGGCTCCTCGGCCAGCAGGATCGTGTTGCCGACCGACTTGCTCATGCGGTTGCCGTCGAGCCCGCGCAGGCGCGGGAACTCCGTGAGCGCCGCCTCGGGCTCCGGGAACACCGGCGCGTCTTCGCTGGCGTACAGGAAGTTGAACCGGCGCGCGATCTCGCGCGTGAGCTCGATGTGCGGCACCTGGTCCTCGCCCACCGGCACGTGTGTCGGCCGGTACAGCAGGATGTCCGCCGCCTGCAGCACCGCGTATCCGAGGTGCCCGTACGAGATCGTCTGCTCGTCCATGTGCAGGTCGCGGATCTGCTCCTTCAGCGTGGGCATGCGTTCGAGGCGCGCCTTGCTCACGAGCATGCTGAACAGCAGGTGCAGCTCGGCGTGCTCCTTCACCGCGGACTGCACGAACAGCACGCTCTTGTCCGGGTCGAGTCCCGCGCCCAGCCAGTCGAGCACCATGTCCCACGTGTGCTGCTGCAGGTGCGACGTGTCCTCGTGGCCGGTGGTCAACATGTGCCAGTCGGCGACCATGTGGAAGTTCCGCCAGCCCGCGTCCTGCAGGCGAACCCAGTTCTGGAGGGCTCCGACGTAGTTGCCGAGGTGCAGGCGACCCGTCGGGCGCATGCCGGACAGGATCCGGCCCGGCGCCGATCCGCTCACGTGCTGTTCTCTCCCTGAACGCGCGGCGCCGGCACGGTGTGGCCGGTACCGAAGGCTGTGCACGCCGACCGGACGACCGGCTCGGCGAATCCCACTGGCGTGTCCCCGGGCGGCCTCGGGGCTCGCCGCCCCGGGCGATGTGGGCCGGGCGCAGGGCGCTCGGCGGGTTCAACACGCGGGGATGCGGCTCCAGGATGCGGCAACGAGGGGTGTTGAATGAGGCGGCAGACTATCGGGGACGCCCAGTAGGGTCAAGGATTTCGGACTTCAAGTAACACATGAAGTGCACGTGGAACTGGAGGGGCGGCCCGGGACGCCCCTCGGAGCACCTCCCCCCGGCAGCGAGAACCGCATGAGCGAGATCCGGCCCGAACAACTCCTGAACCGGCCCGTCCCCGACCTGGCGCCGCTCGATCCCGACGGCCGACCGTGGCCGCTCCGGTCCGCCGTGGGCCGCTCGCCGCTGGTGCTGTTCTTCTACACGCACAACTGCAGCCCCGGCTGCCTCCAGGAACTCCGGGAGTTCGCCGCCCACCGCGACGAGTTCGCCGCGGCCGGGATTCCGCTCGTGGGCATCTCGCTGGACCCGCCCGAGAGCAACCGGGCGTTCCTCGAGAAGTCCGGCATGGGCATCCCCCTGCTCTCGGACGCCGACCGCGCGTGCGGAAACGCGTTCGGCGTGCGGCGCCAGATCGGGATCGCGGGCTGGCAGGTGGAGTTCCACCTGCGCGCGAGCTTCCTCGTGGACGCGCACGGCATCGTGGCCGGCGTGTGGCCGAAGTTCCGCGCGAACGTGCTCGCCCGCGAACTGCTCGACGCGGCGAATGCGCTGCGGCGGTACGGCGATTCGGCGACGGCCGGCGCCCCCGGCGCCTGACGCCCGGCGCCGCGCTCAGTCGCCCGGCGCCTGCTCCTTCGCGCGCAGCACCATCAGCGTGAGGTCGTCCGTGGGGCCGCGGTCGCCCGCGAACGCCATCACGTCGTCGCGAATGGCGCGCAGGATGTGCCCGCGCGTCCTCCTTGGCGTGCGCGGCGAGGATCGCGCTCGCTCGAGCCGTTCGGTGCCGTACTGGTGCGCGTTCTCGTCCTCGGCCTCGGACACGCCGTCGGTGTACATCACGAGCACGTCGCCCGGCCGCATCGCGATCGGCCGGTCCTCGTACTGCGCCTCGGGCAGCACGCCGAGCGCGACACCGCCCTCGTGCAGGTGCTCCACGCGGCCGTCGCGGCGGCGCAGGATCGGCGGGTTGTGGCCGGCGTTGCTGAACGTGAGCACGCCGTTCTTCCAGTCGAGCAGCGCGTAGAACGCCGTCACGAACCGGTCGCGCTCCGTGCTCTCGTGCAGCAGCACGTTCACCTTGCGCATGATCGCGCGGATCGCGAACTCGTTGCGGATCTCGGCGAGCAGGCTCATGCGGAACCCGGCCATCAGCAGCGCGGCCGGGATGCCCTTGCCCGAGCTGTCCGCGATCGCGAGCCCGAGCCGCGTCTCGGAGACCGGGATGAAGTCGTAGTAGTCGCCGCCCACCTCGTCGTGAGACTCGGTCATGCCCGCGAGATCGAAGCCCTCCAGGTGCGGCGGTTCGCCCGGCAGGAACGACCGCTGGATCTCGCGCGCGATCGCCAGTTCCTTCTCGAGCCGGCGCCGTTCGAGCAGCTCGCCCGTGATGCGCGCGCGCTCCACGGCCACCGCCGCCTGCGACGCGAACGCGCCGAGCAGCTCGAGGTGTCCCTCGTGGTACGAGTCGTCGCGGTCGCTCTCCAGGTTGAACACGCCGATCGTGCGGCCCTCGATCACCATCGGCGCGGCCAGCTCGCTGCGCGTTTCGGCGCGCGCGGCCACGTAGCGCGCGTCCCCGCGCACGTCCGGCACGATCACCGCCTCGCCGGTCTTCGCCACCCAGCCGACGATGCCCTGCCCCACCTGCAGCTCGAACGCGTGCTCGGACCCCGTCGGGTAGCCGTGCTCCGACACCAGCTCCAGCAGCTTCGTCTTGCGGTTCACCAGGTAGATCGCGGCCGCGTCGTAGTCCACGACCTGACGCAGCGACGTGAAGATGGTCTCGATGACCTCCTCCAGGTCGAACGGCGACGACAGCGCGCGCGTGATGTCGAGCAGCACTTCCTTCTCGAGCGCGCGGCGTTCGATCTCCTGGTACAGCAGCGCGTAGTCCAGCGCGAACGCCACGTGCTCGGCCGAGACCTCGAGCCGGTCGAAGTCCTCGTCGGTGAAGTCGCCGCCGCGCTTGTCGAGGCACTCGATGGCGCCGAACGGCTCGCCGCGGCGGAACAGCGGGATCACGACCGCCGACCGGTACGGGTCCGTGACGCCGCGCACGTCCGGCCGCGGATCGTTCTCGCCGATGCGCAGGGAGGCCTGCCGCGTGAGGGCCAGCCCCGCGAGCCCCTCGCCGCGCGGCAGCCGCACCTCGCGCGGCGAACCGCCGTCCTCGGGGAAGTCGCGTGCGACGAGCCGCCGCCCGCCGCGCCGCGTGATCCAGATGCGTGCGCGCTCGCACTCGACGAGGCGGCGGCACTGGCGCGTGGCGGTGCGCAGCAGCTCCACCACGTGCTCGGGACCGCGCTGCGCGTCGGAGCCGATCAGGCCGAGCGCGGTGACACGCGGCAGCGAGGCGGGTGACGGGCGGAGTCCGGGGTCGTGAGCCATGGCCGCGGACGCTAGCCGCCGCAATCGCCCACCGCAAGCCGGTTCAAGGTCTTGCGGCCCTCGCCCGCGCGGTCGCGCCGCCGATTCCGGGCTCAACGCCGGGCCGCCGCGAGCCGATAAAGACCGTGGCAGCCCCACACGGAGAGCCCAAGGATGGCCAACGCACACAAGCGACTGGGCGACCTGCTGTTGGAGAGCGGGCTCGTGACCGTCGAGCAGCTCGAAAACGCCGTCGCCGAACAGAAGAAGTCCGGGCTGCACCTGGGCACCACGCTCGTGCAGAGCGGCGTGATCGGTGAGCGCGACCTCGTCGAGCTGCTGCAGCGTCAGCTCGGCCTGCCGCTCGTCGACCTCGAGCAGACCGCCGTCGACGAAGGCGCGCTCGGCAAGATCAAGGAGGAGCAGGCCAAGAAGCACATGGCCCTGCCGATCGAGATCGAGGGCCGCAAGACGCTGGTCGTGGCGATGGCCGATCCGCTGAACGTGAACGCGATCGAGGACCTGCGCTTCCACAGCGGCCTGTTCATCCGGCCCGTGCTCGCCACGCCGACGCAGCTGCAGGAGGCCATCGAGCGCTACTACCACCTCGACACCTCGGTGAACGAAGTCATCCAGAGCATCATCGAGAACGAGGACGAGGTCGTCGTGAGCGCCGTCGAGGAGACCGACGAGCGCCAGGCGATCGACGAACTGATGCGCGAGGCCGAGGGCCGGCCGATCGTGCGCCTGACGAACTGGCTGCTGCACCGCGCCGTCGAGGAGCGCGCGAGCGACATCCACATCGAGCCGCAGCTGAACGAGCTGATCGTGCGGTTCCGCGTGGACGGCCTGCTGCGCGAGGAGCAGCGCCTGCCCAAGTGGACGCAGGGCGCGGTCGTGTCGCGCATCAAGGTGCTCGCGAACCTCGACATCGCCGAGAAGCGCCTGCCGCAGGACGGCCGGCTCGTGGCCGAGATCCAGGGCCGCCGCGTGGACATGCGCGTGTCGACGCTGCCCGTGACCAGCGGCGAGAAGGTGGTCATGCGCGTGGTCGACCAGTCGCGCGCCCGCGTGGAGCTGGGCTCGCTGGGCATGACCGAGCGCGACCTCGCGCGCCTGCAGCGGTTCCTCGACCGGCCGCAGGGCATCGTGCTCGCGACCGGGCCGACCGGCTCGGGCAAGTCGACGCTGCTCTACTCCGCGCTGCGCCACGTGCAGTCGGTGACGCGCAACATCACCACGGTCGAGGACCCGGTCGAGTACCAGATCGCCGGGATCAACCAGGTGCAGGTGGACGAGAAGGCGAAGAAGACCTTCCCCGCCGTGCTCCGCTCGATCCTGCGCCAGGACCCCGACGTCATCATGATCGGCGAGATCCGCGACCGCGAGACCGCGCAGATCGCGTTCCGCGCGTCGGTGACCGGCCACCTCGTGCTCAGCACCGTGCACACGAACGACGCGGCCGGCGCCGTGACGCGACTGGTCGACCTCGGCCTCGAGCCGTTCATGGTGGCGTCGTCGCTGATCGGCGTCGTGAGCATCCGCCTCGTGCGCACGCTGTGCCCGAAGTGCCGCGAGCCGTACGAGACGGACGCCTCGAACCTGGCGCTGCTCGGCGGCGGCGGCGGCAGCGCGAGCGTGGAGTTGTGGCGCGCCCCGGGCTGCCCGAACTGCCGCGAGACCGGCTTCACCGGCCGCACGGGCATCTTCGAGGTGCTCGAAGTGGACGATCCGATCCGGCGCCTGATCGCGCGCAACGCACCCGACCACGAGATCCGCCGCGCCGCGGTCGACCAGGGCATGCGCCCGATCGGGCAGGACGGCGTCAAGAAGGCGCGCGAAGGGCGCACCACGCTGGACGAGGTCCTGCGCGTGGTGCACCTGGGCGACGAGGGCATGAAGATCTGCAGCCAGTGCTCCGAAACGATGCCGCGCGAGTTCGAGCACTGCCCCGCGTGCGGCAAGTACGCGGGCGAGCAGTGCGCGACGTGTCACCGGCGCCTGCAGCCCGAGTGGAAGCACTGCCCCGGCTGCGGCACCACGAGCCGCGTGTACGACCCGCAGCGGCCGCCGCGGCCGCCGCGCACGTCGAGCCTGATGACCCGACCCTCGAGCCTGCAGCCCCGCCCGACCGGGCTCGCCAGGACCAAGAAGGCGTCCTGACCGTGCCGTCGGCGCCACCCGGCCCGCGAGGCCCGGCGGGTTCGCCCGTGCTGGAGCCGCTGCTGGCGGCGCTCGGCGTGGTCGCGGTGAGCGCGGTGGTGCTGCTGGTGGTGCGGAACCAGCAGGCGTTCCTGAACTTCTTCTACCTGCCCGTGGTCTACGCCGCCTGGCGCATGGGCGAACGCGCCGGGGTCACCGCCGCCGCCTCGTCGGCGATGCTCGTGATCGGGGCCGCGCTCATGAACGACCACCTGTTCACCGACTCCGGCCACGCGGAGTGGATGCGCTGGCTGGACCTGGTGGTGTGGGCGTCGTTCCTGTACCTGACCGCGTACGGCGTCGGTCGACTGGCCCACCGCGAGCAGCGGCGCGTGCGCGAGATGCGGCAGGCGTACGTGGGCGTGGTCGAGGTGATGTCCAAGTTCATCGACTCGATGGACCGCTCCACCGAGAACCACTCGCGCCGCGTCGCCGGCCGCGCGGTGGAAGTCGGCCGCGAACTGGGCCTGGCCGAGCCGGACGTCGAGACCCTGCGCGTGGCCGCGTACCTGCACGACCTCGGCAAGGTGGACGTGAGCGGCGAGCTGCTGCGCAAAGCCGGCCAGCTCACGCCGGAGGAGACCGAGGAGATGCGTCGGCACGTGGACTACGGCACCACGATGCTGCGCCGGGTCGGCGGCCTGCTCGAGGACGTGGTGCCGCTGGTGCAGTACCACCACGAGCGCTGGGACGGCGCGGGCTACAAGGGCCTCGCGGGCGAGGCGATCCCGATCGGCGCGCGCATCCTGGCCGTGGCCGACACCTACGACGCGATCGTGGCCGACCGTCCGTACCGCGAGGGCCGCTCGCACGCCGAGGCGCTCGCCGTGCTGCGCGCGGGCCGCGGCACGCAGTTCGATCCGCGCGTGGTGGACGCGTTCCTGCGCCTGTTCGACGTCTCGCACGACACCGCCGAGCGCGAAGCCGCCTGAGCGGGCGCCGCCGCCGGCGCGCCCGAGCGAACCACCTCCCCCGCGCCGCGCTTTCCCGTGGCCGCGCGTTCGCCGCAGCGACTACACTCGCCCGCGCCGCGTCCGCTGAACGTCCCTCGGGGGAATCGCCTTGCCCGCACTCTACCTGGTGGTGGTCTCCGCGCTGGTCGCGCTGATCGCGTACCGCACCTACGGCGCGTTCCTGGCCGCCCGCGTGCTCGCGCTGGACGACGCTCGCCGGACGCCCGCATGGACCCGACGCGACGGTCACGACTACGAGCCCACGCGGCCGTGGGTGCTGTTCGGCCACCACTTCGCGGCGATCGCCGGGGCGGGTCCCCTGATCGGCCCCGTGCTCGCCGCTCAGTTCGGCTGGGCGCCGGGCTTCCTGTGGCTGCTCGTGGGCTCGGTCGTGGCGGGCGGCGTTCACGACCTGGTGATCCTGGCCGCGTCGGTGCGCAGCCAGGGCCGCTCGCTCGCGAACATCGCGCGCGAACAGGTGAGCCCGCTCACGGGCGCCGCCACCGCAGTGGCGATCGTGTTCGTGATGGCCGTGGCGCTCGCCGCGATGGCGCTCGTGGTCGTGAACTCGCTGCGCGAGTCCAGCTGGGGCGTGTTCTCGATCGCGTGCACGGTGCCGATCGCGCTGCTGATGGGCCTGTGGAGCCATCGCCTCCGGCCCGGCGCCGTGGGCCAGGCCACCGTGGCCGGCGTCGTGCTGCTGGTGGCGGCGCTCGCGGGCGGCGCGTGGTTCCGCGGCACGCCCTGGGCGCACTGGGCCGTGCTCGACGCGAAGACCCTCACGCTGGCGATCATGGCGTACGGCTTCGTGGCGTCCGTGCTGCCGGTGTGGCTGCTGCTGTGCCCGCGCGACTACCTGTCGAGCTTCCTGAAGATCGGCGCGGTGCTGCTGCTGGCCTTGGGCGTGATCGTGGTGAACCCGCGCCTGCAGATGCCGGCGGTCACCGCGTACGCCGGCGGCGGCGGCCCGGTGTTCCCCGGCACGCTGTTCCCGTACGTGTTCATCACCATCGCCTGCGGCGCGATCTCGGGCTTCCACTCGCTGATCGCCTCGGGCACGAGCCCGAAGATGATCGAACGCGAACGCCACGTGCTGCCGATCGGCTACGGCGCCATGGTTCTGGAGGGCTTCGTCGGCGTGATCGCGCTGATCGCCGCGTGCGCGCTGCACCCGAACGACTACTTCGCGATCAACGCGCGGCCCGAAGTGTTCGCGAAGCTCGGCCTCGCGGTCCAGCACCTGCACACGTTCGAGGCCCAGGTCGGCGAAACGCTGGCCGGCCGGCCCGGCGGCGCGGTGTCGCTGGCCGTGGGCATGGCGCAGATCTTCTCGTCGCTGCCGATGCTCCGCGGGCTCATGAGCTTCTGGTACCACTTCGCGATCATGTTCGAGGCGATGTTCGTGCTCACGCTGATCGACACCGGCACGCGCGTGACGCGCTACATGCTGCAGGAGGTCGGCGGGCTCGCCGTGCCCCGGCTGCGCACGTGGACGGGCCCCGCCCCGGCGCTGGTGTTCAGCGCGCTGGCCGTGGGCGCGTGGGGCTACTTCGTGTGGACCGGCACCGTCAGCGCGATCTGGCCGCTGCTCGGGGTGTCGAACCAGCTGCTGGCCGCATTCGCGCTCGCCATCGGCACGTCGTGGCTCCTGAACCAGGGCCGCGGGCGCTGGGTGGCGGTCACGCTCGTGCCGCTCGCGTTCATGGTGGTGAACACGCTCACGGCCGGGTGGCTGAACCTGTCCGTGAACTACCTGCGCCCGCAGCTCGCGGCCGGCGCGCCCGACCTGCTCGCCGCGTTCGTGCAGGCGCCCGGCCCCGCACGCATGCAGTGCGTGGTCACGCTGTCGGTGATGACGCTGATGGTGATCGTGGTCGCCGACTGCTTCGCGCACTGGCTCGGGCTCGCGCACCGCGACCGCCGCACCGGCACGCCGCTCGAGGTCGCGTGAGGATCGCGCGGCTGGTGCTGCTGGGGCTCGTGCTGCTGGCGGCATTCACGATGTGGCGCGGCCAGCTGTGGCTGGTGCAGAGGCCCGGCGACGGCCCGCACGCGCTCGCGCTGCGACCCGTGGCCGAACGCCGACGCGTCGCGTTCGACGTGGCCCTGCCGTCGATCCCCGAGGGCGTCTCGCGGCTGCGCGCGGGCGACGGCGTGCTCGTGGTGCACTACTGGGCGCCGTGGGAGCTGAACGGCGGCGCGCAGTCGGCCGCGCTCGACTCGCTGCACCGCCAGGACGACATGGTCCGCGCGCACGTGGCGCTGGTCACGTTCGACCCGTTCCCGTCGGTGGCGCGCTACGTGCGGCGCCACCGGCTCAAGCTGCCGGTGCTGCTCGACCACCAGCGCGCGCTGGTGAGCCAGCTGCCCTGCCCGAGCCTGCCGTACACGTACGTGCTCGACGCGCAGGGACGCGTGGCCATCGAGGCCGCGGGCGAGGTGGACTGGTTCGCGCCGCAGACGCGACGCGTGCTGCGCGCGCTGCAGGACGAGCGCGGCCCCGAGCCGGCGCTCGACGTGCCTCCGGCCGCGCCCGCCGCGCGGCGCGCGACCGGCTCGGCCAGCTGAGGCGCGGCGCGCCTCACGCGCGCTTCGCCGCTCCCGGCCCCGGCACGCGGCGCAGCCCTTCCATCAGCGCGGCGAACTCGTCGGGCGTCAGGCTCTGCTCGCCGTCGGAGAGCGCCTGCTCCGGCTCGGGGTGCACCTCCACGAT
>JBGAMH010000128.1:0-12835 GCA_044223135.1 Candidatus Eiseniibacteriota bacterium | reverse complement strand
GGGTGCCGAGCGACGAGCCGGCGTTGAGCAGGTCGTCGTGGATCTGGAACGCGAAGCCGAGCATGACGCCGGCGTCGTGCAGCTTCTCGACCGTGCGCACGGGCGCGTCGCCCGCGAGCGCGCCGAGCGCGAGCGACGCGCCCATGAGCGCGCCGGTCTTGCGCGTGTGGATCGTGCGCACGAGGTGCGCCGTGGGCTTGCGGCCCTCGGCGGCGATGTCGAGCGCCTGGCCGCCGACCAGCTCGTCGGCGCCCGCGGCGCGGCCGAGCCGGCGCACGGCGTCCACGACGCGCGCGTCGGGCACGCCCTGCTCGCGCAGGCGCGACAGCTCCTCGAACGCGAACGCGAGCAGCGCGTCGCCCGACAGCACGCCGAGCGCCTCGCCGAACTTCTTGTGCGTCGTGAGGCGGCCGCGGCGGTAGTCGTCGTCGTCCATCGCGGGCAGGTCGTCGTGCACGAGCGAGAACGCGTGCACGCACTCCACGGCGACGGCGGCCGGCAGTGCGCGGCGCCACTCGCCTCCCACCGCCTCGCACGCCGTGAGCACGAGCAGCGGCCGCAGCCGCTTGCCCGGCGACAGCGCGGCGTAGCGCACGGCCTGGCCGAGCCGGCCCGGTCCGCCGGCGCGCTCGCGCAGCGCGGTCGCGAGGTGGCGTTCGAATGCGGTGCGGCGCGCGGCCAGTGCGCGCGTCGTGGCCAGCACGGCCGGTCGCGGCCCCCGTGCCGGCGCCATCAGAACGGCAACTCGCCCTCGGGACCGTCGTCGTTCCCGAGCTTCAGCTCGACGTCTTCCGTCGTGGGCTCGGCGTCGTCCCCCGCCTCGACCAGCCGCTCGATGCGCTTCTCGGCGGCATCCAGCGTCTGCGTGAGGCGGCGCGACAGCTTCACGCCCTCCTCGTAGCGGGCGATCGAATCCTCCAGCGACAGTTCGCCGCTCTCGAGCTCGTCCACGACGGTCTCGAGGCGCTTCATGGACTCTTCGAAGTCGAGAGGCGGCTCAGCTCCGGGCGGGGCCGCCGCGGTCTTCCTGGGGGGCATCGCGTTCTCCGGGTCGGATGGTGTCGATCGTCGCGCCGGCTTCGCCGCGCGCGAACTCCAGTGTGACCTTCTGTCCGGGCTCCAGCGCGACGGCCGAGCGCACGAACACGCCGTCGGCGCCGCGCACCAGCGCATAGCCGCGCTCCAGCACCGCGCGCGGGCTGAGCGCCCGCAGGCGGTCCTCGAGCGCGGCGACGCGGCGACGCTGATTCTGGACGCTGTCCACCACGGCGTCCTCCAGCCGGTCCGCCAGGCGGGTCAGCCCGTCGCGGCGGTCGCGCAGCTGGCGCGGGAACTCGCGCAGGCCGTACGCGGAGCGCGCGCCGTCCAGCCGCTGGCGCCACCGCGCCATGCGCGCGCGGAGTGCGGCGTCCATGCGGGCGCGATACTCGTCCACGCTGCTGCCAGTCGCCGAACACCTCGCGCACGTTGCGGAAGCCGTAGCGGCCGAGCAGGCGTTCGAGGTGCCGGCGGTGCTCGGCGATCGTCTCGTGCACGGCGCGGTCGGCGCGCACGCTCCACTGCTCGATCGGTGCGCCATCTCGGCCCGGTCGCGCACCGCCAGCTCGGCGGCGTTCGACGGCGTGGCCGCGCGCACGTCGGCGGCGAGGTCGGCGAGCGTCCAGTCGACCTCGTGACCCACCGCGCTGATCACGGGTGTGCGCGAGGCGGCGATCGCACGCACGACCGGCTCCTCGTTGAACGCCCACAGGTCCTCCAGCGAGCCGCCGCCGCGGCCCACGATCAGCACGTCGGCGCCGCCCCAGCGGTCGAAGCGCGCCGGATCGCCGCGCTGATCTCGGCCGCGGCGCCCTCGCCCTGCACGCGCACGGGCGCGAGCACGATCCGCACGGACGGCCAGCGCGAACGCAGCACCTTGACCACGTCGCGCACCGCGGCGCCCACCGGCGACGTGACCACGCCCACCGTGCGCGGAAAGCGCGGCAGCGGGCGCTTGCGCGCCGCGTCGAACAGGCCCTCGGCCTGCAGGCGGCGCTTCAGCTCCTCGAGCTGCAGCAGCAGTGCGCCGAGGCCGCCGGGGCGCAGCGTCTTCACCACGAGCTGGTAGTTGCCGCGCGGCTCGTAGACGGTGATCTCGCCGAACGCCTCCACCTCGGTGCCGTCGGCCGGGTTGAAGCCCAGCCGCATCGCGCTGCCGCGCCACATCACGCAGGCGAGCAGCGCCTCGCGGCCCTCCTTGAGGTTGAAGTACAGGTGGCCGCTCTCGGCGCGCTTGAAGTTGGAGATCTCGCCCTTCACCCAGACCGAGCCGAACGACTCGGAGAGCGTCTCCTTGATGGCGCGCGTCAGCTCGAGGACGGTGAGGACGCGATCCTCGGGAGCGGGCATCGTGGCCACGTCAGGCCTGCTCCTTCCCGCTCTGGCGCTCGGCCGCGATCACGGTGTTCAGCACGACCATGGCCACGGTCATCGGTCCGACGCCGCCGGGCACGGGCGTGAACGCCGATGCCACGGCCTTGACGCTGTCGGGCTCGCAGTCGCCCGTGAGGCGGTTCTTCGTGGAGCCGGGCGCGGGCGGCAGCCGGTGGATGCCCACGTCCACCACCACGGCGCCCGGCTTCACCCAGTCGCCGTTCACCATGTGGCGCTGGCCGGCGGCGGCCACGAGCAGGTCGGCCTGGCGCGCCAGCTCCATCAGCCCGGGGCCACTCGCGCTGTGCCCGATCGTCACCGTCATGTCGCAGCCCTTGGACGAGAGCAGCGTCGCCATGGGCCGCCCCACGATGTGGCTGCGGCCGATCACCACCGCGTGCCGGCCGCGCATCGGGATTTCGTAGTGCTGCAGCAGCCGCACGATGCCGTAGGGCGTGGCGGGCACGAAGCCCGGCAGGCCCACGGCGAGACGGCCGGCGCTCTCGGGATGGAAGCCGTCGACGTCCTTGGCCGGCGGGATCGCCTCGAGCACCGCCTGCCCGTCGGCCGGCGCCGCGAGCGGCAGCTGCACGAGGATGCCGTGCACGGACGGATCGGCGCCCAGTTCGCGCACGCGGCGCACGACCTCGGCCGTCGTGGAGCCCGCGGGGAACTGCACGCGGTCCACCGCGATGCCGGCATCGGCGCACGCCTCGCCCTTCTTCTTCAGGTACACCTGCGACGCCGGGTCGTCGCCCACCGACACCAGCGCCAGCTTCGGCTGCACGCCCGCCTGCACCAGCGCGTGCGCGCGCAGCTGCGCCTCGACGCGCGCGGCCTCGGCCGGCTCGGCGCCCGTGAGCAGGCGGCAGCCGCCTGCGGCCGCGCCGCCGCGCACGTACGGGATCTGCAGGCGCTGGACGCGCGTGGCGCGACCGGTCGTCTCGTCCACCTGCACGAGCACGGCGTTCAGCCGCAGGTCGCCGTCGGCCGGCTGCAGGCGTTCGGGCAGCAGCGTGAGGAAGCGCCGCAGTGCGCCGTCGCGCTCCATGCCGATCACCGACTCGAAGCCGCCCGTCATGCCCGCGTCGCACACGAACGCCGTGCCGCGCGGCAGCACGCGGTCGTCCGCGGTCTGCACGTGCGTGTGCGTGCCCACCACGAGGCTCGCGCGCCCGTCCAGGTGCCAGCCGAGCGCCATCTTCTCGGCGGTCGTCTCGGCGTGGATGTCCACGAGCACCACCTTCGCCTGCGGGGCGAGCGCGGCGATCGCCCGGTCGGCGCCTTCGAACGGCGAGTCGCACTCCTTCATGAACACGCGCCCGAGCAGGTTCACCACGCCCACGGGCACGCCGTTCGACGCCTTGAAGACGCGCCAGCCCTCGCCGGGCGTGCCGGTGGGCAGGTTCGCCGGGCGCACGAGGCGCGGCTCCTCGGCGATGTAGTCCATCGAATCGCGCTTGTCCCACAGGTGATTGCCGCCCGTGAGCACGTCGCACCCGGCCGAGAACAGGTCGCGCGCGGTCTCGCGCGTGACGCCGAATCCCGCCGCGGAGTTCTCGCAGTTGCACACCACCAGGTGCAGGTCGTGCCGGCGACGCAGGCCCGGCAGCAGCGCCTTGACCACCTCGCGCCCGGGCGCGCCGATGACGTCGGCGATGAACAGAATGTTGGTCATGTCGCTTTCCACCCGATGGGAAGTGTGCGATCCGTCGCGCGCCGTCGCCGGCGCCCCGGTGCGACCCGGCAAAGCGCTCGTGGGCGCCGCGCCGGGAACCGGCTACTTCGCGTAGTCCACCGCGCGCGTCTCGCGGATCACCGTCACGCGGATCTGCCCGGGGTACTGCAGTTCCTTCTCGATGCGGCGCGCGATCTCGCTGGCCAGGCCGTGCGCGCGGGCGTCGTCCACCTTCTGGTGCTCGACCATGATGCGCACCTCGCGGCCGGCCTGGATCGCGTAGCTCTTCTCCACGCCGGGGAACGCGTTCGCGATCTTCTCGAGCGACTCGAGCCGCTTGATGTAGATCTCCAGGCTCTCGCGCCGCGCGCCGGGGCGGGCGCCCGAGATGGCGTCGGCCGCCGAGATCAGCACGGGCCACAGGCTGCCGCCCGCGTAGTCGTCGTGGTGGTAGCCGATCGCGTCGAGCACGGGCTGCGGTTCGCCGTAGCGCGTGGCGAGCTCCATGCCGAGCGCCGGGTGCGTGCCCTCCTGCTCGTGGTCGATCGCCTTGCCGATGTCGTGCATGAGGCCGCCGCGCTTGGCCATCTTCTGGTCCATGCCGATCTCGGCGGCCATGATGCCGGCCAGGTGGGCGACCTCGATCGAGTGCCGCAGGATGTTCTGGCCGTAGCTGGTGCGATCAGCTNCCGTAGTGCCGGTGATGTTCTGGCCGTAGCTGGTGTTGCAGGTGCAGGTCCATGCCGATCTCGGCCGCCATCATGCCCGCGAGGTGCGCGGTCTCGATCGAGTGGCGCAGGATGTTCTGGCCGTAGCTCGTGCGGTAGTGCAGGCGCCCGAGGTACTTCATCAGCTCGGGATGCACGCCGACGATGCCGACCTCGAGGCACGCCATCTCGCCCAGCTCGGCGATCTTCGCCTCGACCTCCTCGCGCACCTTCGTGACGACTTCCTCGATGCGCGCCGGATGGATGCGGCCGTCGGCCACGAGCCGCTCGAGCGAGATGCGCGCGATCTCGCGGCGCACCGGGTCGAATCCGGACAGGATCACCGCCTCGGGCGTGTCGTCGATGATCACGTCGACGCCGGTGATGATCTCGAACGAGCGGATGTTGCGGCCCTCGCGGCCGATGATGCGGCCCTTCATGTCGTCGCTCGGCAGGTGCACCACCGACACGCTGGTTTCCGACACGTGGTCGCCGGCGAACCGCTGGATCGCGAGCGAGAGCACCTTGCGCGCGTCGCGCTCGGCGTTGCGCTGCGCCGACTCGCGGATCTCCGCGGCCCGGCGCGCCGCGTCGGCGCGGGCGTCCTGCTCGATCGAGGCCACGAGCTGCTCGCGCGCCTGTTCGGGCGTCAGGTTCGCGATGCGCGCGAGCTTCGCCGTCTGCGACGCGATCAGCGCATCGAGTTCGCCGGAGCGCGCGCCCACCGTCTGCTCGCGGGCCGCGATGTCGCCCTCGAGCTTCTTGAGGTCGCGCTCCTTCTTGTCGATCAGCTCCACGCGCCGGTTGAACGCGGCTTCCTTCTGCTGGAACGCGCGCTCCGTCTCGAGCTGGGCGTTGCGCGCCTGGAGCATCTCGCGCTCGACCTCCTGCTTCAGGCGGAGCGTCTCCTCGCGGCCCTGCAGCACCGCGTCGCGGCGCACGGTCTCGGCTTCCTTCCGGGCGTCCTCGAGCACTTCGCGGGCGCGCGCCTCGGCGCTCCGCAGGCGCGCCTTGCCCAGGCGGCTGCGGACGAACCAGCCCAGCAGAAATGCCGCGACGGCATCGAGCACGATGCCGCCGACGAGCCATGCCTGATTCATCGTACCCCCCTTGATGCCGGCGGCCGCCAGCATCGAGGCAGGGAGAAAGACCCCGCGAGTGCCGTGTGGTCGACGTTCTTGTGAACCTGCAGTGCAGGTGGGCGAACCTGGACCGGGTCAGCCTCCCCCGCCGTCCGTGAGGACGTGAGGTGTGGCGTCGCCGCTCATCGGCTCTCCCGAGAACGCTTCATTGGTTCAAGAACGGGTAACCATCACGGGCACCGCAGGGGATGTCGTCGCGGATGGCGCCGCGGGAACAGCGGGGTTCAGGAGGACTCGTCCTCCAGGATCTGGTCCAGCATGGCGTTCAGGCGAGCCGCCCGATCGCTCATCTGGCTTCCCTGCCGCTCTCGCGATGCGCGCTCCTTGAACAACTCATCGGCGATGTTCAGCGAGGCGAGGATCGCCACCTTGGACAGCGAGGCCACCGGGAGCTTCTCGGTGATCTCGCGCATCTTCCGGTCCACGTACGCGGCCACGCCCAGGATGTACTCCTGGTCGGCTTCGCCGCGGATCGTGTAGTGGTGACCGAAGATCTGGACCTGAACGATGTTCTTCGATTCGTTCCGGCCGCCGAGGTCGGTGGTTTCCATCGATTTCGCCTGGGTCGCCGCTTTCCCTGCGAGTGTTGGTCAGTGCGTCCGCCCGGTGTCCGACCCACCGGCGAGCGCCGGTGCTCGGCTCCGCGACGGGGTTACGACTCGATGCGCTCCAGCTTCTTGAGGAGCGCCTCGATCCGGGTGGCCACTTCGCGCCGCTCCCCGTGCCACTCGCGCTGCTCCTTCTTGAGCGCAGCGAGTTCCTGCACGATCGCGGCGGGATCCTGGCCCTGCAGCTTCTGCTCCGTCTCGGCCAGCTTCCGCGTGAGCTCGGCCTTCTCCTGCTCCAGCGTGGCGCTCTTCTCGCGCAGCTGCTGCACGAGCGAGGCGGCCTTCTCGACGCGTTCGGCCAGCTTGTCCAGATCGGCGGTGGTCACGACGGCGGTGTCCATCATGCTTTTTCCCTCAGCTGACCGCCGCATTCCCTCGCGACGGCCGCCACCATGCGTTCCTGTAGAGACTCGACCTCGGACTCCGCCAGCGTTCGCTCCGCGCTCTGGAACTGCAGCGCGTAAGCCAGGCTCTTCATGCCCGCCGGCGTTCCGGGGCCCTCGTAGACGTCGAACAGTTCGACCGACCGCAGCAGTTCGCCGGACGCACCGGTGAGGCTGAGGACGATCTGGGCGTGCGTCACGGCCCGCGGAACGAAGAACGCGAGGTCGCGGCGCACGGCCGGGAAGCGGCCCGGCAGGCTGGCCCGCCGCCCCGGCCCCGCCCCGCCGAGCGGCTCGAGGAGCGCCACGAACGCGTGGACGGGCACCTCGATGTCCCACGAGCGGAGGAAGGAAGGAGCCAGCTGACCGGCCCAGCCAATGCGTGAAGTCCCGACCGCAACTTCCGCACTGGCACCGGGTTTCCAACCGGCCGCAGCATAGGAGCGCCATGTGGGGCCGTCAACGCGCATTTCGTCGAGCCACGCTTCCCAGAGGCCCTTGGCGTCCAGGAAGTCGGCGGTCGCCTGCGTGGTGTCGTGCGCGTGCGCCCAGCGCTGGCCGGCGACGACCGCGGCGACCATCAGCGTCTCCTCGGGCAGCTCTCCCCGGGCCGGATCCTGGCCCTTCTTCCACTGGATGCCCGCGCCCACCTCGAACAGCCGCACCGCCGCCGCGCCCTGTCGCAGGTTGTGCGCGACCGCGCGCAGCAGGCCGGGCAGCAGGTTCGGGCGCATGACCTCGCTCTCGCGGCTCATCGGGTTCGCGAGCCGCACCAGTCGCGGTTCCTCGCCGAGGAGCGCGACCGCGTCCAGCGCTTCGCGCTCGCCGACCATGCTGCTGCACCACGCCTCGTGCAGGCCGCGCGCGAGCATCGCTTCGCGGGCGCGGCGCACCGTGCGCTCGCGCGGCGTGCGCGTGGCGAAGGCTCCGCCCGTCTCGAGCGGCGCGTCGGGAATGAGGTCGTACCCGTGGCTGCGAGCGACCTCTTCCACGAGGTCGTCCTCGAGCGACACGTCCAGTCGCCAGCTCGGCACCGTCACGCGCAGCACGTCACCCTGCGCCTTGACGCCGAACTCGAGCGCTTCGAGCAGCTGCGTGCAGCGCGACGCCGTGAACGGCAGCCCGACCAGGCGCTCGCAGCGCGACGGCCGCAGGCTCAGGGTGGGCGGCTCGGGCTTCTCGCGCAGCCACGTGCCCGCGCCCAGCTGCGCGCCGGGGCAGAGCTCCTGGAGCAGCGCCAGGAAGCGCGCCGCCGCGGCGTCGGCGACGCCCGGATCCACGCCGCGCTCGTAGCGCTTGCTCGCCTCGGTGGCGTGATCGAGCGAGCGCGCCGAGCGGCGGATGCGCTGCGGGCGGAACCACGCGCACTCCAGCAGCAGGTTCTTCGTGGCGTCGGTCACCTCGGTCTCGGCGCCGCCCATCACGCCCGCGAGCGCCACGGGGCGCTTCGCGTCGCAGATCAGCAGCACTTCCGGGTTCAGCTCGCGCTCCTTGCCGTCCAGCGTGACGAGCTTCTCTCCCGCCTTCGCGCGCCGCACCACGATCGCCGGGCCGGCGAGCGTGTCGAGGTCGAACGCGTGCACGGGCTGGCCGAACTCGAACAGGACCAGGTTCGTCAGGTCGACCACGTTGTTGATGGAGCGCTGACCCATCGCCTCGAGCTGCCGCACGAGCCACGTGGGCGACGGCCCGATCGTGACGCCCGTCACGACCTGGCCCAGGTAGCTCGGGCAGCCGTCGCGGTCCTCGAGCGTGAGGTCGAAGCCGCCCGGCACCGCGGGCTTCGCCGCGAGTCGCTTGTGCGCCGTGGGCGTCCAGCGGCCGCCGAGCGCGGCCTTCACCTCGCGCGCGAGGCCGACCACGCCCATGCCGTCGGGGCGGTTGAACGGCACTTCCACTTCGAGCACGGCGTCGGGCTCGGGCAGGTAGCTGTCGAGCGCGCGCCCGGGCACCAGGTCGGCGCCCGCGAGCGTCTCGCGCAGGTCCAGGATGCCGCCGTGGTCCTCGGACATCATCAGCTCGCGCGCCGAGCACAGCATGCCGTGGCTCTCTTCGCCGCGGATCTTCGCTGCCTTGATCACGAGCCCGTTCGGCATCGTGGTGCCGAGCGTCGCCAGCGCCACCACCATGCCGGCCGCCACGTTCGGCGCGCCGCACACGATGCGCAGCTCGCCGGAGCCGCCGTCCACGCGGCACAGCTTCAGCTTGTCGGCGTTCGGGTGCTTTTCGGTTTCGAGCACGCGCGCCACGACGATGCCGGGGTAGCGCCGGCCGTGTTCCTCGACGCCTTCCACGTAGAAGCCGCGCGTGGTCAGCGCCTCGGCCACCTGCGCGGGCGTCGCGTCGAACTCCACCCACTGGCGGAGCCACGAGATCGGGAGCTTCACTCGGAGTCGTCCTTCCTAGAACTGGCCCAGGAACCGCACGTCGTTCTCGAGGAACAGGCGGATCTCGGGGATGCCGTAGCGGCCCATGGCGATGCGTTCGAGGCCCATGCCGAACGCGAAACCGGTCCACTCCTCGGGGTCGAGGCCGACCGCGCGGAACACGTTCGGGTGCACCATGCCGGCGCCCAGGACTTCCACCCACTTCGTGCCCTTGCACACCGGGCAGCGGCGCTCGCCCTCGTCGCCCTTCACGCGCCCGGTGCCCGAGCACGTGACGCACTGCACGTCCATCTGCACGCCGGGTTCGACGAACGGGAAGTAGATCGGAATGATGCGCGTCGGCAGGTCGGCGCGATAGATCGCGCGCGCGAACGTGTTGAGCGTGGCCTTGAGGTCGGCCATCGACACGTTGCGGTCCACGAACAGGCCGTCGATCTGGTGGAACTGGTCCATGTGGCTCGCGTCGACGGCTTCGGCGCGATACACGCGGCCCGGGAACACGAGCCGCAGCGGCGGCTTGCGCTCCTCCATCGCGCGCACCCAGCCCGGCGACGTGTGCGTGCGCAGCACGACATCCGGGTTCACGAAGTACGTGTCGTGCGCGTCGCGCGCCGGATGATCGGGCGCGAAGTTGAGCTTGCCGAAGTTGTACTCGTCGAGCTCGACCTCGGGGCTCGTGTACACGGAGAAGCCGAGCCCGTGGAAGAGGTCGAGCAGGTCGTCGCGCACCTGCGCGAGCACGTGCGGACGGCCGGTCCACGGACGGCGGCCGGGCAGCGTCACGTCGAGCGCGCCGGCGGCTTCACGCGCGGCGGCGAGCGCTTCGCGGCGGGCGTCGTGGATCTCGGTGAGCCAGCGCTTGACGAGGTTGAGACCCTTGCCGCGGACCTTGCGCTGCTCGACGGAGAGTTGGGGCATTTCGGCGAGCGCCAGCGTCACGACGCCGCGTTCGCGTCCGAGCAGCGCCGTGTGCCGCTCGCGCAGCGAAGTGTCGTCGGGCGCACCGGCGAGCACGTCACCGCCACGCTTCAGCAGCGCGGCGAGCGCGGGATCGAGCGCCTCGAGCTCGGCGACGTGCGCCGGATGCTCGGGCGAGAGCGCGGCCGCGTCGGCCGCGCTCCACCCCGCATCGATTCCGGACAGCAGCGAGTCCGACATCGGACTCACGCCGTCGCGGCCTTCGCCACCTCCGCGAGCTTGGCGAACGCGCCTGCATCGCGGACGGCGAGGTCGGCGAGCAGCTTGCGGTTCACCTCGACGTTCGCCTTCTTCAGGCCGGCGATGAGCGTGCTGTACGAGAGGCCGTTCAGGCGAGCGGCCGCGTTGATGCGCGTGATCCACAGCGCGCGGAAGTCGCGCTTCTTCAGGCGACGGTGCTCGTACGCGAACTGGCCGGCACGCTGCACGGTCTGCAGTGCGGACTTGTAGAGCTTGCGACGGCCCTGGAAGTTGCCCTTGGCAGCCTTCAGGACCTTCTTGCGCCGGGAGCGGCCGGGAACGACGGTTTTGGAGCGAGGCATCGGACTATTCCTCCTGCCCTGTTCGCGACGCGCGGTCGCGTCGCGTTCTCAGGGGCGAGCGTTCAGGTCGGGGGTCGATCGATTCGTTCAGCGCTGGCCGAGCATCCGCAGCACGCGCGCCTGGTCGGCGTCGGCGACGACGACGGACGAACCCTTCTGGCGCTTGGGGCCGCGGGCATCGGCGACCATGCCGTGACGCAGGTGCGCCTGACGACGCTTCGCCTTGCCGGTGCCGGAGATCTTGAACCGCTTGCGCGCGGCGCGATTGGTCTTCTGCTTGGGCATTGGGGTCTTCTCCTTCAATTCGACGGAGGCGCGTCGGCGGGCTTGCCGTCCGGCGAGGCCTTCTTCGGTTCGTTGATCTTGGCCTTCGGCGTCATCACCATGCTGAGCGTGCGGCCTTCGGTGCGCGGCGGCGTCTCGACGACCGCGACGTCCGCGAGGTCGGCGACGATGGCCTCGATGATCTTGTAGCCCAACTCCTGGTGCGCCATCTCGCGGCCGCGGAAGGTGACCGTGAACTTCACCTTGTCGCGCTCCTCGAGGAACGTGCGCGCGTGACGCAGCTTGAAGTTGTAGTCGTGGTCCTCGATCTTCGGACGCATCTTCACTTCCTTCAGCTGCATCTGGTGCTGGTTCTTGCGCGCCTTGCGAGCCCTGAGGTTCTGTTCGTACTTGAACTTCCCGTAGTCCATGATCCGGCACACGGGCGGGCGCGAGGTCGCGGCGACCTCTACGAGATCGAGGCCCTTCGACTGGGCCATGGCGAGGGCCTCTCGCGTGGTCAGGATGCCGACCTGCGAGCCGTCGTCGCCGATGACGCGCACCTGCGGAACGCGAATACGTTCGTTGACGCGCGCTTCCTGCTGCTTGCCCGGAATGGTAATGGCGTCTTCCTCCGTCGGCGGTGGTTCACGAGACTCGACCGGAGTCGGCCGGAAAAGGCCGGACGCCGGGCGGGGTCTCGCATGAAACCCCGCCCGGCGTCCCGAATGCGGCAAGCCGGATCTTCCTGACCGATGGCCCGAAGGCGAACGGCCCGAACCCTTTGCGTGACCCTGAAGGTCCGCTGGGGTGAGAAGCGCGGGGCTTCTGCTTGAGCGACGGGCGGCATCCTAGCGGATCGGGCCCCACCGGCACAAGTGCCCGGCCTTTTCGGCGAGCCTCCGGGGCCCGCCGCGTTGACAGCCCCGGCTCCCCTTTTCTAGCGTGTCTCCCGCTCGACCCGGCACGACGCTGGGAGCAACCCCAACTCGATCTGGAGGGATCCATGAAGCGAATCCGCGTGTTCGGCATCGCCCTCGCCTCGATGCTCCTCGCCTCGGCGGCCCTCGCCGGTGAAGGCTACCTCGGCGTCCAGCTCACCAACGGCTCGGCGGACATCGCCTATCCGGCCGGCCAGTACAGCATCAGCGCCGGCCAGCCCCACTCCGAAGTGGGCGTCGGCATCCAGTACTGGCGCCTGATGTCGAACGACTACGCGTTCACGTTCTCGGCCAGCTACGGGACGTTCGGCGAGACGGACAAGCCGGGCACTGGCGCGCCGCCCGCGTCGGTGGATCAGAAGTACACGCAGACCTCGTACTCGTTCCGCTTCGGCGGCGATCGCGCGGTCAAGATCGGCGAGCGCGCCGTCGTGTACTTCGGCCCCGGCATCGAGTACTGGACCGGCAAGGCGAAGTTCACCGGCTTCGGCGTCGACGTTCCCTCGGGCTACCCCACCGATCCGTTCACGACCGCTTCGTCGACGCGCTACGCGCTGACCGGCCGCATCGGGGGCATGATGATGCTGAGCCGTTCGGCGGGCTTCAATTGCCAGGTCGGCCGCTACATCGGCATGGCGAGCGCCGAGTCGAACGGCGCCGAGGCGACGTGGTGGCCGAGCGGCTTCCAGGCCTCGGGCGGCCTCGTGTTCAAGCTGCCGATGTGACGCTCGGTCGTTTCGATTGACTCGCCCGCGCCCCGGACCTCACAGTCCGGGGCGTTCGCATGACCGGT
>JBGAMH010000127.1:7987-12729 GCA_044223135.1 Candidatus Eiseniibacteriota bacterium | reverse complement strand
GGCAGCGCTGCGGTCAGCGGCGGCGACGGGTACAGCGCCACCGGCACGAGCGACGCGAGCGCGAGCGACAGCAGCAGCGACGACGCGGTGTGCTCGCTCCACGAGCCCGCGACGCGCGCGACCGCCACCTCGCGCGCGGGGTCGCCGGCCGCGCGTGGCGCGAGCGCGTTGCGCAGCGTGCGGCCCGCGCGCATGCGCTGCGCCTCGTCCATGAACGCCGCCGCCACGAGCGGCGTCCACGGGAACGCGTTCACGACGAAGCCCGTCACCGCCAGCAGCACGCCGCCGCCGAGCGCGCCCTCGGCGTAAGGCAGGAACGGCACGCGCTCCAGGAACGTGCGGCCGTGCAGCGCGATCATCGCGCCGTACCACGGCAGCAGCACGCCCACGATCACGAGCACGCCCGCGAACGGGTCGAGCGCGCGCCACGCACGCCGCTCGTGCAGCAGCGCGGCGTACAGGGCGAAGCCGCCGAGCGGCCACAGCGCGGCGAGCGGGCCCGCGACGGCGCCCGCGAGCCCGAAGCACACCCAGCCGAGCCAGCGACCGACGCGGCCCCAGCCGGTTTCGAGCATCGGCGAGCGCGCGTCGAGCACGGCGCGCCACAGCAGCGCGATGCCGCACCACGACAGCGCGGACGCGAGCACCTGCGGCGCGTCCATGCGCACCGCGAGCGGCGTGCCGAGCATGGTCGCGAACGCGACACCCGCGAACACGCCGGCCGCCGCGCCGAACGCGCGCCGCGCGAGCGACCACGCGACGAGCGCGAGCACCGCGGCCACCACGGAGCGCAGCAGGCGCGACAGCGGCGCCTCGCCGTGCAGGCCGCGGCGCGCGAGCGCGTCGAGCGCGTATCCCGGCGCCGGTCGCGCGAAGTACGGCTCGCGCGCGAGGATCGGCGTGAGCCACTCGCGGCGCTCGGTCATCTCGCGTACCACCTGCGCGTCGCGCGCCTCGCGCACGTCGAGTTCGCCGACCGCGGACAGCCCGGGCAGGAGCACGATCGCGAGCACGGCGAGCACGACGGCGACGGACGTCAGGCGATTCACGCGATCGGAGGTCCCGTGGATGGAGGCGATGCCGCGCGCGGGCGCGCCCGTCGTGGGCGAAGCGGATCGTCGCGCGAGGCTCCGGGCGGAGCGCGCGGAGTCTAGCCTTTACGGTTCACGCCTCGCGAGCCGGGAACGCGCCCGGGCGTCCGCGGGGCCGCGCCGGTCGCGTTCCGGAGTCCGCGTTCCGTTTTCGTCCGAGTTCCGGGCGCGGACGGGTTACGTTGTGGCCGTTCCGCGGCGCCGCCATGGCGGCCCACCGTTTCGATCCGGCCGAGGGAGCACCCGATGTCGACCGAGAAGGATTACGTCCTGGGGACGCACGACGAGGAGATCACCCGGCTCGGGCTGCAGCACCGCGTGTGGCGCCCGCGCGCGTCCGACGCATGGCGGCGCGCGGGCTTCCGTTCCGGCCAGACGCTCGTGGACCTGGGATGCGGCCCGGGTTGGGCGGCGCTCGACCTCGCCGACATCGTGGGCCCGCGCGGCCGCGTGCTCGCGCTGGACCGCTCGCGCCGATTCCTCGACGTGCTCGAGCGCGCGGCGCGCGAACGCGGGCACGCGCAGCTCCAGGTGGTCGAGCTCGATCTCGACGAGCAGCCGCTGCCGCCGATCCAGGCGGACGGCCTGTGGTCGCGCTGGGTGTTCGCGTTCGTGAAATCGCCGCGTGCGCTGCTGGAGCGCGCGGTGCACGCGCTGCGCCCGGGCGGCGTGATGGTGCTGCACGAGTACGTGGACTATCGCGCGTGGCGGCTGTCGCCGCGCCGCGAGGCGTTCGAGGGCTTCGTGACCGAGGTCATGGCGAGCTGGCGCGAGAACGGCGGCGAACCGGACATCGGGCTCGACCTGCCGCGCTGGCTGATGGAGCTCGGCATGGAGATCCGCACGCTCGCGCCGATCGCCGAGCTCGCTCGGCCGGCGGATCCCGTGTGGGAGTGGCCGCGTGCGTTCGTGGACACCGGGGTCGCCCGGCTCGTGGAGCTGGGCCGGCTGTCGGCGGAGCGCGGCGCGGAGATCCGGCGGGCGTTCGCCGAGACCGAGGCGGACCCGCACGCGTTCCTCGCGACGCCGACCGTGGTGGAGATCATCGCCACGCGGCGTTGATCGGCCGCCCGCGCCGGCCACGAACGCGGAGCCCGCGCGCACGAGCGCCGGCCGGCGGCCGAAGCGCGCGCCGATCCCGCCCGCTTCTGCGCTATGTTCCCGCCATGCGCATGCCCCTTCGCCGGCTTCTCCCGTGCGCGGTGCTCGTCGCCCTGGCGACCGGCGCCGCCGTCGCACGAGCCGAGGATTTCGGCTCGCCCGCGTTCCAGCAGTTCCGCGAGCAGTTCCTCGCGATGCGCATGGATTCCCTGCACGCGCGCCGCGCGCAGAGCGTGCTGCTGGAGCGCGCGGCCGGATCGTTCGTGCTGAACGACGGCGTGATCGCGTTCGCCGGACCCGTCGGCGCCGGCGGCCGCGCGGCCGTGTTCGTGGGCCAGGGCACGTTCGTGTTCACGCCCACGTCCGCGATCGAGCGCGAACAGCTGCGGCGCTTCTTCGGCACCACCGCGCTGCGCGTGGCACTGAAGAGCGCCACGTTCTTCTTCACCGACTCCACGCTCCGCGAGCTGACCGAGGCCACGCATGTCCAGGACGGCTCGGCGCCGGCGGCGCTCGGCGCGACGCTCGTGGAATCGCGGCGGTACCTGCTGCGCAACAAGCGCAAGGACGTCGACGTGACCGCCGCGCTGTCGATGCTGGAGCAGCCGCCCGCCGGCTGGTTCTGGGCGCACCTCGTGGACACGAAGGGCAAGTCGTACTTCTTCACGCTCGACCCGTGGGATGCCGAGCGCGTGCAGTTGCTGCGCACCCCCGACGACGAGCAGTCGGGCCTGTACCGGCGCTACTCCAAGGAGACCATCTGCAAGTTCGCCGCCGCCGGCGATTCGATGCCGGCGCGCGACGAGCGCCCGAACGTGGTCGTGGCCGACGCGCGCCTGCGGCTGGAGTTCGACGACGCGTTGAAGGTGCGCGGCACCGCCACGTACACGCTGCTCGGCGTGGCGCCGTCGTCCCGCTGGTTCACCACCGTGATGCACGCCGACCTGTGGGTGGACAGCGTGCACGTGGAGGGCCGTGATCCGGAGACGTTCCGGCGGCCCACGCGCTTCTATCGCGACGTCACCACGAACACGTGGTGGATCGACCTCGGCGCGCCGCTCGCCGCCGGCGAGAAGCGCACGGTGCGGTTCGCGTACCACGGCGAGATGTTCGAGCGCATGAAGCTGGCGACGCACTCCGAGGTGGAGGAGCGCAACCGCGGCGGCAACGTGAAGGAGGTGGGCCCGGTCACCGAGGAGGAGTGGCTCGTCTTCCGCGACGTGCTGTTGTGGCATCCGTACGCGCTGTTCTCGAACCGGGCCACGTGGGACCTGTCGTTCCGCGTGCCGCGGGGATACCCGCTCGTGGCGTCCGGCGAGCTGGAGAGTTCGCGCGAGGAAGGCGGGTTCGTGGAGTCGCGCTGGCGCACGACCGACGTGGCGTACCTGTCGGCGTTCTGCCTGGACTTCATGCGGTCGTTCGAGGTGACCGACGGCCCGATGAAGCCGCTGCGCGTGTGGTTCCACTCGCCGGGCCGCTCGGGCCAGAACGAGACGTGGAGCATGGCGCAGCTCGCCGACACGAGGTCGTACGAGGGCAGCGTCACGCGCGACGTGGCGCGCGCCGCGCAGTTCTACACCGGCGCGATCGGCGCGCCGCGCGTGAAGCAGCTGAACGCCGTCGAATCCCCGCTGCGCACGTACTTCGCGTTCCCGAACCTGATGCACATGATGCGCAAGGCCGACCAGTACCTGCCGGGCGCCGCGTTCTCGACGGACTTCATCCGCGCGCACGAGCTGGCGCACCAGTGGTGGGGCTACGGCGTCACGCCGCGCACGTACCACGACGTGTGGCTGAACGAGGCGTTCGCGGACTTCAGCGCGCTCTGGTACGTGCAGGCCGGGCGCGGCGACATGAACAGCTACCTGCAGATCCTGCGGTCGCTGAAGGAGTACCTGCTGCAGAACCGCCAGTACGTGTTCGGACCCGGGCAGAAGGCCGGCCCGATCTGGCTCGGCCCGCGGCTCGAGAGCAGCACCACCGAGGGCGACTACTCGCTCGTGATCTACAAGAAGGGCGCGTGGGTGCTGCACATGCTGCGCACCATGCTGTCCGACGCGAACCGCGGCGACGACGCCACGTTCCGCGCCATGATGAGCGACTTCTACGCGCGTCACAGCGGCAGCTACGCCACCACCGAGGACTTCCGCGCCGCCGCCGAGCGCGCCGTGGGCGAGGACCTCGGTTGGTTCTTCGACCAGTGGGTGTACGGCACCGACGTGCCGCGCTACCGCGTCACGTGGCGCACGTCACCGGTCGGCGAGGGCGCCGCGAAGCAGTGGCAGGTGAACCTGCACGTGGAACAGCAGGGCGTGCCCGAGACGTTCCGCATGCCCGTGATGGTGCGCGTGAACTTCGGCGCCGATCAGTACGCGCGCACGCGCGTGTGGGTGAACGGCCCGGTCACCGACGTCACGCTGCCGCTGGCCCCGAAGGAGCCCACCGCGCTCGTGTTCAACGACGTCGAGTCGGTGCTGTGCGAAGTGGAGAGCGTGAAGAAGGAGTAGGGGTGGAAGCGGGCACGACGCGGCGGCCGGGGCGCTCTCCGGC
>JBGAMH010000127.1:0-7966 GCA_044223135.1 Candidatus Eiseniibacteriota bacterium | reverse complement strand
CCCGCCGATAACCCCCGCGTCGCGCGCCACTTCGCGCGCCCTGGCACACCCCTCGGGCCAGGCACCCGGCCGTCATCCCGGAGGTGCCATGCGCCCTGTGCGCCGAGTTCTTTCGTGCTTCGCCCTGCTGCTCGCCGTGCTCGCGACGAGCACGCCACGCGTGTTTGCGGCCGCGGCCGTCGCGCCCGCCGCGTCCGCCGAGGGCGACGACCGTTTCCACGTGGACCTCGAAGCGTCGAAGATGTTCGACCGCTTCCAGTCGCACGAGGCCGACAGTCTCGGCCTGAGCGTGTCGTCCACCACCGTCATGGGCGCGCGCTGGTCGTTCCGCGTGATCGACGTGCCCGCCGGCAAGCTGAGCCCGAAGCCGGCGCTCGAACTGACCGGCCGCATCGCCACGAGCGAGCGCACGATCGGCGCGCAGTCGAACGGCAGCGGCATCGGCCGCTCGCCCGTGCTCGAGATCACGAACGGCGTGTGGCTGCGGATGCCGCTCGACGTGCTGCCGGGCAACGGCGGCGTCGCGTTCAAGATGGGCTTCGAGGGCGGCTACACGCTGGCGCGCGAGGGCGGCGCCGACTTCCTGACATCGTCCGCGATGGTGTTCGGCTTCGTGCGCACCGCCGGCACGTTCGAAGGCTCCGAGTTGCAGATCGCCACCGGTCGCAACGAAGCGTTCGGCAGCGAGTGGGCGTCGGGCCGCTGGCGCGGGCGCGTGTTCCTGCAGAGCCGCCTGGGCACGCCGCGCGCCGCCGAGGCCGCGAAGCCCGCCGCGGGCGCCGCCGCCGCGGCCGAGGAAGACCATCGTCCACGCGTGTTCCTGCAGCTCGACGTGGACACCGACGGGAAGGACGGCCCCGACGGCATCGGCTTCAACGTCGGCCTGGCGCTCGACGCCGGCACCACGTTCAAGCGCGCGCTGGGGGTGTTCGGGCTGTAGGCGGGCGGGCGGATCGTGCGGGGGGAGTCGTCCACGGGCGGCTCCCCCCGTTCGTCTGCGGGCGCACGGTCCCGGCCGGTGCGGCGCGTTCCGCGGCCGGCCCGCCGCGCCGGGGCAGCGCCGCCGACAAGCGCGCCCGCGCCCCGCTTGACCGCAGCCGCCGCGCGTAGTCTGCTGCGCCGTTCATGCGCGAACAGCCCTTCCTCCGCCTGGTGGACGACCTGTCCACCGTCTTCGACGAAACCTCCGCGCTGCGTGGCCGCCGCTACGCGGCCGAAGGTCGCGTGGGAGACCTGGCGTGGGACGGCGCCGAACTGCGCGCCGGCGTGCGCGGATCGCGCCCCTACCGCGTGCAGTGGCTGTGGTCCGACGGCCGCTGGTCGCACCGCTGCACGTGCCCGCTCGGCGCGTACTGCAAGCACGCGTACGCCGCGGCGCTCATGCTGCTGCGCGACGCCACGCGCGACCAGGGCTTCCGCGACGTGCGGCTGGCGCGGCTCATGCCGCCCGAACTGCGCCCGCGCGAACCGGGCTCGGCGCCGCGCTCGCTGCACCCGCCGGCATCGGCGCGGCCGGCCAGCCGCTCGCAGCGCGCGCTCGACGTGCTCCGCAACGCCACCGACACGTATTCGCGCTACCTGGCGGCGCGCGAGCTGGTGCGCGAGTCGCAGCTGTTCGAGTCGCCGTTCAGCGCGTCGGAGCTGAACGAGCTCGTCAGCGAAGCCGATCCCGACCTGCGAGCGTTCCGCGTGGCGCGCGGGCTCGCCGAGGCCGAGGGCGCCGTGCTGCCGAAGCCGCTGCGCGAGCTGCTCGAGCGCGAGGACCTGCGCGAGCGCGTGGCGGAGCTGTCGAAGGCGAAGCTCGCGGAGTCGCTGTCGCGCTGGGCGCGCCAGCACCAGGAGCCCACCACGCGCCGCCTGCGCGCGGTGCTCGGCCTCACGCGCGACGCCGAGCGCATCCGCGTCACGCTGCAGGCGCGCCTGACCACGGCGCGGCTCGACGACGCGCCGCGCTCGCTGCAGCAGCTCATGCAGCTGCGCGCCGAGGTGCGCAACCAGGGCGTCAAGCTGTCGCCGCCGCAGCTGCGGCTGCTCGACACGCTGCTCGACGGCGCGCTCGCCACCACGCTCAGCTGGAGCGGTGAGCCGGTGATCCTGTCCACGTCGGCGCTGAACCAGTTGCTCGACCGCTGCGCGAACTCGCCGTTCCTCACGTGGGCCGCCGACCTGCCGTCCGAACTGGCCACGGCCACCGGCGTGCAGGAGGGCGCGCGCGTGCTGCTGCAGGACGACAGCGTGGCGCTGGTGCCCGCGCTGCGCGACGACGAGTCGGGCACGCGCGTGGTGCTGGCGTTCCAGTGGCCCGACGGCCGCCAGGTCGACGCGCACGCGGCGCTGCTGCTGCCGGCCGACGAGCGCGAGGCGTCGTTCCATCCGAGCCTGCTGCTCGAGGGCGGCGAGTTCCACCGCCTGGCCGACGAGCCGCCGCGCGAGCTGCGCCGCATGTTCGAGGACGCGGGCGCGGTGCCGGTGACGCGCGAGGAGGGCGAGGACCTGCTGCTGGACCTGGCCGCGAGCTTCGAGAGCGTGCGGTCGGCGCTCGCGCTGCACGCGCGCACGCACGCGGTGACGCCGGTGGTGTCGCTCGCGGTGGACGACGACGACTGGCTGCAGCTGCGCGCGTTCGCCGCCACGCGCGGCGCGGCGTGGGAGCCGGGGCAGGGGCCGCCCGACGGCGGCGTTCTGTTCGAGTTCGTGCCGCCCGAGCGCTGGCGCCGCCTGCGCGCGGGTGCGGCGGGTTCCGGCGAGGCCGCGCTCGAGCTGGACGTGGCGCTGCCCGAGCTGCCGGCGGAGGAGCCGGCGACGCGCGGCAGGAAGCGCGCGGCCGACGCGCAGCCACCGGCCGACGAGGAAGGCGTGACGTGGCTCGAGATGCCGGAGGCCGGCACGCTCGCGCCGCTCGCGGACTGGCTGCGCACGCTGCCGATGCGCCGCAGCTCGCCCACGGGCGCGCAGACGGTGGAAGCGGCGCGCGACGAGCGGGCCTCGGGCTGGTGGATGAAGCTGAACGCGCGCCACCTGCCGGCGCTGCTCACGGCGTGGGACGACCGCCCGGCGGGCGTGCGCTGGTTCGGCAACAAGGCGGCGCAGCGACTGCTCGCCGGCTCGCGCGTGGTGCGCCCGAGCGTGCGCGTGGACGCGAGCGGCACCGACTGGTTCGAGGTGTCGGTGGGCTGGGAGAGCGAAGGGCTCGCGCTGACGGCCGAGGACATCGCGAAGCTGCGCGCGAGCCGCGAGTCGTTCGTGCGGCTCTCGTCGGGCTGGGTCAAGCGCGACGTCGCCGAGGCGCACGACGCGTGGGCGAGCGTGCTCGCCGACCTCGGGCTCGAGGCGGGCGAGTCGGGCCAGCGCGTGACGCTGTGGCAGCTCGCGCAGGCGAGCCCCGAGAGCCTCGCGCAGCTCGAACAGCTCGGCGCGACGGGCGAGGGGCTCGAGGCGCTGCGCGAACTGCGCCGGCGCGTGGCGGCGTTCCAGGGGCTGCCGTCCGTGCCCACGCCGGACGGCTTCATCGCCGAACTGCGGCCGTACCAGCGCACGGGGCTCGACTTCCTCGCGTGGACGGGGCAGGCCGGGCTCGGCGCGGTGCTCGCCGACGACATGGGCCTGGGCAAGACGGTGCAGGCGCTCGCGTGGCTGCTGCACATGAAACTCGCCGACCCCGACGGCGGCCCGGCGCTCGTGGTGTGCCCGGCGTCGGTCATGCACAACTGGCGCGACGAGGCGGCGCGGTTCTCGCCGAGCCTGCGCGTGCTGGTGCTGGCGAGCGGCGAGGAACGCCACGTGCTGCGCCGCGAGGTGCCGGACTACGACCTGGTGATCACGAACTACGCGCTGCTGCGCCGCGACCGCGCGCACTGGCGCGAGATCCCGCTGCGCGCGGCGATCCTCGACGAGGCGCAGAACATCAAGAACCCCGACGCGGCCGTCACGCGCTCGGCACTCGAACTGCAGGCGAAGCACCGCGTGGTGCTCACCGGCACGCCGCTCGAGAACCGCGCGCTCGACCTGTGGAGCCTCGTGCAGTTCGTGCAGCCGGGCTTCCTGGGGCCGCGGCGCCGGTTCGTGGAGCGCCACGACAAGCACGACGCGCCGCCGTGGACGCGCCGGCTGCTCGCCGCGCGCCTGCGCCCGCTGCTGCTGCGCCGGCTCAAGCAGCAGGTGGCCACCGACCTGCCGCCGCGCATCGAGGAGTCGCGCGAGTGCGAGCTCACGCCGGGGCAGCGCAAGCTGTACGTGAGCGAGCTGCTGCGCGGCCGCGCGCTGATGGCGTCGATCGCCGACGACGAGGGGCTGCGCCGCAACCGCTTCGAAGTGCTCGCGCTGCTCACGCGGCTGCGCCAGATCTGCTGCCACCCGGCGCTCGCCGGCGGCCGCGCGGAACTGGGCTCGGGCAAGTTCGACGAACTGTTCGCCGTGCTCGAGCCGCTGCTCGAGGAAGGCCACAAGGTGCTGGTCTTCTCGCAGTTCGTGCAGTGCCTGGAGCTGATCGACGGCGCCATGGAGCAGCGCGGCATCAAGCGCCACATGCTGACGGGCGCCACCACGAAGCGCGACCGCGTGGTGGCCGGGTTCGAGAAGGACCCCGAGCCGTGCGTGTTCCTGATCTCGCTGAAGGCCGGCGGCACGGGCCTGAACCTGGCGGCGGCCAGCTACGTGGTGCTGTTCGACCCGTGGTGGAACCCGGCCGTGGAGGCGCAGGCGATCGACCGCGCGCACCGCATCGGCCAGACGCGCACGGTGATCGCGTACCGGCTGATCGCGCAGGGCACGGTGGAAGAGAAGATCTGGGAGCTGCAGCAGAAGAAGGGCGCGCTCGCGAAGGGCATCCTCGAGGAAGAGGGCTTCGCGCGCACGCTCACGCGCGACGACCTGCGCTTCCTGCTCGCGGGAGACGCGCCCGCGTCGTAGCACCCGTTCCATTCGGCGCATCCCGGCGCGCGGTCCGCATCCTCGTGCGGCGTGTCCAGAGTCCAGCCGCTTCCGGTCGCCGCGTTGTGCAACCAGAATCCCGTCGCGCGTCGCGATGCCGCCGGAGTAGGCTGCCGCCGTTCCCCCCCGGGCGCGTTCTCGCGTGGAGGGATTCGATGGCCGCCGTGCGCCCGTGGGTCGGGGTCCTGGTTCTCCTGTCGTTCGCGTGCTCCTGCACGCCGCTGCATTCCGCGCCCGCCGACGTGTTCGATCCGTTCGGCCAGGCGGCGCTGTTCGAGGGCGACGAGGTGTTCGAGGCGCGCTGGCGCCTGTCGCCGCCGCGGCCGCCCGCTCCGGACGCCGCCGCGCAGGCGCTGGCGGACCGGGCGGTGGCCGCCGGGTTGTGCACGCGAGCGGCGGCGCTGAACGCGTCGAGCCCGTCGCTGCCCGCGGCCACGCGCCGGCGCAACCTGCGGGCGCTGCACCGGCTCGTGATGGAGCGGCCCGGGCTGATCGACTCCGCGCGCACCGAGGCTCGCCAGCTGCTGGTGCCGCCGCTCGTGCGCGAGAACCTCATCACCGAGCCCGAGGCCGAGGCCCTGCTGAGGCCGCTGAACCTGCTCGTCAGCCCCGTCCGGCTGGCCGCCTCGGGCACGGCGCGCCCGCCGCGGTTCCAGGCGCTGGCCGGGCAGCTGCTGCTGATGGCGGAGGCCGAGACGCTGCTCGTGCACCGCCGCTGCGGACCGTGCGACGCGGAGCTGGACTCGCTCCTGGTCCGGTGGAAGGCGTTGCCCACGTTCGCGCAGCGCTTCCGGGTGTCGCTCGCGATGGAGGCCATGCCCGCGCCGCGGCCCGGCGACGCCGACCTGGCGCGCCGCGCCAAGCGGGCCGTCGCGCGCGCGCAGTTCCGGCGCGCGCTCGACGACGCGCGTCGCTCGCCGCCGGGCTGAGCGGGCCGGAGGCGGGTGGCGCGCCCGTGGTCGCGACGCGCAACCCGCCCCGCGGGCGGGCCGTACTGCCGGGACCCTTCCACCCGGAGGCTCCCCGTGCAGCTCGTACTCGAAGGTGTCGGCAAGCGCTATCCCGGCCGCGGCTGGGCCCTGCAGGACGTCTCGCTCACGCTCGGGCCCGGCGTGCTGGGCCTGCTCGGCCCGAACGGCGCGGGCAAGTCCACGCTCATGCGCATCCTCGCGGCGCTCACGCCGGCGAGCGCCGGCCGCGTCACCTGGAACGGCGAGGACATCGCGAAGCGGCCCGACGCGGTGCGCGAAGTGCTCGGCTACCTGCCGCAGGACTTCGGCGTGTACCCGAACCTGAACGCGATCGAGTTCCTCGACTACGTCGCCGCCGCGAAGGGGTTGGACGCGCGCGCCGCGCGCACGCGCGCACTCGAGCTGCTCGAGCTGGTCAACCTCTCCGACGCCATGCACCGCCCGCTCGGCGGCTACTCGGGCGGCATGCGCCAGCGCATCGGCATCGCGCAGGCGCTGCTCGGCGATCCGCGGCTCCTGATCGTGGACGAGCCCACCGCCGGACTCGATCCCGAAGAGCGCGTGCGCTTCCGCAACCTGCTCTCGGAACTCTCGGGCGAGCGCATCGTGATCCTGTCCACGCACATCGTGTCGGACGTCGAGGCGGTGGCGTCGCGCATCGCGCTGCTGGCGCGCGGTTCGCTGGTGGCGGTGGGCGAGGCGTCGGAGCTTCTGGCCGCCGCCGAGGGCCGCGTGTGGGAGTGGTCGGTGGCCGCGGGCGACCTGGCGCGTGCGAAGGAAGGACGCGTGGTGAGCGGCACGATCCGGCGCGGCGACGTGGTGACGCTGCGCACCGTGTCGGAGTCGGCGCCGCGCGCCGACGCGCGCGCGGTGACCGCCACGCTGGAGGACGCGTACCTGTGGCACCTGTCGGCGCCGCGCGCCGAGACGAACGCATGAGCGCGGCGGCCGAAGCCCGCCGCCCGGCGTCGCTCGCGTCCACGCTCGTGCGCATCGCGTGGGCCGACGTGCTCGAGCGCACGCGCCAGCCCGGGTTCCTGATCTCGCTCGCGGTGATGGCGTACCTCGCGCACGGCATGCTGCCCGCGCAGGGCGCGCCGTACCGCACGTTCGTGATCGACGAGTCCATCCGCCCCGAATACGGCAGCGCGTGGGTCGGCACGCTCGTGGCCCTGCTCACGGGCCTGTACTTCCTGATGGTCGGGTTCTACCTGGTGAAGGGCTCGATCGAACGCGACCGGCGCACGGGCGTGGGCGCGATCCTCGGCGCATCGCGGCTGAGCGCGTTCGCGTACCTGGGCGCCAAGGCGCTCAGCCACACGATCGTGCTCATGGCCATGGCGCTCGTGGCCGCGGCGATGGGGCTGGTCGCGCAGCAACTCCTCGGCGAGAACCGCCACGTGGACCTGCTCGCGATGCTGTGGCCGTTCGTGTGGCTCGCGCTGCCCGTGGCGCTGTTCGTGTCGGCGGGCGCCGTGTTGTGGGAGTGCACGCCCGGGCTGCGCAGCGGCATCGGCAACGTGGCGTGGTTCTTCTTCTTCACGTTCATCCTCTCGTTCAGTGCCGTGGACGACGGTTCGAGGTCGCCGTTCGCCGACCTGCCCGGCGGCCGGCTCGTGGCGAACAGCCTGCAGCCCGCGATCCGCGCCGCGTTCCCCGACTCCGCGCACACCACCCGCGCGCTCGGCATGGGCGTGAACGTGAACGCGAAGTGGCGCGGCCAGCGGCTCGCGACGTTTCCGTGGCGCGGCGCCGAACTCTCGCCGGTGCAGATCGCGTCGCGCGTGTTCTGGACGTTGATCTCGCTGGGCATGCTCGCGCTCGCCACGATTCCCTTCGATCGCTTCGCGCACGCGGCCGCGCCGGTGCACCGCCGCGCGTTCGCCGGGCGCTGGCCGTGGAGCGGTCGCGCACGCCCCGCGTCGCGCGCGGCGATCACGAGCGCGTCGCATCTTTCGCCCGTGCGTCGCGCCGCCGCGTTCCCCGCGCTCGTGCGCGCGGAGCTGGCGCTGCAGCTGCACGGCCAGCCGGCGTGGTGGTGGCTCGCGCTCGTGGGGCTGCTGATC
>JBGAMH010000126.1:0-12777 GCA_044223135.1 Candidatus Eiseniibacteriota bacterium | reverse complement strand
GCGATCCCCGCCCAGAGATCGTCCGGTACCGGCGGGTCCACGAGCGACGAGGCCTGCTCCTTCACCCGGCGCAGCTCGTCGAGCGTCGCCCGGCAGGCGTCGCAGGTCGCGAGGTGCGCTTCGAGATCGACCGCCTCGCTTCGAGGCATGTCGTCGTCGAGGTAATCGGAGAGCCGATCCATCCACAGGTCGCGCATCGTGGTCCGTCCTATTTCTGCAGGTGCGTCCGCAGCAGCAGGCGCGCCCGGTGAAGCTGGGCCTTGGTGGTGCCCGTCGTCACACCCATGAGCCGGGCGATCTCCTCGTGCCGGTAGCCTTCCACGTCGTGCAGCACGAACACGTGTCGCGCTCCTTCGGGGAGCCGGCCGATCGCCGTTTCGAAGTCCATCCCCAGCTCGCGCCCCGACGGTCGCGCCTCCAGCCGTTCGAGCGCGTCCTCCGCCCACTCGGTGCGGTCGCGCTGCGTCTTCATCTGGGCGCGCTTCGTGAGGATCAGGTTCACCGCCAGCCGGTGCAGCCAGGTGCCGAACTGCGATTCCCCGCGGAACGTGCCCAGCTTCTGCCAGGCCCTCACGAACACGTCCTGAGTCAGCTCCGCGGCGTGCTCGGGCCCCGTCATGCGGCGCGCGAGCGCGTGCACACGGGAACAGTGCTGCTGGTAGAGGCGGGCGAAAGCCTGCGCGTCACCGCGCGCGGCCAACGCCACGTCGCTCGCGTCGTGGGTCGGGGTGAGCGTCACTCGTTCCGGAACCGGGTGAGACCAATGGACCGCCACGGTGTTCATGCGCTGAGTTCGACGCTTCATGGGGCCCCAAGGTTGGAATCCGGACCGCCGGGCGGGAAAGCCCGCGGCGCCGGGCGTGGGCCCGCGCCCGACGGGCGCGGACGGACGCCCGGCCGGCGCGCTCACCGCGGCGGCCGGCCAGGGCGGCTTTGCAACCCGGAGACACCGAAATCCGTCTAAGCGCGGGCACCGCTTCCCCAACCCTCTGGGCTCCGCCCGGTCGCCGCAATCCCGACGCGGCCGGCCGGAGCCCCACCCCGGGAGCCCACCATGATCCGACGACTCTTCGTGCGATCCCTGGCCGTGACCGCCGCGCTCGCGGCGCTCGCCGCCGTGGCCGCGGCCCAGCGCCTGACCGTCTCCGGCCCCGACGTCGGCATCTGGAATCTCGCCGGCGCCACCACCGTGGAAGCCGGTCCGGGTCCCGACGTGGTGGTGGAGGTGCGCGCCCGCGGCCAGGACGCCGACCGGCTCAGCATCACCCGCGGTCCGATCCGGGGCCGCTCCACGTTGCGCGTGATCTATCCCGGCCGGCGCGTGGTGTACGAGGCGATGCCCGGCCGCGGCCGCTCGAGCGCGCGCGTGCGCTCCGACGGCACGTTCAGCGACGGCTCCGACCTGCTCGCGCGCACGGTCGACGTGGCCTCGAGCGGCGGCGGGCTGCACGCGTGGGCGGACCTGCGGGTGCTCGTGCCGGCCGGTCAGAAGGTGGCGATCTACACGGTCGTCGGCCCCTTCACCGCCACGAACGTGGACGGCACCGTGCGGCTGGACGGCGGCTCGTCCACGGTGTCGGCCACCGGCGGCCGCGGCGCGCTCACCGTGGACGTGGGCTCGGGCACGGTCGCGGTGGAACGGCATCGCGGCGACGTGCTGGTGGACACCGGCGCGGGCAACGTGCGACTGGACGACGTGCGCGGCGGATCGGTGAGCGTGGACACGGGCTCGGGCTCGCTGACCGCGCGGAGCGTGAGCGCCGACCTGCTGCACGTGGACACCGGCTCGGGCTCGGTCACGGTGGACGACGCCGACGCCGCGAAGGTCACGGTGGACACGGGCAGCGGGGCCGTGTCGCTGGGCCTGCTGCACCCGGCGCCGGACGTGCTCGTGGACACCGGCGCGGGCGCGGTGCGACTGACGGTGCCCGCGAACTTCTCGGCGGCGCTGCACCTGGAGACGTCGTCGGGCGGCATCGACTGCGACCTGCCGTTCACCAGCACGCGCGTGGAGCGCGACGTGGTGATGGGTCGTGTCGGCGACGGGCGCGGTCGCGTGCACGTGGACACGGGCTCGGGCAGCGTGCGGATCTCGCGAGCCACCGCGCACTGAACACCGGCTCGAACGAAGGCGCCCCGGTTCGCGATCGCGAGCCGGCCGCCACTGTTTCGAGGAACGGTCTCAGCGCGGTGCGGTGCGGTTCCACACTTCGCGCACGCCCGCACCCACGCCCGCGCCCAGCAGCGCCGGCAGCAGCGCGACCCACGACGCGGCGCCCTGCCCCATCGCCAGGTGCGCGGCGGGCATCACCCCACCCACGAGCGGCACCACCGCGGCGAACGGCGCGCGGCCGAACGCCGTACACCCGAGCGCCGACAGGAACACGAGCCCCACGAGCACTCCCGTGTCGTCGAAGCCGGGACGCGTGTCGATCCACGCCAGCCCCACGCCCAGTACGAGCGCCGCCGCCAGCGTCGCGAGCAGCTTCGCGCGCACCGGCGGCTGCTCGCGCACGGCGATCGCGCTCACCGGCGCGTGACCAGGCGGTGCGCCAGTCGCTCGGTGGCGCCGAGCACGCCCGCGCGGACGTGATCGGACTCCCGGCGTGAACCGTTCGGGCGGTCGCGGCGGCGTGCGGGGCGGGCTCGGAACTCCTGGGACGCGGGCTTGCGAGGGTGCAGGCGCACGGATGCTCCTTGTCGAGAGGTCCAGTGTGCACCGAGGAAAGTGCTTTCCTCGGCAAAGCGGGGGGACACGGCACGGCCCGCCGCGGAGACGGGAGCGTCAGCTCCCGCGCGTGGCGCGGATCAACGCCTCCATGTGGTCGAGGTAGCGCTCGAGCGCACGGCGGCCGGCCGGCGCGAGCTGGAACTCGGTGCGGGGAATGCGACCGTCGAACGACTTGCTCACCACGATGTAGCCCGCCTCCTCGAGGCGGCGCGCGTGCACGCTGAGGTTGCCGTCGGTCAGGTCGAGCAGCTGCTTGAGCTCCACGAACGTGAGCGAACGGTGCACGGCGAGCGCGCTCACGAGCGACAGGCGCACGCGCTCGTGGATGACCCGGTCGAGCGACTCGTGCGCGCGGGCGCGCGGCGCCGCTGGCGGAGCGGACTTCCCGGCGCGCGTGGCGGCGCGGCGGCGGCGGGCGGCGTCAGCCATCGTGCCTCCGCGCGATCCAGGCGCCGAACACCACCTGCACGCCTCCGAACCCGGCGGCCAGCCACAGGTCGCCGACGGCGGCGGGCGTGAGCGCGGCGCCCACGCCGCACGCCATGATCGCGGCGCCCATCACCGGCACGCTCGGCACCGAGAACGCGCCGCCGGCGGCCACGGCCGCGCCGTAGAGCAGCATCCACACGGGCGGCAGCAGCGACCACGCGTGCGCGCGCACGAGCGCGGCGGTGAGCACGGCGCCCGCGGCGGCCGGCGCGGCGAACGCGAGCACGAAGCGGCGGCCGGCCACGCCGAACAGCGGCAGGCGCAGGCGCTGCGACTTGAGCACCGCGGCGCCCACGCACAGCGCGATCGCCACGAGCGCCTCGCCCAGCCACACGATCAGCCAGTGCTCGGCGGTGGTCTGGCGGCGAGCCACGACGGCGGCGCCGAGCGCGGTGAGCCCGGCGGCGGCCTGCCCGAGGCCCGAGATCGAGGTGAACTGCGAGGCGCGCTCCATGGCCGACCGGATGAAGCGCAGGTCGTCGGCGGCGTGGGCGTGCAGTTCGAGCGGGGGCGCGAGGCGTTGCGGACGGGGCGTCGACATGGGCGAAAGCAGAGCACGCGGCCTCGCCGGCGAGCAAGTACTTTGTGCGGCCAAGTGACGGGCGCGGCCGACGGGTCCGGGCGGGTGCCGCGCGGGCGAGGCCGGGAACGCGCGATCGCTCCCGGCCCGGAGTGCCCTACTCGACCGGGCGCTTCCGCCCGCGGGCCACGCGCCGCCCGGGGCTCGTCCGCGCGCCGGCCTCGCGCCGGAGCGGATCGCCGCGCCGCGCGCGGGCGCGCTTGTCGAGCAGGCGCGCCACCAGCGCGGTCCAGCCCGTCTGGTGGCTCGCGCCGAGCCCGCGGCCGTCGTCGCCGTGGAAGTACTCGTGGAACCAGATCTTGTCGCTCCACAGCGGGTCGGTGGCGAAGCGCGCGTCGCCGCCGGCGAACGGCCGCCGCCCGTCCTCGCCCGGCAGGAACAGGCTCACGAGCCGCGCCGAGAGTTCGTCCGCCACCTCGCGCAGGTTCATCCACCGCCCCGAACCCGTCGGGCATTCCACCTGCAGCGCGTCGCCGTGGAAGTGGTGGTAGCGCTCGAGCGCCTCCACGATCAGGTAGTTGACCGGCATCCACACCGGGCCGCGCCAATTGCTGTTGCCGCCGAACAACTCCGAGGTGCCCTCGCCGGGCGCGTACTCGACGCGCGCGCGCTCGCCGTCCACCGCGAACTCGTACGGCTCCGCCGCGTAGCGCCGGGACAGCGAGCGCAGCCCGTGCGGCGAGAGGAACTCGCGCTCGTCCAGCATCACGCGCAGCACGCGCTCCAGCCGCTCGCGCGACGGGATCGCGAGCAGCCGGTGGGCGTGACCGCGGCCGTCGGTGCTCGGCTCCTCGAAGTACGCGATGTGGCGTGCGAGGTCGCGGCGGTTGTCGAGGAACCACTGCAGGCGGCGGCGGAACCCGGGCAGCGTGTCGACCACGTCCTGGTCGAGCACTTCCACGGCGATCAGCGGCAGCAGGCCCACGAGCGAGCGCATCTTCATCGGGATCACGGCCCCGTCCACGTGGAGGCGGTCGTAGTAGAAGCCGTCCTCCTCGTTCCACAGTCCGGTGCCGCCGAACGTGTTCATCGCGTCGGCGATCGCCACGAAGTGCTCGAAGAACTTCGACGCGAGGTCCTCGTACACGGGATCGGCGCTCGCCAGTTCGAGCGCGATCGACAGCATCGTGCCGCAGTAGAACGCCATCCACGCCGTGCCGTCGGCCTGTTCGAGCCGGCCGCCGCCGGGCAGCGGCTTGCTGCGATCGAACACCCCCACGTTGTCGAGCCCCAGGAAGCCGCCGGCGAACAGGTTGTTGCCGTCGACGTCCTTGCGGTTGACCCACCACGTGAAGTTGATGAGCAGCTTCTGGAACACGCGCTCCAGGAACGCGCGGTCGCGCGCGCCCTTGTCGCCGCTCATCTTGTACACGCGCCACGCCGCCCACGCATGCACGGGCGGGTTCACGTCGCCGAGCGCCCACTCGTAGGCCGGCAGCTGGCCGTTCGGGTGCATGTACCACTCGCGCAGGAACAGCACGAGCTGCTGCTTGGCGAACTCGGGATCCACGCTCGCGATCGGCACCACGTGGAACGCGAGGTCCCAGGCCGCGTACCACGGGTACTCCCACGTGTCGGGCATCGAGATCACGTCGCGGTTGTGCAGGTGCGTCCACTCGGCGTTGCGGCCGCTCGCGCGCGCGGGCGGAGGCGGCGGCTGCCCCGGGTCGCCCTCGAGCCACTCCTTCACCACGTAGTGGTAGAACAACTTGCTCCACAGCAGCCCGGCGTGCGCCTGCCGCGCCACCGCCCGCTCGTCGGACGTCAGCTCGCGCGGCAGGTGCAGGTCCCAGAACGCGTCCGCCTCCGCGCGCCGGCGCTCGAACGTGTCGGCGAACTCCGGCCCGAACGGGTGCGCCGTCGCCTCCGGCTCGGCCGTGAGTCGCAGTTCCAGCGTCACCTCCGCGCCGGCCGCCAGCGCGAGCACGTGGTGCGCCGCGCAGCGCGTGCCCTCGCCGCGCGGGTTCACCGCGTCCTCGCGTCCGTCCACCACGCGCGCGTGGAACGCGTCCTTCACGTACGGCTGCGCATTGCGTCGGCCCCACAGGCGCTCGGCGTTCGTCTCGTTCTCGGTGAACAGCAGCGCGGGCGCCGGCCCGCCCGGTGCGGGCGCCACGTCGAAGCGGAAGCGGCCGAGCGTCGCGTGTTCCGCGAGCACGCTCCCCTCGCCCGTGCGCGCCAGGCGCGGGCGCGGGGGATACGCCTCGCCCGTGCGCCCCCAGCTCCACGTGTTGCGGAACCACAGCTGCGGCAACACGTGCAGCGTCGCGGCCTCGGGGCCGCGGTTCGCCACGCCCACGCGCACGAGCACGTCGTCGGGCGAGGCCTTCGCGTACTCCACCGTCACGTCGAAGAAGCGGTGGTCGTCGAGCACGCCGGTGTCGAGCAGTTCGTACTCGGGCTCGTGCCGGCCGCGGCGCCGGCTCTCGCGCACGAGCGCGTCGTACGGGTACGCGGCGTGCGGATAGCGGTAGAGCGCCTTCTGGTACGAGTGCGTGGGCGTGGCGTCGAGGTACCAGTACAGCTCCTTCACGTCCTCGCCGTGGTTGCCCTCCTCGCCCGTGAGCCCGAACAGGCGCTCCTTCAGGATGGGATCGCGACCGTTCCACAGCGCGATCGAGAAGCACAGCCGCCCCTCGCGGTCGCACCATCCGAGCAGCCCGTCCTCGCCCCAGCGGTACGCGCGACTGCGCGCGTGGTCGTGCGGGAAGTCGTCCCAGCTCGTGCCGCCCGCGGAGTAGTCCTCGCGCACCGTGCCCCACTGGCGCGCGGACAGGTACGGGCCCCACCGCTTCCAGTTCAGCGAGCGTCGCGCGTCCTGGTCGAGCCGCTGGCTCTCGGCGTCCTTCACCCGCGATCCCTCCCGTGCTCAGTCGTCCGCGAGTCGCACCACGGTCTTGATGCCGGCGCCGCGGGCGAGCAGCGCCGCCGGCGCGTCCTCGAGCGCGACGCGGGCGGTGATCAGCGCACGCACCGCATCGGGCCACTGCGCGTGGAAGCGGCCGAGGTCGGCCACCGCGCGCTCGAACGCGTCACGGCCCGCGTTCACCGTGCCCATGAGCACCTGGTTCCGCAGCACGAGCGAGCGCATCACGACACTGCCGTCCAGGTCGGGCGCGCCCTTGCGGCCCGGCACGCCGGTGAACACGAACGTCGCGTTCGGCCCGAGTGCGGCGAGCGCCTCGAACGCCGGCGCCGACGCGCCGATGCCTTCGTACACCACGTCCACGCGACCGAGCCGGCCCACGATGTCGGTCATGGACTCGCTCTCGGCCGAGGCATAGGCGCCGCCGATCGCCTGCAGGACCGAGGCGCGCACGTCGGTCACGGGCTGGCGCGACACCAGCGTCACGCCGTACCCGGCGGCGCGGAACGCCATCGCGCCGAGCAGCCCCACCGGCCCGCCGCCCAGCACGAGCGCCCGACGGCCCTCGCCGCCCGGGCGCACCCACGGCATGCGGTCCTGCATGGCGGTCACCTCGAGCAGCGCCTTCTCGGCGATCGTGAGCGGCTCCACGAGCACCGCCACCCCGCGCAGCGCCTCGGGCACCGGCACGAGCCAGCGCGCGTCCTCGACCACGCGCTCCGCCATGAAACCGTGCGCGCCCAGGATGCCGCGCTCCACGTAGGCGCCGGTGCGGCAGAAGTCCTGGCGGCCCGCTCGGCATGCGTCGCACGCGGGATCGGCGCACGGGCGCCGCACCATCGGCACCACCAGCTGGCCGGCCGAGAGCCCGGTCGAGGGATCGGCGCGCTCGACTCGCGCGAGCGATTCGTGACCGAGCACCAGGTAGTCGCTGCCCGCGGGCGGCGTGCCGTATTCGAAGGCGCAGATCTCGCGATCGGTGCCGCACACGCCCACCTCGAGCATGCGCAACCACACGTCGGCGGGCGACGCGGCGACGGGCTCCGGATGATCCACCACGGCGACCCGGCGCGAGCCGGGCCACACGGCGAGTGCTTTCAGACGAGCCTCCCAGCAGGGCGTGTGCGCGGCCGGAACGTCGGGCGCGCAATGTAGCCGATTCGCGCCCGCGCCGTGTCCCGTCGGGCGAACGAGGGTCGCGGCGTGACGCGCCGGATCCGTTCTACTTGCGTCGCCCCGGAGCCGCTTCCGGAATCGCCAGCAGGCGCGGGGCGGCGCGGGCCCCTCCCCGCCCGCATCGAGGAGTTCATCATGCGATTTCGCCACGCGTTCCTCCGCGGCCCCGCGCTCGCGGCCGTTGCGCTCGCGGCCAGCCTCGCCCTGCTTCCGCACGCTGCCCGCGCCGGCGACGCCGGCGAGTGGCAACTGCTCTACGGCCCGCCGCAGAACGGCGGCGCCATGGCGTTCGACGAGGGCCAGCACCGGCTGCTCGTGTGGGGTGGCGGACCATCCACTCGCGTGCAGGTGCTGCCGCTCGACGGATTCCCGTACTCGTGGAGCGTGCTGCCCACGATGGGCGCCGCGCCCGCGCCGCGCAGCGGGCACGCGCTGGTGCACGACCCGGTGCACGACCGGCTGATCGTGTTCGGCGGCCTCGACACCGAAGGCCACGCGCTCGCCGACGTGTGGCAGCTCACGCTCACGGGCACGCCCACGTGGTCGGAGATCGCCACCACGGGGACGGCGCCGGATCCGCGGCTGGATTTCGGCGCCTGCTTCGATCCGTACGCCGGACGGCTCTACGTGTTCGGCGGGCTCGACGCCGACGGCATCGTGATGACGAACGCCCTGCACGTGCTCGACCTGAACGGCCCCGTCGGCGAGTGGACGCAGCCCGACCCGAGCGGCGACGTGCCGTCGGGCCGCTGGGGCTCGCCGCTCGCGCTCGACCTGCCGGGCGACCGGCTGCTGCTGTTCGGCGGCAACGACGGGTCGAGCGACCTGGGCGACGCGTACGAGATGGACCTGGCCACGTTCACGTGGAGCGCCGTGCCCGCGTCGGGCATCCCACCCGACCCGCGCTCGGACCACCTGTGCGCATGGAATCCGAACACGTCGCGGCTGCTCGTGTGGGGCGGAACGGCCGCCGACGATTCCCTGCGCGCACTCGACATGGGCACGCACACGTGGTCGTCGCTGCCGTGCTTCATCGGCCCGCCGCAGCACGGCGCCCGCCGCGAGGTGGGCGTGATGGATCCGGCGTGGAACCGGCTGCTCGTGCTGGCCGGCCCGGCCGGCGCCGAGATCCACCAGTTCCAGTTCCTCGACCCGACCGGCTACTGGTACTCGCTCGGGCCGACGGGGTTTCCCGTGGGCGGCAGCTTCGTCACGGACCGTGCGAACCACCGCGCCGTCGCCTACGGCGGCTACGACTGGGCCGGCCGCTTCACACGCGACGGATTCTGGCAGTTCGCGTTCACGGCGCCGATCGGCTGGAACGGCGTCAACACCGGCGGCGTGCCACCGCCCGCACGATCGGCGCACCTGGCGGTGTGGGACCAGCAGCACGACCGCATGCTCGTGATCGCGGGACGCGACGAGAACCTCGCGCTGACGAACAGCGTGTACGCGCTCTCGGACAGCGCCGACTTCATGAACTGGAAGGGGCTCGCACCCGCGGGCGCACCCCCCTCGCCGCGGCAGTACGCATCGGGCATCTACGACCCGGTCGGCGACCGCGTGCTGCTGTACGGCGGCATGGACCTCTCGGGCGTCCGCAACGGCGTGCACCAGCTGTCGCTCACGCCGTCGCCCGCGTGGTCGACGATCGCCGCGAGCGGCGGGCCCGCGGGGCGCGCGGGCGCGAGCGCGATCTACGACGAGCCGCGGCGCCGCATGGTGCTGTTCGGCGGCATCGACAGCCTCGGCAACCACACGAACGAAACGTGGGCGCTGTCGCTGCCCGGGCTTGCGTGGACGCACCTGGCCACCACCGGCACGCCGCCCGGAGCTCGCTGGAAGCACACCGCGGTGTACGACTCGCGCCGTGGCCGCATGCTGGTGTTCGGCGGCCGCGTGACGAGCGCGGACTCGGCCGACACGTGGGAGCTGGACCTCGCGGCCTCGCCGCCCGCGTGGACGCGGCTCGCGCCCGGCGCGGACCTGCCGCTGTTCCGCTCCGAGGCGGGCGCGGTCTACGACTCGACGGGCGATCGCATGCTCGTGTACGGCGGCGGCAGCCTGATCTCGCTCTCCACCGCGATCGGCAACCAGGACCTCTGGGCGCTGCAGTTCGCCACGACCAGCGTGGACGCGCCACCGCTCGGCGAGGGCGAGTCGTGGAGCGTCGGCGCGCCCACGCCGAACCCCGCGCGCGGCCCGGTGACCCTGGCATTCGCGCTCGCGCGGCCCGCGTCCGTGCGCGCGGCGGTGTACGACGTGGCGGGACGCCGGCAGGAATCGCTCGCGGACGGCCTCGCGGCCGCGGGCCGGCACGTGCTCACGTGGAGCGGGCGTGACGCGGACGGGCGTCGCGTCGCGAGCGGCATCTACTTCTGGCGGCTGGAGCTGGATGGCCGGCCGCTGTCGCGCAAGGTGATCGTGGTGCAGTGAAGCCCGTGCGTCGCGCGCGGGCCGGCCGGCGGTTCCGACCCGGTCCGCGCGCGGCGAACGGCGAGCCGCACGTGGGGCCGGTGGGCGGAGGGTCGAGCGCCGGCCGGCCGCGTCAGTTCACGCGCACGACCGACCGCTGCGCGGACGCCCCGGCCGCGCCCACGCGCACCAGGTAGAGCCCCGGCGCCACGCGCCGCCCCGCGTCGTCGCGGCCGTCCCACGCCAGCACGTGCGCGCCGGCCTCGGACGCGCCCGCGGCGAGCGTGCGCACGTGGCGGCCGTCCACCGAGTACACCTGCACGCTCGCGTCGCCCGCGCGCGGCGCGGTGAACGAGACGGTGACCGCGTCGCGGAACGGGTTCGGGTGCACGCTCGCCTCGAGCGCACGCGTCGGAACCGGCTCCGGCGCGCCCGAGACCGGACGCGTGATCACGGCGAGCGTGGCCGAACGCGCCGGCAGCACCAGGTCGACCGCCCCGCCCGACATCGTGGCGGCCCCTGCCGAACCGAGCGGCGCGGCGGCCGTGAAGCGCCACAGCGCCACGTTGCTGCCGAGCCCGTCGGCCACGGTGACGTGCGCCGTCTTCGACACGGTGCTCTTGTTGAACAGCAGCACGTGCAGCCGTCCCGCCGGCCCGTCGTCGATCGCGTAGGCGCCCACGTGATCGACGCTGTCGCTGACCGCGCGCACGCTCTGCCCCGACACCCGCGCGCCGGCGCCGTCGTACGACAGGTACATGCGGAACGCGTCCTCGCAGCGCGTGCCGTGCTGCGGCGCCACCCAGCGCGTGGCCAGGTCCACGCCCTCGCGCCCGAAGATCGCCAGCACCTCGGCCTGCGCGATCGCGCTGGAGATGCCCGTGTCGCCGCCGAAGTGGTACTCGGTGATCGCGAGTCCCATCCCCGGGCAGCGCGCCGCGATCAGCTGCTTCATGCGCGGGATCAGCTTCACCGGCTGGCCGATCCACGACTCGTCCACGTAGGCCGGGTCGTAGAGGCTCTTCAACATGCGCAGACGCCGCGCCGCCGTCGGGGCGCTCTCGTCGTCGTTCAGCGCCGAACCGTCCTGCGGGTAGTAGTGGATGTCGAGCAGGTCGACCGGCCGCACGCCCGTGGCGACCTGCCGGTCGTGCACCTGCTGCAGCCACCACTCGATCAGCCCCAGCCCGCCGTGCGCCGCGCGGTCCGCTCCGGGCCCGCAGCCGTCGGCCGCCGAGTAGAAGTACTCGCACCAGCCCCACGACACCGGCCCCATCACCTGCGCCGCCGGATCCACCTGTTTGATGCGCGTGGCGTAGTCGGACGTGCGCTGCCACAGCTCGTCGTACGTGAGCGGGCTCGGGTGCACGTCGCGGTGCGTGGAGTTCCAGAGCGCCGGCTCGTTGTCGAGCGCCCAGTAGCGCACGCCGCCCGACGCCGCCGAGCCGAACCGCGACTGCAGGTGTCCCATCCAGCCCGCCACGAAGTCGGGGCCGATCTCCACCGACGTGTCGTGCGGATCGTTGCCCGAGATCGCCTGCCCGTTCGACGAACGCACGCCGTTGCCCGCGTCGGCCGTGCACCAGAACGCACCACCGGTGGCGGTGCACTCCGTCTGCGTCTGCGCGCCGTAGCGCGACACCGAGAAGCCCCAGTCCTTCTGCCGCGCCTTCGGCGTCCAGCCGATGGTGGGCGCCGTCATCACCACCTGCGCCCCCGCGCCGCGCGTTTCGGCCACGAACAGGTCCGCGTCGGATCCGTCGGGCAGCGCCGCCGGGTTCGCGATGTCGGACGGGATGTTCATGTAGAACCAGTCCGACGCGGTGTTGTGCGTGTCGAGCTGCCAGTTGTAGCGCGTGGTGGAGTTGCCGCCCCAGCGGCGTACCGTGTACGGCACGCCCGTGAACTCCTGCGTCGTGCCGAAGTTGACGCCGTAGACGAGCGGACTGATCACGCGCCGGTCGAGCGACGGACTCACGGCCACGTGGATGGGCGCGGCGGACGCCGCGAGCGGCGCGAGCAGCGCGGCCAGCACGAACGGCGCGACGAAGCGAAGGCGAATCGAGGTCGTCATGGCGAGGGCTCCGTGTGCGGCGCGGCGGATGGTGCAGGACGCCCCCGGATGGGGCAAACCGGGTGCCATGCGAAGGCGTTCGCGGGCGCGCGGATGGCGGCCGGGCAGGCTTCGCCCCGCGCGAAATCGCACGAATTGCCGTGCGAAGTGCAGCGCGGGTCGGGCCGTGGCCGACGAGGCGTTCATGCGCTACGCCGCGCGTTCGGGGGCGCGAGGCTCTGGATGGCGAGTCGCAGGCGCGCCTCGATCGGCGCGTCGGGCATGCTCTCGGCCGTGGCCGCCGCATGCCGCGCCCGTTCGAGCGAGCAGCCGAGTGAGCGCAGGGCGGGAACGAGTTCGTCGATGCGCGCCTTCGCGGCGGCAGAGGTGGCCTTAGCCTGCTCGGCGGCTGAGCGATGTTGCTCGCTCCGTGCGTAGCGGGCAATACGTGCTGCTTAGGCTGGGTC
>JBGAMH010000125.1:0-12777 GCA_044223135.1 Candidatus Eiseniibacteriota bacterium | reverse complement strand
GGGTGGCGGCGCGCGCGCGCCGCGCCGAGGACCGCCTGCGCGAGCGCGCCGCCGAGCAGGCGCGCATCGACAGCCTCGCGCAGTGGCGCCGCGAACGGCGCCGCGCGGACAGCCTGGAGTGGGTCGCGCGCCGCGCCGCGACGCCCGCGCCGCGCACGGAGGTGCCGCCCGCGCCGCCCGTCCCCGGCGCCGCGATCCCGCCCGGCACGGGTGGGCGCGCGCACGCCGCGGTGCCCGCGCCGGTCGAGGCGTTCGACTCGCTGCGTACCTCGCCGGTCGAGCCCTACGTGGTGGGCGTGGCGCCGACGCCCGCGCGCCCGGACACGGCGCGGCGCGGCGGCTCGGCTTCGGTCGTCACGGGCGAGCGCGTGAAGCGCATCGAACCGTTCGCGCCCCCGCCGGCCCCGCACGCGGCGCCGGATTCGTGCGCGTGCCGGCTGCGCGGCACGGTGGAGGTGTCGTGGGCCGACCGGCCGCTCGAGCAGCGCATTCCGGTCACCGTCACGCTGACCGGGCCGGTCACCGCCACGCGCCGCGTGGAGCTGTTCATGGGGCCGCCGCGCGAGTTCCGATTCGGCCCCATGCCGTGCGGCGACTACCGCGTGGCCGTGAAGACGCAGGCCCGCCTGCGCTACGGGCTCGTGACGGGCGATCGCGACCTGGTGCTGCGCTGCGAGGGCACGGGCGAAGTGCGGCTGGTGCTGGAGCCGCAGAAGCGCTGACGGTCCGCGCGGGCGCGAGCAACCTTGCGCACCGCGCTCCCGGCGGGCGCTGCGCATCCGACGGGGCATGCGTGAACGCGTCCTGCGCACCGAGCAGTGGGTGCCCGCACCCGTCGCCGAGACGTTCGCCTTCTTCGCCGACGCGGCGAACCTCGAAGCCATCACCCCGCCGTTCCTGAACTTCGCCATCCTCACGCCGCTCCCGATCGCGATGCGCGAGGGTGCGCTGATCGAGTACCGACTGTCGCTGCACGGCCTGCCGATGAAATGGCGCACGCGCATCGACCGCTGGGAGCCCGGCCGCGCGTTCGTCGATCGTCAGTTGTCGGGCCCGTACGAGAAGTGGGTGCACCTGCACACGTTCGAGGCCGCGGACGGCGGCACGTGGATCCGCGACCAGGTGACGTACGTGGTGCCGCTGGACCCGCTGTCGCGCCCGGTGCGTGCGCTGTTCGTGACGCCCACCGTGGAGCGCATCTTCGCGCACCGCCACGAGGTCATCGCGCGGCTGCTCGGCACGCGGCACTCGCCGGGCGAGCTGGCGCGCCAGTCGCCGCGCGGCTGACGCGGCGCTGGCGGCGCGCGAACGCTCCGGGCTACCGTGCGCGCCATGCGCACGCTCCCTCCGGTCTCGCACGTGCTCGCGCTCACCGAGCGCCTGGTGGCCACGCCCTCCGTGTGCGGCGACGTGGCCGCCGAGCGCGCGTGCGCCGCCGTGATCGAGGCGCTGATCCCCGCGTCGCTGCCGCACGGGACGTGGCGCACCGCCGACGGGCGGCCCGTGCTGTGGGCGCACCTCGCCGGCCGCACGAGCCGCACCACGCTGCTGCTGGGCCACTACGACACGGTGGGCGTGGACGAGTTCCGGCGGCTCGCGCCCGACGACGCGGGACTGGCGTTCGCGCCCGCGCGCGTGCGCGCCGCGCTGCTCGCCGCCGGTGACGCGCTGGCGCTGACGCCCGACCAGCACGAGGCGCTCGCCGAGGAACGCCGCGCGCCGGGCACGTGGATGTTCGGGCGCGGCACGCTCGACATGAAGGGCGGCATCGCCGCGGGGCTCGCCGCGATGCACGCGCTGGCCGAGGGCGAGCGGCCCGAGGCGGGCGTGCTGTGCGTGCTCTGCCCCGACGAAGAAGCGGGCTCCGCCGGCATGCTGGCCGCGGTGCGCGCGCTGCCCGGCTTCGTGGCGCGGCACGGGCTCGAACTGACGGGCGCGCTCAACCTGGACTTCGCCGAGGAGCCCGCGGCCTACGTGGGCGCGATGGGCAAGGTGCGCATCCTGCTGTGGGTGCTCGGCAGCCCCACGCACGCGGGTGCGCCGTACGCGGGCGTGGACGCCGCGCAGGTGGCGGCGGAACTCGCCGCGGCCGCGGCGCGCGCCGACACGCTGGTGGACCGCGCGGGCGAACGCTGCGGGCCGCCGGCGGTGGTGCTGCGGCTGATGGACCTCAAGCGCGGCTACGACGTGCAGACCGCGGGCGAGGCCGTGGTCGAACTGAACGTGATGGCGCTGGAGCGCGGCGTGGAGGCCTCGCTCGCCGCGGTGCGCGCGGTCGTGCGCGAAACGCTCGGCACGCTGGGCGCGCGCATGCGAGCGCTGCACGCGAGCACACGCGCGGTGGGGCCGTGTCACTGGCCCGCCACCGCCGACGACTGGCGCGTGCTCACGCTGAGCGAGCTCGGCGGCGCGGGCGAGCCGCCGTCGCCCGAGGACGAGGACGCCGACCTGTCGCCCGCCGACGCCACCGAGATCGCGCTGGCCGAGCTGCGCGGCCGCGCGTGGCGCGCGAACCTGCCCGCGCCCGCCGTGGTGATCGCCGCGCTGCCGCCGTGGTACCCGGCCGCCGCACCCGGCGGCGGCGCGTTCACGCGCACGGTGCGCGACACGCTCGCGCGTGAGGGCGTGGAGACGCGCGACTACTACCCGTACATCACCGACGCCTGCTACGCCGCGCACCGCACCGGCGCGAACGACGCCCTGGCCCGCGCGCTGCCCGCGGCGCTGCGCGAACCGTGGGGGTCGCTGCCCGGGCTCGGGCTCGAGATCGCGAACCTGGGCCCGTGGGGCCGCGATGCGCACGGGCTCACCGAGCGCGCGCACGTCGGCTGGACCTTCGACCGCCTGCCGCGGCTGCTGGTGCAGCTGCTGGAGGCGGTGCGGTGAGGCGGCGGGCGGCGCTCGGCGTCGCGCTCGCGACGGCGCTGATGGCGCTCGTGGTTGGGTGCGCGAAGAAGGCCGCGCCGCCGCCCGAAACGATGCCCGCCGAGGTGCGTGCAGCGATCGGTGACTGGATGGCGCTGGTGCAGCACGCCCTGCCGGGGACCACGGCGGATTCCATGGTGTACGAGGGGCGCAGGCGGATGCACCGGGACTACGTCTGGATCCACGAACCACTGCCGAAGGCGATGGACGATTCGTCGTCCGCACTCGAACCCGGATGGTCTCCGGACGGACGGCATTGGCTGGAGCCGAACATGTATCGCGAAATCGGGCCATCCGGTCAGGACCCGACCAGGTTGGAAGTCGGCTACGACGTCGATTCCGCTCCGCTCATCGGCAACGCCGAGGGGGACACGATCGTGCGCTTGGAGTTCACGGGTCCGTCGGGTCGCTACGAGGACGCCCGTTGGCTCGACGCCAATCGCTTCCTCCTCTTCGCGAACTTCGAGCGTGAGATCCCGGAGGGCAGCGAGAAGCGATGGTGGAGCTGGTACGTGCGGCTCTACGACCTGCGCGACAGCTCGATCGTCGTATGGGCGACTCGCGACTCGGCCGACGAGCTCGCGTACGGCCGCTATGCCGCGGCGATCGATTCGTTCGTGCTGGCGCAACACGTCGCATGGACCCGGGCGGTGTCCCGGCGCTGACGGACGCGGCGCCCCGGTCCCGGCCTGCCAGCACCCGGCGTGTGAAGGTGCCCATCGCTTTCGACGACGTAATTCCGAAATGCAACCGGCCCGCGCGGATCACTCGCGCGGGCCGGTTGCGTTTCGCGCCGTCGCGGCGCGGACTTCAGTTGCTGCGGAAGTTCTCGAACTTGAGCTCGGCGCCGAGGTCCAGGCCCTTCAGGAACTGGATCGCGCCCTGCAGGTCGTCCTTGCTCGGCGAGCTGATGCGCACCGTGTCGCCCTGGATGGCGGCCTGCACCTTCTTCATCTTCTGGTCCTTGAGCGCCTTCACCAGTTCGCGCGCCATGTCGCTGGTGAGCCCCTGCTGCAGCGCGATCGACTGGCGCACGGTGGAGTTCGCGGCGGGCTCGATCTTGCCGCGGCTCAGGTTCTTCAGCGGCACCTTGCGCTTGACCATCTTGCCCTGCAGCACCTCCCACACGGCGTTCAGCTTGTATTCGTCGGCCGTGGCCAGCGTGATGGTCTTCTCCTTCTCGTCGAGCGTGATCTCCACGGCCACGCCCTTGAAGTCGTAGCGCTGCGAGACTTCCTTCTGCGCCTGGTCCACGGCGTTGTGGACTTCCATCATGTCCACGCCGGTCGTGACGTCGAACGAACTGGTGCTGGCCAACGGACTCTCCTGTCTGCGGGTTGCGGTTCAGCGGGGCCGCGCGGGCTTCGCCGTTCGGCGTGCGCGCGGGACGGGCTTGCGGGTCGGGGTGCGGCGCGCGGCCGGGCGCAGGGGGCGCACGCGCGCGGTCACCTCGCGGGCGGCGGCGTGCGCCGGGGCGTCGAGGATCTCGCGCTTCACCGCCGCCAGTGCGGTGCGCTGGGTCTCCCACAGCACGAGCTTCGCCGCGCGGGCCGCGGTGGCGAACACGTAGCGGTCGTGCTCGTGGGAAAGGTGCACGGTGTCGGTCCACGCGATCTCGGCCGCGAACACCGGCACCACGAACACGCCGTCGCGTCCGGGTTCGTAGAAGACCGCGATGTGCTCGAGCGCCCACAGCTTGAGCGGCGTGAGACCCGTTTCCTCGAACACCTCGCGCACCGCCGCCTGCATGACGGACTCGCGGGGCTCGATGCCGCCGGTCACCGGCTGCCACACGCTCGCGAGCGAGCGGTGCGGGGATCGGCGCAGCAGCAGGAACTCCACGCGGCCCTTGCGGCGGCGGAAGAGATGCACTTCGACCTGGCGACACACGACGGGAATCACGGCGCGGCAGGATAGGGGCGGGCTCGCGGCGTGCCAAACGCGCCGCGCCGGCGACCCGCGGGAGTCCACAGATCGCGCGACCGGGCTGTGGAAAACGTGGAGAACACGGGCCCCGTTGCGGCGCCTCGGCCCGTCCGCGGGCGATCCGATCGCGGATCAACCTTCGTTTTCGCAGCGAGTTGGCCGCCGAGACGGGCTCGCGGAGGGCATTTCGGTCGGAGGAGACCTCGCGGCCGGGCCCCCGAACTGGATTTCCCCCGATCCGGCCTTGACCGCCGTGGGGGGAATCCACTAGGTTTCGCGCCGCGCTTGCGACCCGTTGAAAGAACGCAGGTTGCGGCTCGTTTGTGAATAGATTCACCGGAGCGTGAACCCCATGGGTGGACCGCGGCGGAAGGATGATTCGTCTCTGCGGTCGTCCGGGCTTCTCCTCTCCGTCCCCACCCTGCTCATCGCGGGACCTCTCGTCGGTTTGTTCCTGGGCAGGTGGGTTGGCCAGCGATTCCACGTCGAACCCTGGGGCACCGCCCTGGGCGTGATGCTGGGCTTCGTCGCGGCCGGTCGAGAGATCTACCTGATCATTCGTCGCGTCCAGTCCGAGGAAGAGGAGGGCGACAAGCGCCCCTGACCATGCGTCGGGCCGCCGCCGCCAGAATGGGTCTCGAATTCCTTGCTCGCGTCCGCAAGACCTCGCAGCTCGCCGGGGTCGTCGCCGCGCTCTTCGCCGCGGTGTATTCGGGCTACGCGATCGGCCTCGGTGTGGGGGCCGGCGTCGCGTGGTCACTGCTCAACCTGCTGCTGCTGGAGCGTATCGTCACGGCGCTGACCGGCGAGGACCGCGGCACGTTCGCCGCCTTCCAGCGGCTGGGACTGGCGTTCGTCGGCTCGCTCGTGCTGTTCGCGGCCGGGGCGTTCCTGCTGATGAAGTTGCCCGCGGGCGCGCTCGTGTTCGGCTTCACGCTGCCGTTCGTCGTGATGACGCTGAAGGCCGCGTCCTCCATGCTGCTGGCGTCACGCGCGTGGAAGCGGTTCACCGCCAACGCGTGGGGCCCCGCGCTGCTGGTGGCGGCGCTGCTGCTGGGCGGCTGGTGGGCGATCGACAACGCCACCGGCGCCGTGAAGGCGAACGCGCAGGCCGCGGCCACCACCGAGGCGCCGGCCGCGCACACGACCGAAGCGCCCGCCGCCGGGGAGCACGCCACCGCGACGGAAGCCGCCGCGGGTGAGCACGGCGCGGCGGTCGAAGCGGGTGCCGAGCATGCGGCAGCCGGTGAGCACGCCGCCGAGGGCGAGGGCGAAGCGGGCCCCAAGAAGTTCGACACGATGTTCGGGATCATGGCCAAGGCCACGCACGGCACGCCGATCGGGCACTTCATCCACGGCTACGAGCCGGTGCTCTACTCGATGCTGGTGGCGCTGCTCCTGTGCGTCATCATGATCGCGGCCGCCGGCAGCAAGTCGCGTGTGCCGGGCGGGCTCGCGAACCTCGTCGAGTCGCTGGTCGAGTACCTGTACGACTTCGTGTGCGGGATCCTGGGCCCCAAGTACGGGCCGAAGTTCGTGCCGTTCCTGGGCTCGCTGTTCCTGTACATCTGGTTCATGAACCTGTTCGGCATCATCCCGCTGATGGAGTCGCCGACGTCCAACCTGAACGTCACGTTCGGCCTGGCGCTCACCGTGGTGGTGTTCGTGCAGTTCACCTCGATCAAGGAACTGGGCCTGTTCGGCTGGCTGCATCACCTGGCGGGCAGCCCGCGCAGCCCCATCGAGTGGATGCTGGTGCCGCTGATGCTGCCGATCCACGTGATCGGCGAGCTCGCGAAGCCCGTGTCGCTGTCGTGCCGTCTGTTCGGCAACATCTTCGGCGAGGACATGCTGCTGGTGGGCTTCGCGTCGCTGGGCATCACGATGCTCTCGGCGCTGCACCTGCCGTTCGGCGTGCCGTTGCACTTCATCTTCCTGTTCCTCGCCCTCATGACGAGCACCATCCAGGCGCTCGTGTTCACGATGCTCAGCACGGTTTACTTCCTCCTCATGCTGCCGCACGACGACCACGGTCACGAGCATGGGGAAGAAGCGCATCACCCTGCCCACTGATACCCCTGGAAGGAGAGGTCCACCCATGAACTTCGCCACTGCCCTCAGTTTCGCGCTCCCGCTCGGCATCGGTCTCGCGGCCATCGGCTCCGGCATCGGCCTGGGCATGATCGGAAACGGCGCCATGCAGGCGATCGGCCGTCAGCCCGAGGCCACCGCGCGCATCCAGCTCGCCATGATCATCATCGGCGCGTTCGCCGAGGCTCTGACGATCTACGCGTTCGTCACCATGTTCATCCTCTCGGGCAAGATCGGCTGAGCAACTCTCTTCGATTCGCGCTGGCTCCGTCGCGCTGAGGCGCGGCGCGCGGCACGGCGCGAGGAGAACGCATGAACGGTTTGATCGATCCGAAACTCGTCCTGACCCAGATCCTCGGCTTCGTGGTGATGGTCTGGATCCTGTCGCGCTACGCCTGGGGACCGATCCTCGGCGCGCTCGAAGAGCGTCGCAAGAAGATCGCGGGCGAGTTCGCCGAGGCCGAGCGGCGCCAGCAGGCGGCCGACCAGCTCAAGGCGGACTACGAAGCGCATCTGCGCGGGATCGAGTCCGAGAAGCGCGCGAAGATCCAGGAGGGCCTGGCCGAGGGCCAGAAGCTCGCCGCGGAGATTCGTGCCCATGCCCAGCAGGAAGCGCAGGACCGGCTCCACAAGGCCGAGGACGAGATCGCGCGCGAGCGTGAGAAGTCCAAGGAGCTGCTGAAGGAGCAGGTGATCTCGCTGTCGCTGCGCACGGCCGAGAAGATCCTGGCCACGAAGCTCGACGATCCCGCCCAGCGTGCGCTGGCCGGCAAGTTCGTCGACGAGGTGGGCGCACTGAAATGAGAGACACCGCCGTCGCCGGCCGTTACGCCCAGGCGCTGAACCTGCTGATCCAGAAGCAGAAGGGCAGCGGGACGCCGGCGTACCTCGACGAGCTGGTTCGCGCGCACCAGGACCTGCTGGGGCTCGCGGAACTGACTCGCGCCGGCTCGCGCATCGGCGACTTCCTGGCTTCGCCGCAGGTGCCGCCCATGGACAAACGCGACGCGCTCAAGCGCGGCCTTTCCGGCCGCGCGCTGCCGTCCGTGGCGGTGTTCGCCGACCTGCTGCTGCGCAAGAAGCGCCTGAACGTGGTCACCGAGATCGCCCAGGAGTTCGGCGAGATCGTGGACCGCGCCAAGGGCATCCAGCACGCGGAACTGGTGAGCGCCGTGCCGTTCAACGCGGCCGAGAAGTCGAAGCTCGTCGCCGAACTGGAGCAGCTCACCGGCAAGAAGATCGTGCTCAGCGAGCACGTCGAGGCCGGGCTGCTCGGGGGCGCCTACGTGCGCATCGGCGACCGGGTGATCGACCGCAGCGTGAAGAGCCTGCTCGAGGTGATCGCGCACAAGCTGTACGAGACGAGCGTCTAGCCGTCTCGGCCACACCACCATCAACCATTCGGGGTTCGCACCCATGTCGTTTCGACCGGAAGAAGTGAGCGCCGTCCTCGCCCAGGAACTCGAGCGCTACGAAGCCAAGATCGAGACCAAGAGCGTCGGCAGCGTGCTGTCCGTGGGCGACGGCATCGCGCGCGTCTGGGGTCTCGAGGACGCCATGGCCGGAGAGCTGATCAAGTTCCCCGGCGACGTCATGGGCATGGTGCTGAACCTCGAAGAGGACAACGTCGGCGTCGTGCTGTTCGGCTCCGACAAGAACATCAAGGAAGGCGACCGCGTCGAGCGGACCGGCCGCATCGCCTCGGTGCCCGTGGGCAAGGCGATGATCGGCCGCGTGGTCAACGCCATCGGCATCCCGGTGGACGGCAAGGGACCGATCGGCTCGGACAAGTTCCGCAACATCGAGTTCAAGGCGCCGGGCGTCATCCAGCGCCAGCCGGTGAAGGAGCCGCTGCAGACGGGCATCAAGGCCATCGACTCGATGATCCCGATCGGCCGTGGCCAGCGCGAGCTGATCATTGGCGACCGCCAGACCGGCAAGACCACCATCGCGATCGACACGATCATCAACCAGAAGGGCACTGGGGTGATCTGCATCTACGTCGCGATCGGTCAGAAGGAATCCACCGTCGCGAACGTGGTGGGCACGCTCGAGAAGTACGGCGCCATGGACTACACCATCGTGGTCACCGCGTCGGCCTCGGAGTCGGCGCCGCTGCAGTTCATCGCGCCCTACTCCGGCGCCGCGATGGGCGAGGAGTTCACGTACAACGGCGGCCACGTGCTGTGCGTGTACGACGACCTCTCGAAGCACGCCACCGCGTACCGCCAGCTGTCGCTGCTGCTGCGCCGCCCGCCGGGCCGCGAGGCGTACCCGGGCGACGTGTTCTACCTGCACTCGCGCCTGCTGGAGCGCGCCTGCAAGCTGTCCGACGAGCTCGGCGCTGGTTCGCTGACCGCGCTGCCGTTCATCGAGACGCAGGCCGGCGACGTGTCGGCGTACATCCCGACCAACGTGATCTCGATCACGGACGGCCAGATCTTCCTGGAGTCCGACCTGTTCTACGCCGGCGTGCGACCCGCCATCAACGTGGGTATCTCGGTGTCGCGAGTCGGCGGCAACGCGCAGATCAAGGCCATGCGACAGGTGGCCGGCCGCCTGCGCCTCGACCTCGCTCAGTACCGCGCGCTCGCGGCGTTCGCGCAGTTCGGCTCGGACCTCGACAAGTCGACGCAGGCGCAGCTCACGCGCGGCGAGCGCATGGTGGAACTGCTCAAGCAGGGCCAGTTCGCCCCGCTGCCGGTGGAGTCGCAGGTCGTGTCGATCTGGGCCGGTGCGAACGGCTACCTGGACGACGTGCCCGTGCCCGCCGTGCGCAAGTTCGAGACCGAGTGGCTGGGCTTCGTCGACAAGAACTACGGCGAGATCCCGCACAACATCCGCACGAGCAAGGCGATCTCGGGCGAAGACGAAAAGCGCCTCCACGAGGCGTGCAAGGCGTTCAAGGCCCAGTTCAAGGCGTGATCCGATGGCATCGCTGAAAGACCTGCGGCGGCGCATCCGCGCCACCAAGAGCATGCAGCAGATCTTCAAGGCCATGGAGATGGTGGCCGCGGCGAAGCTGCGCCGTGCCCAGGCCCGTGCGCAGGCATCCACGCCGTACGCGCGCAAGATCAGCGAGATGCTCGACAACCTGGCCGGCGCCGCCACCGAGCTGGAGAACCCGCTGTTCAAGGCGCGCGAGGTGCACCACACGGCGCTCGTGGTGATCACCGCCGACCGCGGCTTCGCCGGCACGTACAACACGAACATCCTGCGCGCCGCCGAGCACCGCGTGCGCGAGGCCGCGCCCGGCGCGATCAAGCTGGTGGTGATCGGCCGCAAGGGCCGCGACTACTTCCGCCGCCGCGGCATCGAGCCGCTCTCGGTGCACACCGACCTGCCCGGCGAGGCGAGCCTCGACCTGGCGCGCACGCTCACGCAGGACCTGACCGCGCGCTTCCTGTCGGGCGAGATCGATCGCGTGGAAGTGATGTTCACGCACTTCGTGAACGCGCTCGTGCGCCGCACGCAGACGGTGGTGTTCCTGCCGATCGGCACCGAGGCGAAGGACGGCGGCACGGACCGCGGCACCATCTTCGAGCCGAACGCCGAAGCCATCTTCGCCGACCTGCTGCCGCGCTACGCCACCGCGCGCCTGTACGCCGCGCTGGCCGACTCGCTGGCCGCCGAGCACTCGGCGCGCATGGTGGCCATGGGTTCCGCGCGCAAGAACGCCGGCGAACTCGTCGACTCGCTCACGCTGACCCGCAACCGGCTCCGCCAGGCCGCGATCACCAAGGAGATCGCCGAGCTCGTGGGTGGCGCCGAAGCGCTCAAGTAGAACCACGGCAGCCGGCCTGCTCGCCGGCGTGAATCACCGGAGGAACGTCGAGATGAACACGGGGAAGGTCGTCCAGGTGATCGGGCCCACGGTGGACGTGGCGTTCGATCCGGACAAGCTGCCGAAGATCTACAACGCCATCGTGATCGAGGACAAGGCCCGCGAGATCCACCTGACGGTCGAAGTCGCGCTGCACGTGGGCGACAACGTGGTCCGCTGCATCGCCATGGACTCGACGGACGGCCTGGTGCGTGGCATGGCCGCGGTCGACACCGGCGCGCCGATCTCGGTGCCCGTCGGCGAGGTCTGCCTGGGCCGCATCTTCAACCTGGTCGGCGACACGATCGACGGCAAGGCGCAGGTGCCCGCGTCCACGAAGCGCTACCCGATCCACCGCTCGTCGCCGCCGTTCGACGAGCAGCAGACCGAGAAGCAGCTGTTCGAGACCGGCATCAAGGTCGTCGACCTGCTCGCGCCCTACCAGCGCGGCGGCAAGGTCGGCCTGTTCGGCGGCGCCGGCGTGGGCAAGACCGTGCTCATCCAGGAGCTGATCCGCAACATCGCCACGCAGCACGGCGGCTTCTCGGTGTTCGCCGGCGTCGGCGAGCGCACGCGCGAGGGCAACGACCTCTACCGCGAAATGACCGAGTCGGGCGTCATCGAGAAGACGGTGATGGTGTTCGGCCAGATGAACGAGCCGCCCGGAGCGCGCCTGCGCGTGGGACTCACGGGCGTGACGATGGCCGAGTACTTCCGCGACGAGGAAGGCAAGGACGTGCTGTTCTTCGTGGACAACATCTTCCGCTTCACGCAGGCGGGCTCGGAGGTGTCGGCGCTGCTGGGCCGCATGCCGAGCGCCGTGGGTTACCAGCCGACGCTGGCCACGGAGATGGGCGCGCTGCAGGAGCGCATCACCACCACCAAGAAGGGCTCGATCACGTCGGTGCAGGCCATCTACGTGCCCGCCGACGACCTTTCGGACCCCGCGCCGGCCACCGCGTTCTCGCACCTGGACGCGACCACGGTGCTCGAGCGCTCGATCGCCGAGCTCGGCATCTACCCCGCCGTGGACCCGCTCGCCTCGACGAGCCGCATCCTCGACCCGCAGATCGTGGGCGAGGAGCACTACAACGTGGCGCGCTCGGTGCAGCGGATCCTGCAGCGCTACAAGGACCTCCAGGACATCATCGCGATCCTCGGCATGGACGAGCTGTCCGAGGACGACAAGATCACCGTGGCGCGCGCGCGCCGCATCCAGCGGTTCCTGTCGCAGCCGTTCTTCGTGGCCGAAGCGTTCACCGGCACGCCGGGCAAGTACGTGAAGCTCGAGGACACGGTGAAGGCGTTCAAGATGATCGTGAACGGCGAGCTGGACGATCTGCCGGAGCAGGCGTTCTACATGCGCGGCGGCATCGAAGAGGTGATCGAGGCGGCCGAGAAGATGAAGGCGGGCGTCTAGCACCATGGCCAGCCACTTCCAGTTGTCGATCCTGACGCCGGAGCGGGCGGTGTTCGAGGGCGAGGTGGAGTACGTGGAAGCCCCGGGCACGGAAGGCTACTTCGGCGTACTGGCGAACCACGCGGGCCTGGTGACGGGCCTGGCGGAGGGCACGCTGAAGGTGCGCCACGTGGGCGGCAAGGAAGACCGCTGGCAGGTGGCGGGCGGGTTCTTCGAGGTGAGCGAGAACAAGGCGACGGTGCTGGCCGACGCGATCAGCGGAGGCCCGGCGGCGTAGCGGCGGCGCGGCGCGAAAGCGCGACGCGCGGAAGAGGATCAAAGTGCACGCCGCCCCGGTGGGAGAGATCCCGCCGGGGCGGTGTGGCGCTGGGGGGGTCTGGCGCTGTGCGCCGTCGCGGGGGCAGTGTGCCGCCGCGGTGTACGAGCTGGCGCCGTCGTGGACATCTCGACGCTGCGGTCGAGGCGCGCCCGGCGGCGCACGACGCGGCAACGCGTGCCGGCACCGATCGTGATGCGCTCGCGCGGGCGTGGAGCGCCTGGCGCCCCCGCGAGTCCCGGGCGCCAGTCCGCCCCCCGCGCCGCGGCGTGCGCC
>JBGAMH010000124.1:0-15624 GCA_044223135.1 Candidatus Eiseniibacteriota bacterium | reverse complement strand
GTTCGACGCGGGCGGCCGGCGCGTGGCGACAGTCGTTCGGACCGCGCTGGCAGCGGGCGTGCACGCACTCGCGTGGGACGGCCGGTCGACGCGCGGAGATCGTGTGCGCGCAGGGGTTTACTGGCTGCGCGCCACCGCCGGCAGCGAGCGCCGCAGCGCGCGCATCGTGCGCGTGGAGTGAGGCGCGCGGAGGGCGTGCGACGCGCGATCACGCGGCGCGCGAACGCGAGCGCGCGATCGCGACGAAGCCGGTTCGACGACGTGCGCGCGTCGCGCGGACGGCGAATTCGCACCGGTCGAAAACCGTCCGATCGACCCCTGTTTCGACCGCTGCCCGAGCGGGTGAAAAGGGGCTGGTCGGTTCCGCCCGCATGGATCGCGTTCGGAACGCTCCCCACCCATGAAATTCCCTTTGAAATCGCGGGCGGCGCTGCTATACCCACGTGCGGCAGGGCGCTTCCGACTCGCGCCCGCACCGATGGAATGCGGTTCGACACCGTCACAAGGAGGAAGGATCCCCATGGCCAAGATGATGACGAAGTCCCAGATCGCGGCGCACATCGCGACCAAGTTCGAACTCAGCAAGAAGAACGGAACGGCGATCCTCGAAGAGCTCGCCACGCTGGCCGCCAAGCAGGCGAAGAACGGTTTCGTGTTCCCCGGCGTCGGCAAGCTCGTCGTGGTGAACCGCAAGGCTCGCATGGGCCGCAACCCGCAGACCGGCGAAGCCATCAAGATCCCGGCCAAGCGCGTCCTGAAGTTCCGCATCGCCAAGGCGATGAAGGAAGCCGTCCTCAAGTAGGCAGGCGGCGCTCACCGCGCCGACACGTGTGAGCCCCGGTGCCCGAGCGCCGGGGCTCACGCTTTTCCCGGGATTCACGCGCGTTCAGGGCGGGCCGCGCCAGGCCGATAACGCGCCCGTGCCGCTGCCCGACGAATCGCTCGCCCTCCTCGACCGCATGCCCGAGCCCGTGCTGCTGCTGGGTTCCCGCGGCGAGACCGTGCACGCGAACAGCGCGTTCCACGCGCTCGCCGCGCGCATGGCGGTGCCGGCGTTGTTCGGAACGCTGTTCGGCCCGCCGGCGCAGGTGCTGCTGTCCGAAGCCGTGCGCAAGGGCGGCGCGATGGCATACCTGCCGCTCGTGTGCGGCGAGGACCTGTCGCACGGGTATCGCGCGCAGATCGTGCGCGGCCCCGAGGACGGCACGTGGCTGGTGATGCTGGTGGACCTGAAGGAAGAGGTCGAGTGGCGCCACCAGCTGTTCCGCCGCAACACCGAGCTGTCGGTGCTGAACGAGATCGGCATGGCGCTCACGGGCGCGATCGATCTGCACGAGCTGGCGGTGCGCATCTGGCGCGAGACCAGCCGGATCATGCACTGCGACGACTTCTCGTTCACGCTGCGCGACGAACGCGACGCCAGCCTGCGCTTCCTGCTGTGGGTGAGCGAGGGCGTGAACCGCCCCGAGAAGGCCGCCAGCATGACGCGCTGCGAGATCAGCGAAGCGGTGCTCGCGTCGGGCGAGCCGCTGATGGTGAACGGCGACGTGTACACGGAGCTCGAGAGCTGCGGCGTGCACACGGCGCTGCAGGGCTGCCGCTCGCTGCTGGCGGTGCCGCTGGTGGTGAACGGCCTGCCGTCGGGCGTGCTGGTGCTGGCGGACTTCCAGCGCGAGAACCGCTACGGGCGCGACGAGGTCGGCCTGATGAGCGTGATCGCCACGCAGGCGGCGGTCGCGGTGCAGACCGCGAAGCTGTTCGAGAACATGCGCCGCGCGCACGAGGAGCTGTCGCGCACGCAGGCGCAGCTGCTCGAGGCCGAACGCGTGCGCGGCGTCACCGAAACGGTGGGCGCGCTGAACCACGAGGTGAACAACCCGCTCGCCACCATCGCGGGCACGGCGCAGCTGCTGCTGCGCTCCCCGTCCACGCAGGACACCGGGCTGCGCGACCGGCTGGAACGCATCCTGAACGCGGCCAAGCGCATCCAGGAAGTGACCAGCCGCATGGGCACGCTGATCCAGGCGAGCTCGCGGCCCTACCCGGGCAACTCGCGCATCCTCGACGTGCGCGGCTCGACCGCGCGCGGCGACGCACCGAACGGCGCGGCGGCCACGCCGGCCGACGGCGCCGCCAGTCCCGACGGCGAGCCGCTCGACCACGCCGCGTAGCCGCGGCCCGCGGCATCTCCTCTCCGACGCTCCACCTTCTGCATTGCGGGATCGCCGCGCGCTCTGGCACCTTCGCGCCTCCCACGCCCCATCGGAGGTTCGCTTGCGCCCGTCGCGCCCCGCCGCGCCGTCCCCGGTTCGATCCCGTTCCGCACGCCCGCCGATGACGGCCCGCTGATGCCGTCGATCGTCGTCGAGAACCTCACCAAGACGTACGCGCGCGGCTTCGGCCCGTTCGCGCAGCCGGTGCGCGCGCTGGACGGCGTGTCGCTCGAGGTGAAGCCGGGCGAGTCGCTGGGCGTGATCGGCCCGAACGGTGCGGGCAAGACCACGCTCGTGGGCTGCCTGCTGGGCTTCCTGCGCCCCGACTCGGGACGCATCACCGTGGACGGGCACGCGCCCGACGATCTCGCGGTGCGCGCGATGACGGGCTACCTGCCCGAGCGGCTGGTGATGGACCGCTGGATGACGGGGCTCGACTTCCTGCGCTGGCACCACGCGCTCGCCGGCGGCGCCGCGGCGGATCGTGGCGCCGAGTGCCGCGCGCTGCTGGAGCGCGTGGGGCTCGATCCGTCGGTGGGCTCGCAGCGCGTGGGCCGCTACTCGCGCGGCATGCTGCAGCGGCTCGGGCTCGCGCAGGCGCTGATCGGCCGGCCACGCCTGCTGTTCCTGGACGAGCCCATCTCGGGCGTGGACCCGGCGGGCATCGTGCTGTTCCGCCGGCTGTTGTCGGAGCTGCGCGACCAGGGCACGACGCTGGTCGTGAACTCGCACCAGCTCGACGAAGTGGAGCGCGTCTGTTCGCGCGTGGTGTTCGTGAAGCAGGGCCGCATCGAGGCGATGGACACCGTGCGCGCCGGCGCCGAGCACGCGCGCGTGCTGCGCGTGCGGCTGGCCGCGGGTGCCGCGCCGGACGCGCTGCGGCTGGTCGGCTGGGCGCGGGCGGCCGCGCGCGCTTCGAGGGCTGACGGCGCCGCATCAGCGCTACGCCGACGCCGACGACGCGGGCGCCACGCGGCTGCTGGCCGCTGCGCTGGCGGCGGGGCTGCCCGTGGTGGAGGCGAGCCCCGAGGAAGGCCGGCTCGAGCGGCTGTTCACGCACGACGCGGGAGGTGCGTCGTGAACCCGACGATCGTGCTGACGTTCCTGCGCCAGCGCGCACGAGCGCCGATGCGCCTGGTGTTCATGGGCGGCATCGGCTTCTTCACGGTGGCGCTGTCGGCGGGCATGGGCGTGCTGCAGCCGTTCGACCAGCTCGCCGGCACGCTCGCGCTGATCCTGACCGCGGGCGCGATCGGGCAGGACGTGTCGAGCGGCGTGCTGCAGCTGACGTTCAGCCGCCCGATCACGCGCCGCGACTTCGTGCTGAGCCGCTGGCTCGCGGGCGGGCTCGGCGCGTCGGTGCTGTTCCTGGTGCTGCTGGCGGCGGCGTGCGCGGCGATCGTGGCGCGCGGCGGCCACCTCGAGCCGGGCGCGGTGGCGGTGCTGGCGGGCCAGAACGTGGCCGCGGCGTTCGGCACCGCGGCGATCGTGGTGATGCTGTCGTCGCTCGCGCCCGGCCTCGGCGACGTGGCGCTGTACTTCATGAGCCTGGTGAGCCTGCAGGTGGCGCAGAACCTGGGCGCGTGGAAGCAGTGGGCGTGGATGGAGCGCGGCGCGACCGAACTGATGCACACGCTGCAGCCGGCGCTGCCGCTGGCGTGGCTGCAGGGCGGCGACGTGCCGTGGGCGGCGCTCGCCACGTACGCGTCGGCCGTCACGCTGGCGCTCGCCGTGGCGGTGATCGTGGTGAACCGCAAGGAGCTCTCGTATGCCAGTGGATGACGCCGCTCCCGCGCGCAGCGGTTCGTCGCGGCCGTTCCCGGTGCTGCTCCCGGGCGCGGCGCTGGTGCTGCTCGTGCTGCGCGTGGGCGCCACGTGGTGGGAGTCGCGCTCGTCGCACGCGGGCGGCGACCTGGTGCACTGGGTGGCGTTCGAGATGTCGGAGGCGCTGGCCGCCGCACGAACCGGCCGGTGCTCTACGACTTCACGGCCGACTGGTGCCCGCCCTGCCAGGCGATGAAGCGCGAGGTGTTCGCCGACCCGCAGCGCGCGCAGGTGATCGAAGGGCTGTTCGTGCCGGTGCGCGTGCTCGACCGCGCGCGCGAGGAGGGCCGCAACGCGCCGGTGGTGGACTCGCTGCAGCGCGCGTTCGGCGTGCAGGCGTTCCCCACGCTCGTGGTGCGCGCGCCGGGCGCCACGCGCTTCGAGAAGACCGACGGCTACCTGGGCACCATGGGCACGCTGCAGTGGATGACGCGCGGGCCGCGATGGCGCGACTGGGCGACACGCCGGCGCTGAGGCGCGAGCGGACGGCGGGCGCGCGGCGCGACGGCGGCGCGGCGCGTGGACGTGCCCATTTGGCGCGGCGCGCGAGCCGCGTCAGCGCGTCGCGACGGGCTGGGCCTCGACGCCGCGCACGAACTGGCGGATCTCGCCCGCCAGGTCGTTCGGCTGGTCCAGCATGACGTAGTGGCCGCAACGACCCAGCCGCACGCCGCGCGCGCGCGGCATGCGCCCGTATCCGAGCGACTCGGCCACCGCGACCCAGCTTTCGCCGGGTTCCCACGTGTGCGGCGCGAGCACGGCCAGCACCGGCTGGCGCAGCATCGCCACGTCGCGCGACAGGTCGGACGACAGCGCCAGTCGGATCCACGGCTTGAGCACCGACGAGTCCACCGCGGCCGCCTCGGCGGCGAGCCGCTCGCCCTGCGCGGAGTCGCGCCCGAAGCCCGACCACACGTTGCGCAGCGTGCCCGCGTAGTCGTGCTCGAAGTCCCGCAGCAGCCCGTTCGCGTCGTCCGGCGAGAACTGCGGGCGCAGCGCCGTCTCCACCAGCACCAGCGCGCGCACGCGCGTCGGGTGCACCACCGCTTCGGCCGCCGCCACGAGCCCGCCCACCGAGTGGCCCACCAGGATCACGGGGCCGTCGGTGCGATCGCCGATCGCGCGGTCGAGCACCGCCGCCGCCTGCGCCAGCCCGAACGGCTCGGGCATGCGCGTGACGCCGTGCCCCGGCAGGTCCACGAGCACGACGCGATGGTCGCGCTCCAGGTCGCGTGCGACCTCGCGCCAGTCGGCGGCGCTGCTGCCGAGCCCGTGCACGAGCACGACGACCGGCCCCGCGCTCTGCGAGCGCGAGGCGTCGGGTGCCGAAGCGCGCTCGCGTCCGATGAGCAGGCCGAGCACGACGGCGACGATGACGAAAACCAGGATGCGTCGGAACATGGGGAGTGGGTGTCGCGCGAGCCCGGCGCGACGTGCCGGGGTTATCGGCCGCCTCGCGTGGCTTCTTGCCCTTCCCGAGCGCGAAAAGCCGGGTCGGTCGGAAGTTGTGAAACGCGGAGCCCCGCTGGCTCGCCGCGGGGCCCCGCGCCGGGGCGGCGGGCCGTCCGATTTGCCGGCGAAGCTCGCGGATGGAGGCGCGGGGGGCGCCGTGCCCGGCGGCCCGGCGGGGACCGCTTCACGCCGCGCGCGACGCGGTCGGCCGGCGCGCCAGGCGGAAGCGCGCGAAACGCCTCGCGCGCATCCCCGCGGGCAGCGTCCGCGCGTGACGGGCGCCTCCGCGCGAGCGCGCTCCCGAGTCGTCGTCTTCGCGCGGCCGGCCGTGGCGAGCGCCGGCGCGGCGCGCGGCTACTTCGCGGCCATGCGCCGCGCCACGAAGTCCGCCACCACCGACGCCAGCGTGTCGGGCTGGTCCTGCATCACCCAGTAGCCGGCGTTCGTGATGCGGCGCGGCGACACGCGCGTGGAATCGTCCCAGCCCAGCTGCTTCGCGGTCGCGCCCCACGTGGCCTTCTCGGGCCACAGCCGGTCGGTGACCACCATCTCCACGGGCGCGGTCACCGACTTGAGCGGCACGTTGCCGTCGAAGTTCAGGATCTCGCGGAAGAAGCCGCGGATCGCCACCGGGTTCGCGAGCGACGCCACCGCGTGGATGGCCACACCCTGCGTGGAGTCGCGGCCCATGCGCTTGAACAGCATCGTCAGGAACTGGTCGTAGTTCTTGTCCATGTAGTCGAGGAAGTACTTCTGCTCCTGATCCGGAATCTGCACCGGCGACTTGAGCCCCGCGTCCACCAGCAGCAGCGCGCGGGCGCGGCCCGGGTGCGCGGCGAGGTCCTGGATCGCCACCAGGCCGCCCATGCCGTGCGCCACGACGATGGTGCTGTCGGGGTTGTACTTCGCCAGCACACCGTCGAGCGCCTCGGCCACGGCCTTGAGCGAGAACGGATCCGGCACCACGTCCTTGGAGTCGCCGTGGCCCGGCAGGTCCACGAGCACGATGCGGTGCTTGCCGATCAGCTTGCGCGCGGTGGGCATCCAGCCCGAGCGCGAGCCGCCCAGGCCGTGCACGAACACGATCGTGGGCCCGCGGCCCAGGTCGGTGGTGCGCAGCACCAGCGGACCGTCGGCGCGCACGGCGCCCGAGTGCGACGAGAACAGCGCCGGCATCGCGACGGCGGCGAGCACGGCAGCGAGAACGAGCGCGAGGCGCGGGGTCTTCACGTGGGGTCTCCTTCCATGGACGGCGGGTCGGCGGGACTTATACCGCAGACGACGGACACACGCGGTGCGCGCAGGACCGCTCCGCACGGGCAACAGCCGCGGTGCGCGCCGCGGTCGGCCCGTCGGCGCCCGTTCGCCACCCGGCCCGAAAATTCCCGTTGCCTTACTGCACATGCGCGCAGTAGTGTGCCGCGTGCCGGTGGAACGCGGCTCGAATGGCTCGAGAGGCCGTGAGTCCGCCGGGTGCCAGGTCCATGCGAAGCGAAGCGATCGACGAAGCCGTAGCCGTGCGCGCCGACTTCGCCGGCGGAACCGTCACTCCGGTGGCGTTCCGCCGGCGCGGGCGCGAACACCGGGTGGTGCGGGTGAATGCCCGCTGGATGGATCGCGCGGGCAAGCACCCGCGCTTCTTCTTCTCCGTCACCGACGGCAACGGCGACGTCTATCAGCTGCAGCTGCAGGCCGGCGACATGTTGTGGTGGCTCGACTCCGTATCGCTGGAGGGATGAATGCTGCCGGCCTCTGAATCCGCGGCGCCGAGGAACGACCTGGACGTCGTCTCCTCCCCCGCCACAAACGACACGGCACCTGTGCTGCGGGCGTCGTGCGCCGCGGATTCGCGAGCCGGTGATACCGGTGGGACCACGCTCGGCGACGGCATCGCGGGGATCGCCGTGTCTGCCGACGTGGCCCACCGGAGAAGTACCGCGGCTCGGGCGAAGCAACGCGCCGCGGCTCCATCAAAGGCCCGTCCGGATGGAACCGGTCGCCCGCGGAATGGCATGTGCCCCACGCACGCCGCCACGAGGGGAATCGATGACGCCGCAGGCGGGCCTCTGACGGGGTCGGGGGCCGCCGATGACGCAGCAGACGGGCCTCCCGCGCCGCCGGCTTCGCCGAGGCGCCGGAATCGGCCCGTCCGCGGCGACGAGGGCCGCCGATGACGGTGGCTGCCGAGGGAGCGAGGAATCGGTGGCCCGAGGAGCGAGGTCGCGGACACCCGCAGCGACGAGGGCCGCCGATGACGCAGCAGACGGGCCTCCCGCGAAGCCCGGCTTCGCCGGAGGCCCGTCCGCAAGGAATCGTCGAGGATCGACGGTGCTTCCGCAGCGACGCATCGAGCAGCAGCGCCCCCCCGCACGGTGCTCCACGCCGCGGCTCGCGAGCAGCAAGCCGGTGATCGTGGGCGCGGGCGATCGCGTCGTGCTCGTACGAGGCGCGGCGCTTCGGACTGCACGCGGGCATGACGCTGTCCGAAGCGAAGCGCCTGTGCTCGAAGGCGATCATCCTCGACGGCACGCGCAGACCTACCGCTGTTTCGCCGAGCGCATCTTCGACCGCTGCCGCGCGCTGTCGCCGTCGGTGGAGACCTACTCGACGAGGCGTACCTCGAACTCACGGCACCGAGCGGCTGCACGGCGACTTCGAACTCGCGGCGGCGGCCTTCGGCGCGCGATCCACGACGACACGGGGCTCACGGTCACGTGCGGCGTGGGGCCCAACTGCATGCTCGCCAAGCTCGTGGGCAGACGGTCAAGCCTGACGGGCCTGCGCGGCTGCGCGAAGAAGACGCGGAGGCGTTCCTGGGGCCTGCCCACGACAAGCTGGCGGGCGTGGGCCGCGCGCACCAGGACGCTGCGCCTCGATGAACGTGCACAGATCGGAGCTGCGCGCGCTGTCGGTGGGGCACGCTCGAAGCGCTGTTCGGCGCGCCGGGGCGGCTGCTGTTCGAAGCGCCCGCGGGCGCGACACGGCGCCGGTCACGGCGCGCGAGATCCCGCTCACGCTGTCGCGCGAGACGTCGTTCCACGAGGACACGGCGGACCCGGCCACGGTCGAGGGCATGCTCGAGTACCTGGTGGCCGCGCGTGCCGCGCCACGCGCGAGCTGGCCCTGCAGGCGCACGGTCGCGGTGCGGCTGCGCTACAGCGACGGCGAGGGCGACGAACAGGCGCGCCGCTGGCGCTGCCCACGGCGGTGGACCCGACGCCTCGCGCTGGCGCTGGTGCTGCTGCGCCGGCTGTTCACGCGGCGCGTGTCGCTGCACGCGCGTGGGCGTGACGTTGTCGGCTTCACGCGCGAGGCGGGCGAACAGGGCGCGCTGTTCGACGAGCGCGAGGCCGGCCGGCGCGCGGCGCTGTGCGCGACGCGTTCGACCGCGTGCGCTCCGACTGGAGCGGCCACGGCGCGATCGTGCGGGCCGCGCTGGCACTGAAGGTGCGGGCCGCTGCCGAGACCGCTACGGATTCGTGCCGAGGACACCCTCGTCACCAAGTGAATGAATCGCGAACATGCCCTGGGCATGTTGGCACGACGAAACCCTGAACTGGCCGCGCGGCCAGTCGCCGCAACCGAACCTCATCCACCTTCCGAGCGACCGCCATGACGGCTTCAAGGCGTTGATGACCGCACGAGTCGACGTGGCGAAGGCGAAGGCGTGGTACGCACGCACCACCACGGCGCGCAGCCCGAGGACACGGTCAGCCTGGGCTTCAACGGGCGCGGATTGAACCGGGGACTGGTGCCCGGCGAGACGAGCTGCAACCAGCCTGGCAACCGACGGCGTTCGGCGTGCAGCCCTACCGACGACGGAGGGCACGTACCGCGCGCTTCGCCGCGGGCGCGAAGCCGCTCGAACGAGGGCGAACTGACGTGGGCGGCGGCGCGCGCGTGGCCGTGGGCAACGACGACGCAGGGCAACGCGATCGGCGCATCGGGCCGCGGGCGGCGAAGGCGGTCGCGGCGTGATCGCCGGGGCGGCGCATCCGCGTGGGCACGTCGCGCGACCCGGGCAACGCGCGGTCGGATCGAGAACCGCGCCGCGAAGGTGCCATCGCGCCCACCGCGCGGAAGATTGCCGCGCCCACCGGGTTCGTCGCCGCCTCGAGGTACACGATCCGGCGGGCGGCGCCGACACGATGCGCGCGGCGGCGCAGCACGTTGCCCCGGGCCGACTGCAATCTTCCGCGCACAAGGCACTCCCCGCATCGCTCCACCCTTGCCGCCGACCCCGCCGGGGCGAGGTTCCCCGCTGATGGTCACCGCTTCGCGGTGCGCCGCACGGGTCTGCTGTTGCTGGGCGTGGCTTCGCCCGAGGCGCTGCTCGGCGCGCGGCCGAACTCGGCTACGGCGCGCGCGCACTGACCGACCGCGACAACCTGTACCTGGCGATCCGCTCGACGACGCGGCGGGCGCGGCGCGCGCGCTGCCGGGCGGAGCCTACGGCGCGCGTGGACGGCGCGCCGCCGCGCGCGTTCGCTCCGGGGACGACGACGACGACGACTCGCCCGGCGCGCGACGATCGGCCGCCTGCGCGCGATCCGGGCGCCGCCGACGCGCACCGCACGCCGCGGCCACCGGCGCCGACGCGCCGGTCACGCTGTACGGCGCCGCGACCGCCGTCGCGAAAGCTGCTGCTGCCGGTGGACCGCCGCGGCTGGGCGCAGATGTGCGCACTGATCACCGCGCGCATGCTGATCCCGAGTTCGACCTGGTGCGCGCGGTCGCGGCGCGCGGCGCGGGGCTGCACGATCGCGGAGTCGGCGGCGACTTGGCGGCGGCGCTGGTGGCGGCGGGTGTGCCGCCGGCGATCGCGGCGGCCGACGAGCGCGTACCGCTGGTGCGCCGCGCGGCTGTGGCTGGCGCGCGGCCTGCCGTTCGAGCGGCCGATGCTGCGCGAACGGCTGCGCTGCGGGCGCGGCGCTGGCGTGTGCCGGCGGTGGCCACAGGCGACGTGCTGCTGCTGCACCCGCACGACCACGAGGCGCACCGCGTGGCGGTGACGGCGGCGGCCGGCGAACTGCTCGACCGCATGTCGCCGGCGCGTTCGGCGCGCGCGCGACGCGTGGCTGGCCTCGCCCGCCGAGTGGAGCGCCGCGCGCGCGCGCCACGTGCGCGGGGCGCGGGTTGCGGCGTGGCCGACGAGCTGCTCGAGAACAACGCGGCCTCGCCGGCGCGCGCGCTTCGATCTCGAGCGCGGCGCCGATCTTTCCGCGCGCACCGCTGAGCACGAACGCGGCGGGCGAGCCGTGGGCGAGCGGCGCGGCCAAGCTGCGCGCGCTCGCCGACGAGGGTTTCGCGCGCCGCTACCCGGCCACGGGCGGTGGCGCCACCGCGCGCGCGGCGGCCGCGCGGCGCCACGCCCGCGCGCGCGAGCGGCTCGAGACCGAACTGGCGCTGATCGAGCACATGGGCTTCACCGACTACTTCCTGCTGGTGGGCGAGGTCGTGGGCTTCGCGCGCGCGCGCGGCATCCCCACGGTGGGGCGCGGCTCGGGCGCCAGCTCCATCGTGTCGTACGTGCTCGGCGTCACGAACGTGGATCCGATCCGCTACGGGCTCTGCTTCGAGCGCTTCCTGCACCCGCAGCGCCGCGACTGCCCCGACCTCGACGTGGACCTGTGCTGGCAGCGCCGCGACGAGGTGATCGAGCACGTGTACCGCACGTACGGCGACGACCGCGTGGCGATGATCTCCACGCACGCCACGCTCGGGGCGCGCTCGGCGTTTCGCGAGGCGGCCAAGGTGCTGGGCGTGCCGCTGCCGCGCGTGAACGCGCTGGCGCGCCGCGTGCCGCGCCACCTGGAGGCGGCGGCCGTCGAGCAGGCGCTGGCGTCGGGCGGCGTGGGTCCGCTGCTGGGTCACGAGTTCACCGACGCGCGCGCCACCGAGGCGCTGCGGCTGGCGGCGAAGCTGGCGGGCGCGCCGCGGCACCTGAGCGTGCACTGCGGCGGGCTGGTGATCGGGGATCGCGCGCTGACGCACTACCTGCCGCTGGAACGCGCGGCGAAGGGCGTGGTGGTGTCGCAGTTCGAGATGCGCGCGGTGGAGCGCATCGGCCTGGTGAAGATGGACCTGCTCGGCAACCGCGCGATCTCCACGATCGGCGAGTGCGTGGAACTGGTGTCGCGCTGGGGCGAGGACGCCGCGGCGGGAAGCGACGCGGGCACGATGGCGCACCCGACGGAGGACGCCCGGACAGGTTCTGCCCAGGAGGCGGAGTCCGGCGTGGACGCCCCTTGCCGGGCACGCTCGGCTCCGGACCCGTTCGCACGGGTACCCCCTGCTCCGCCTCGCTCTGTCTCAGCCCGCTCCGCCAGTCCCTGGCTCCCTCCCGGAGGCTTCCGGCCGGCCACGGCAAGGGCGTCCACGCCGGACTCCGAGTCGTGCCCGCTCATGTCCCGGGCTCGTCATCCCGCCACCACGCCCCCGCCCGCACCCGACCCCGCGACGATTCCGAAGGCGGAGCAGGATGCGGAGCCGACCGTGCCCGGCAAGGGTCCCCCGCCCTCGGTTCCGCGTGCTTGGCACCACTCGCCGGGGCGCCCTCGCCGGAAGCCCGGATCGCTTCGCCGCCCGCCCCCGACGCCCTCCCCGACGACGACGCGCTCGCGGCTCGCACCATCGCGAACGGCGACACGCTCAACTGCTTCCAGCTCGAGTCGCCCGCCATGCGACATCTCGTGCGCATGCTCGACTGCGACACGCTCGACGCCACCGTGGCCGCCGTCGCGCTGGTGCGGCCCGGGCCCGCCGAGTCCGGCATGAAGGAGGCGTTCGCGCGCCGCCGCCGCGGGCTCGAGCCCGTCACCGTGCCGCACCCGCGGCTCGAGGCCACGCTCGCCGACACGTACGGCACGCTGCTCTACGAAGAGGACGTCATGCGCGTGGCCGCCGCGTTCTGCGGGCTGCCGCTGGCCGAGGGCGAGGTGCTGCGCCGCGCCATCGCGGGCGCGCGCGGCGACGAGGAGTTCCGCTTCCTGCAGCGCGGCTTCGTGGCGCAGGCGCTGCGCTCGGGCGTCACCGAGCCCGAGGCGCTGGGCGTGTGGCGCGAGCTCACGCGCTTCGCGGCGTACGCGTTCTGCAAGGCGCACGCGGCGGGCTACGGACGGCTCGGCTGGGAGTGCGCGGCGCTGAAGACCCGCTTTCCCGCCGCGTGGGCCGTGGGCATCCTCAACCACCACGCCGGCATGTATCCCACGTGGGTGCACGTGGAGGACCTGCGCCGCGGCGTGCGCGACGGCGTGATCGGCCGCCGCGCGGGCGTGGACGAGCGGCCCGCGTTCGCGAACCCCGGCCCGCACGCCGCGCGGGGCGCCGAGCGCCGCGGCGCGCGCCCTGCGGGCGGCGGCCTGCTCGCGGCGCGCGAGGCGGCGCCGTTCGCGTGCCTGGCCGACGTCGTCGAGCGCGCGCGCCCGACGCCGCCCGAGCTGGAGGCGCTCGTGCTGGCGGGCGCGCCCGAGCGCGCGCGCGGGGAGCCCGCGGCCCGAGCGCGCGGCGGCGTCGCTCGGCGTGACCAGCGCGGCACGCCCCGAACGCGCGCGAGACGCTCGAGGCTGGCGCGACGGCGCGGCGTGGCGCCGCGGCGCGGCGCCGCGGCCCGGCGGCGAGGCGCTCGCGCGCCTGAGTTCGAGCGTGCGTGCGCGGCGAGTTCGCCGGCGAACGCGTGGTTCGGACGCCGCTCGGCTCGCGCCGCCCGACGCGCTCGCGGGCACCACGCCCGCGGCCGAGCTGCGCCGGCCGGCGCGTGCGCGTGACGGGGCGCCGTGCGCGGCACGGCGCGTGGAAGCGCCCGGCGGCGAGGTGATGGCGTTCGTCACGCTGGCCGACCGCTCGGTTCGAGTGCGTCGCGTGACGCCGACGCTGGGCGCGAGCCGCGCGCCGAGTTCGCGTCGACGGCTCGGCTGTGACGTTCGAGCGCGCGCGCGGCTGGACGTGCTCGCGCCGCGCGCCCGAGGCGCTGGGGCGCACCGGCGGCTTCCGGCCGCGCGGCGCTCGCGCGCTGGGACGAGCGTGCGCGTGGCGGGCCTGCCAGGGCGGCGTCGCGTGGAGACGAAGTCGGGCGCGCCGATGTCGTTCCTCACGCTGGCCGACCACTCGGGGCTCGTCGAGTGCGTGACGTTTCCCGACACGTGGAAGCGCTTCGCCGCCGAGCTCAGGGGCGAGATCGTGCAGGTGGAGGGCCGCGTGGACGAGACGCTGGGCGCTCTCACGGTGACGGTGGAGCGGGCACCTTCGGCGCCGGCGGCTTCGGCGACACGCGAGCCGCGCCGAGCACCGGCCAGAAGGGCGAAATGGGGCCGTCGCGGTATCGCGTGGCGTGAGGGGGCGAGTCGAGGCGGGGCGCGAGGGGTCCGCGCGCCCTCGCCGGAGGGGCACGCCCGCGCCCGGACCCCCGCCCGTCAATCCACTCCCCTTCTCCATGGAGCGCACGCTAGACGGCCCCGCACCATCGGCCGACACCATCACCCATGCCCAACCCCCTGCGCCTCGCGCTCCTCCTGTCCGCGGCCCTGCTGACGGCCGCCCTCCCGGTTCCGGCCCGCACGGCCGAGATGCCGGGGCCGTCGCGTTACGAGGGCCGCCGCTTCGTGCCGTGGGCGGGCGACTCGGCCGAGTTCCAGCAGGTCCGCGACCTGATCGCCAGGGGCGACACGCTGCGACAGCCGAAGGTGGACGGGCGCGACCTGCACCGCGCACGCGTGAAGTTCTACGACCGCGCCGACACGCTGAACCTGGCGCTGCGCGCGCGGCTCGCGGCGCGCACGCCGGTGGATTCGCTGGCGATCGCGGCCACGTGGATCAACCAGTACGACGCGGTGAACGCGGCGCACGGCGCGGTCAGCGGCCGCACGCTGCCCGCGGCACGCGAGGCGCTCGGCATCCTCGAGCGCCAGCTCGGCGCGGACCACCCGGCGCTGATCGCCCCGCTGCAGCGCATGGCGGCGGTGTTCACCACGATCGCGCGCCCGCGTGAGGCACTGGCGCTCGGCGAGCGCCAGCTCGCGCTGCTCGAACGCGAAACGCCGTTCGACACGGCCGCCGTCGCGAACGCGCTGGTGGCGCAGGCCTCGCGCCGATCCACGACCGGCGACACCGCCGGCACGGCCCGCGACGCCGAGCGTGCACTGCGGCTGCGCGAGGCGCGCTTCGGCGCGGGCAGCCTGGCGACCGCCGACCCGGTGGAGTGGATCGCGATCGCCGCCGCGCGCCAGGGGCGCTACCCCGACGGCGCTGCGGGCTTCGAACGCTGCGAGGCGATCGGCGCAGGAACCTGTCGCCCGGCGACCGCAAGCTCGCGCGCGCGATGTTCAACCAGGCCGAGATCCTGAACCAGATGGGTGAGATCGATTCGGCGCGCGTGCGGCTGGGCCGCGCTGGCGATCTGGGACCTGCCGCAGAACAACGCTTCGCCCGAGGGCGCGAACGGCCACCGCATGATGGGCATGCTGTTCCGCACGGCGGGTGACTACGAGAACGCCCGCCGCGAGATGCAGCGTGCGTACGACATCCTGCGGCTGAGCCAGGGGCCCAACAGCACGCAGACCGCGAGCGCCGCCGAAGGGCTGGCGGGTCTGCTCGAGGAGATGGGCGACTTCGCGGCCGGCCGCCCGCTGCGCGAGCAGGCGCTCGCGAGCCGCATCGCCGTGCAGGGCGCCGACAACGGCGAGACCGCCCGGGCGCGCGGCGACTACGCGCGGCTGCTGCTGGTGCTGGGCGAGCGCGACTCGTCGCGCGCGCAGGCCGAGCGCGCGCTCGCCGCGCGCGAGAAGGCGTACGACCCCGCGAGCCCGAACCTGCTGAACGAACTGCTCACGCTGGGCGACATCGACGGGCCGACGGCGACCGCGAGCCGCGCTCGCGCTGTACGCGCGCGCCGAACGCGCGATCCGCGACTCGATGCGCGCCGAGCGACGCGCCTGGCTACATGCTGCGCCGCATCGGGCACGAAGCTGGCCATGGGCAGCGCGCGAGGCGCCGGCAACAGCCGGCCGCGACCGCGCGATCGCCGGACGCGCGCTGGGCATGAACATCCGCTGGCCGCCGACCTCACCGCCGACCTCGCGCACGCGCGCAGCCGCGCGGACGACATGGCCGGGCGCGCCTCGCGCTGGCGCTGAAGGCC
>JBGAMH010000123.1:0-12910 GCA_044223135.1 Candidatus Eiseniibacteriota bacterium | reverse complement strand
GCGCGTGGCGGCGGCCGCGTCCTGGCGCGTCATCGCCGCGGCGAACGCGCACAGCGCGGGCACGCCGGGCGCGGCGGCGCGGGCGCGCGGACGCGCGGCGCGTGTCCTGCGGGTGCGTGTGCTTGACGGTGCCATGGGAGCCGCACACTATCCGCGCGCTTCGCGCCGTCGCAAGCGAATCGAGCCGCGACCGAGTCGCTCCGCACCCGCACGAGGACCCGTGAACCCCACCAGTCTTCCGCCCGAAGAAGCCGCCCGCGCCGCGCAGCAGGCCGTGTGGACGTTCCCGTCGGTGCTGGCCAGCGCCTTCGTGATGGCCTGGGCGGCCGAGGGCGCGCAGTTCTACATCTCGCAGGGGCTCGCGCTGGCGCTGCTGGCATGGCTGCAGACGCTGCCCGAGTTCGCGGTCGAGGCCGTGATCGCCTGGAACGGCGACGTGCCGCTGATGACCGCGAACTTCACCGGCGCGCTGCGGCTGCTGACGGGCGTGGGCTGGCCGATGATCTGGATCGTGTTCGCGGTCTCGGAGCGCCTGCGCGGCGGCCGCGATGCGTGGCCCACGATCGAACTCGACCGCGAGCACGCCGCCACGGTGGTGGGCCTGGCGCCGCCGCTCGGGTGGTTCGCGTGGATCACGTGGAAGGGCACGCTCGACCTGTGGGACGCGGCCGTGCTGCTGGCGCTCTACTTCGGCTACCTCGTGTACGTGAGCCGTATCCCCGCGCGCGACCACGAGGACACCGAGGACGCCCCCGCCGTGGTGCGCCGCGTGCTGTCGTGGAACGAGCCCGCGCGGCGGCTCGGCGTGGTCGGGCTGTTCCTGCTGGGCGGCGTCGGGCTGTACTTCACCGCGCACCCGTTCCTGGAGAGCATGAAGGGGCTCGCCGTGGCGATGGGCGTGGCGCCGTTCGTGTTCGTGCAGTGGGTGGCGCCGTTCCTGTCGGAGATGCCCGAGAAGACGAGCGCGTTCTACTGGGCGCGCAGCCGCGGCAAGGCGGGCATGGCGCTCATGAACATGGCGTCGTCGAACGTGAACCAGTGGACCGTGCTCGCGGCGATGATCCCGATCGTCTACTCGTTCGCGCAGGGCCGCCCGATGGCGGTGCCGATCGCCGAGCATCGCGTGGAGATCCTGCTCACGCTGCTGCAGAGCGCGCTCGGCGTGGTGCTGCTGGCGAACTTCCGCTTCCACGCGCACGAGGCGCTCGGGCTGTTCGTGCTGTGGTTCGCGCAGTTCGCGGTGCCGCACTGGCGCGAGGAGGCGTGCGTCGCGTACGCGGTGTGGCTGGTGCTGGAACTGGTGTCTTCGCTGTGGCGGCCCGGCCGGCTGCGTGCGTTCCGCGTGGCGCCCGAGCTGTGGCAGGCCGGCTCGGCGAGCGGCCCCGGCGAGATGCCGTGAGCGCGCCGAGCCTGTTCGCGCGCTGGCTGCGCATCGCGTTCGACGGCGAGCCGCTGCACGGCCCGGCGTTCCGCGACACGCTGATCGACCTCACGCCCGGGCAGGCCGCCGCGCACCCGATCGCCGGCGCGCACTCGGCGTGGGAGATCGCGCTGCACGTGGATGCGCGCCTGCGTCACGTGCGCCTGCGGCTGCTCGGCAGCACCGAGGCGCAGCCCGCGTCCAGCGAGTGGCCCGTGCCCCCGCCGGCCGATCCGCACACGTGGCAGGCGGCGATCGAGTCGCTCGAGGAGGCCGAGGCGCGGCTGCGCGAACTGCTCATCCGCACCGACGCGCGCCGCTTCACGCCCGGCGCCGAGGGCTTCGACGGCGCGTTGCTGGAAGAGGTCATGGCCGCGCTGATGCACGTGGCGTGGCACGCCGGCCAGGTCACGCTGCTGCGCCGCGCGCAGGGCCTGCAGAGCTGGAACTACAATCGCGCGGTGAACCCGGACGCGTAGCGGCCGCCGCGCCCTCAGCGCCCGATGCCGACCCGGCGCAGCAGGCCGCGCCCGAGGTCTTCCACCACGTGCACGTCGCTGGCGCCGAACGCGCGCAGCAGCGCCCACGTGAGCGCGCCCATCAACGCCGCACCCAGCGCCACGACGCCGGCCTCGACGACCGGGCCGCGGTGCCAGCGCTCGCCCAGCAGCACCAGCAGCAGCACGCACGCGCCCGCCGCGATCGCCGACGCGGCGAGGATGCGGCCGAGCGCGCGCAGCATGTCGCCCGCGCCCACCGGGCCGATGCGGCGGCGCAGGTAGAACGTGAGCTGCACCAGGTTGCTGATCGACGTGAGCGACGCGGCCAGCGCGAGCCCGCGGTGCTGCAGCCCCAGGAACGCGAGCGGACCGACGAACGCCAGGTTCAGCGCCAGGTTCAGCGCCACCGACACGAAGCTCGCCTGCACGGGGACCTTCGTCTCCCCCAGCGCGTAGAACGTGCGCGTGAGGATGCCCACCGCCGCGAACGCCGGCAGCCCGATGCAGTAGGCCACGAGCGCGTCCGCCGTCATCACCGTGTCGCGCGCGTGGAAACGCCCGTGCTCGAACAGCAGCGCCAGGATCGGCTGCGCCATCGCCGCCAGGAACAGCGCGGCCGGCACCGTGAGCAGCAGTACGAGCCGCAGTGCCGCCTGCAGCGTGGCCTTGAGCGCATCCATGTCGCGGTCCACCGCGGCGCGGCTCAGCGCCGGCATGCTGACCGTGGCCAGCGCCACGCCGAACACGCCGATCGGCAGCTGCATCAGCCGGAACGCGTAGTAGAGCCACGACACGCTGCCCTGCTGCAGCGACGCCGCGATCACGGTGCTCACCGCCACGTTGATCTGCGTGGCCGCGAGCCCGACCGTGGCCGGCACCATCAGCGCGGCCACGCGCTGCACGCCCGGGTGGCGTTTCGGCAGCTCGGGCGTCGCGCGGAAGCCGAGCTGGTGGAGCGGCGGCAGCTGCACGACGAACTGGAGCAGGCCTCCGAGCACCACGCCCACCGCCATCGCCACGATCGGCGGCTGGTGGACGAGCTTGAGCACGGGGATCAGCGCGAGACCGAACGCGATCATCCCGACGTTCAGCAGCGCGGGCGCGAGCGCCGGGATGCCGAACACGCCCCGCGCGTTCAGCATGCCCATGGCCGCGGCGGCGAGCGCCACCAGCGGCAGGAACGGCAGCATCACGCGCGTCATCGTGACGGTGAGCTCGAGCTTGCCCGGCACCTTCGCGAAGCCGCCCGCGAGCAGCGTCACGATCTGCGGCGCGAACACCCAGCCCACCGCGCAGATCACCACGAGCACGGTGAACAGCGTGGCCATGAGCTGGCGGCCGAGCGCCCAGGCGGCCTCGTCGCCCTGCCTGCGGTGATACTCGGTGAACGTGGGCACGAACGCCGACGACATGGCGCCCTCGGCGAACAGGTCGCGCAGCAGGTTCGGGATGCGGAACGCCACGTTGAACGCGTCGGTCGCGAAGCCCGCGCCGAACAGGATCGCCATCACCTGGTCGCGCGCGAGGCCGAGCACGCGCGACAGCATCGTGGCCGCGCCGACGGTGCCCGCGCGCGCGCCACCTGGCGCGTCTCGGCGGCCTGGGCGGGCGGCGAGGGCGGCGCTGCGGCGCGCGGGGGCAGCGGCGGCGTGGCCGCGGCGATCGGCAGGTCGGCGAGCGAGGGCGGCGGCGTCATCGCGGTGCCCGAGGCGACCTCCTCGGGCTCGGCGCGCTCGGGCTCGCTGCGTGGCGGCGGCGCTTCGCGGCTCACGAACGGCGAGGGCGGCCCGTCCTCGCGGCCGAAGTCGCTCATCGCGCACCCGCCCGCGATTGTGGCGCCCCAACGCGCGTGCTAGCTTGCCGCGCCATGTTCGCCGCCACCGAAGCCGTCACGTCCACGCTCACGCCGCTGCAGGCCGTCGTCCTGGGCTGCGTGCAGGGCCTGACCGAGTTGCTGCCCGTCTCCAGCAGCGCGCACCTGTACGTGGTGCCCACGCTGCTCGGCTGGAAGTACGAAGGCCTCGCGTTCGACGTCGCGCTGCACGGCGGCACGCTGCTGGCGCTCGTGCTCGCGTTCTGGCGCGACTGGTGGGAGATGTTCCGCGACGCGATCGCCGGCGCCGGCGAGGCCGCGGCCTCCGCGCGCCAGCTGCTGCTGCGGCTCGTCGTGGCCACGATCCCCGCGGCGATCGTCGGCAAGCTGCTCGGCGACATCGCCGAGACGCAGCTGCGCTCGCTGCCGCTGCAGGCCGCCATGCTGTTCGTGTTCGGCGCGCTGCTCTGGTGGGTGGACCGCCGCGCCACGGCGAACCGCGACGAGAAGACGCCCAGCTGGACCACGTCGCTCGCGGTGGGCTTCGCCCAGTGCCTGGCGCTCGTGCCCGGCGTGTCGCGCTCCGGCATCACGATGACCACCGGCCGCGCGCTCGGGCTCTCGCGCACGTCGACGGCGCGGTTCTCGTTCCTGCTGGCCACGCCCATCACCTTCGGCGCGCTGGTGCTCAAGCTGAAGGACGTCCCCCACGACCTGCCCGCGAGCACGCTGGCGTTGGCCGTGGCGAGCGCCGCGATCTCGGGAGTGCTGGCCATCCGTTGGCTCATGGGGCTCCTGCGCCACGCCGGCTTCGGCGCCTTCTTCGTGTACCGCGCCGTCCTGGCGCTGGCGATCGTCGGCTGGCTGCTGAGCGGTCGCGCCGGCTGAACCGGCGCGCTCACCGCCGTCCGAGGTCCTTCTTGGACATCTTCTCCTTGAAGTAGCGGTCGAGCCGGTCGCGCAGCCGGATGCGCGCGCGATGCAGCCGCGACTTGACCGCCGCCACCGACAGCCCGAGTTCCTTCGCCACGTCCAGGTTGGACTGCTCCTGGATGTCGCGCAGCACGAACACCGTGCGCAGGTCGTCGGGCAGGCGGTCGATCTCGCGCGACAGCACCTCGCGCGTCTCGGAGTCGAGCAGCTCCTGCTCGGGCCGCGTGGACCAGTCGCTCTCGAGCGGCAGCGGCTCGGCGTCGGGCACCGAGCTCTGCGACTGCTCGTACGACACGTGCCCGTCGCGCCGCTTGCGGTACTTCATCAGGCTCGCGTTCGTGGCGATGCGGTACAGCCACGTGCTGAACGTGGACTCGGCCTTGAAATTGGGCAGCCCGCGAAACGCCGACAGGAACGTGTCCTGCAGCGCTTCGGCGGCGTCCTCCTCGTGACGGAGGATCTTGAACGACAGCCGGTAGACCTTGTCGCGATAGCGCACGACGAGTTCGTCGAACGCGCGCGTGTCTCCCGCCTGCGCGAACTTCACGAGGTCGGTGTCGAGCTGCTGGGTGTAGGCGATCGACATGGATGTCCTGGGTGACTATCGGGCTGCGGGATGGGTTCCCGTTCCCGCGGGGATCTGCTCGGGGGATAGATACACGATTTCGCCCGCGAGCACCGTGACGACGGGCCTCGCCGCGCGCAGCGATTCCGGCGCGACGGCGTGCAGGGGGCGTTCCCAGACGACGAGGTCGGCCACCCGTCCCACGTGCAACTCGCCCAGCCGCGAGCCTTCCCCTGCGACCGCGGCCGGTTCGGCAGTGTACGCCCGCAGCGCCTCGTCGAGGTCCAGACACTGTTCGGTTTCGAAGCCTTCCCCGGGGCCGGTTCCGGCCGCGCGACGGGTGAGCGCCGCCGCAAGTCCTTCGGAAACCTCGGGCGGCTCGACCGGAGCGTCGGATCCGAACACCAGCGTGGTCCCGGCGGTCAGTAAGGCCCGCCACGGGTAGGACCGCGGGCAACGCGCACCCCAGGCGGCCCGGGCCGCCGGGATGTCGGTGACGCAGTGTTGCGGCTGCATGCTCGCCACCACGCCCAGCCGCGCGAAGCGCGCGAGATCGTCGGGGTGCGCCAGCTGCACGTGCTCCACGCGCGGCGGGATCGCCAGCGGCGCCGCGCCCGGCCCCGCGCGCTCGATGGCGTCGAGCGCATGGCGCAGCGCCCGGTCGCCGATCGCGTGGATCGCCACGCTGACGCCGGCCGCGAACGCCCTGGCGACGAGCGCGTCGAGTTCGGCGGGAGGCGTCACGTCCATGCCGAGCCCGCCGCGGTCGTCGAACGGCTCCAGCATCGACGCCGTGCGCGAGCCCAGCGTGCCGTCGGCGAAGAGCTTCAAGCCGCCCACGCGGAACCAGTCGTCGCCGGTGCCGCTCGCGACGCCCGCCGCGATCAGCCCGTCGAGCTGCTCCGGCCCCACCTGCTGCAGCACGCGCAGCTTCCGCGCGCGCGCGAGTCGGCTCGTCCATCGGAACGTCTCGGCGTCACGGTTGAAGTCGTGCACCGCCGTGATGCCGCGCGCGTGCAGTGCCGCCGCCGCCTCGGCGAGCCGCGCGTCGCCGGGCGCGGGCCCGAGCCGCGCCTCGAGCTCGAGCAGCGGCCGCACCGCGGTTTCGCGCACCACGCCGGTGAGCCGCCCGCGCGCGTCGCGCTCGAAGCGCCCGCCCGGCGGATCGGCCACGCCCTCGCCCACGCCCGCCGCGCGCAACGCCGCCGTGTTCACCCACAGCGCGTGGAAGTCGTGGCTGTGCAGGATCGCCGGCACGTCCGGGTACGCGTCGTCGATCACGTCGCGGTGCGGCGGCTCGGGCCAGCCGGCCGCGTCCCAGCCGCGCCCCGAGCGCAGCGCGCCCTCGCGCCCGGCCGCCACGCGTGCCAGCACGTCGTCGCGCGAACGCGCGCCGTGCAGGTCGGGCACGCCCAGCGACAGCGCCCACGGCAGCAGGTGCACGTGCGCGTCGGTGAGCCCCGGCGTGACGGTGGCGCCGCGCGCGTCGATCAGGCGCGTGTGCGCGTCCGCCAGCGCCAGCACGTCGGCGGTGCGGCCGATCGCCACGATGCGCTCGCCCGCCACGGCGAGCGCGTCGGCCTCCGGGAGCACGCGGCCCGACCACAGCCGCGCGCCGGTCACGATCAGCGTGACGGGCTCGCGGATCACGCGATCAGCCTCGCGACGGTGTTCGCGAGCACGCCCACGCCCTCGACCTCCACCTCGATGCGGTCGCCCGGCTCGACCGGCGCGATGCCCGCCGGCGTGCCGGTGGCGATCACGTCACCCGGCTCCAGCGTCATGATGCGCGACAGGTGCGCGATCAGCCGCGGCACGGTGAAGATCAGGTCGCGCGTGCGGCCCAGCTGGCGGCGCTCGCCGTTGACGCGGCACTCCACCTGCAGGTCGTCGGGCGGCAGGCCCATCGCGATCCACGGGCCGAACGGCGCGAACGTGTCGAAGCCCTTCGCGCGCGCCCACTGGCCGTCGGACTTCTGGTAGTTGCGCGCGCTCATGTCGTTGAAGCACGTGACGCCCGCCACGTGCGCGAGCGCGTCGGCCTCGCTCACCATCGTGGCCCGGCGGCCGATCACCACCGCCATCTCGCCCTCGGGATCGAGGCGCGTGACGCCGGTGGGATAGCGGATCTCGCCCGCGGTGGCGAGCGCGGCGCTCGGCGGCTTGAGGAAGAACAGCGGCTCGGCCGGCTCCTCGGCGCGGCCCGCCGCGTCGCGCATCACCGTGAGGCTCTCCGCCACGTGCGCGCGGTAGTTGAGCCCGATGCACAGGATCTTCGTGGGCACGCACGGTGTGAGCAGTTCCACGCCCGCGTGCGGATCGAGCACGCCCGCGTCGGCGCCGCCGGTCCACGGCGCGCCGGTCAGGCGCTGCCAGCCGGTTTCCACCAGGCGGCCGAAGTGCACGGTGCCGTCGGACAGTCGGTAGCGGCCGACGTGCTGGATGTCGCGGGGCGTGATCACGAGGCGGGCAGAATAGCGGGAACGCCCGGCGCTGTCTTCGGCCTCGTCGCAATTACGCGAGGCGCCCGTCGCACGCGTGTCGCGAGATCGATCTCCCCGGAAACGATGGCACGTCCAAGTCGCTTCAACGGGGGCCGGGGATCGCTGAACCACGACGAGTACAGGTCGCCTCGTTGCGCGAATTGTCTTTGCGCATGCGCGGGCCGGTCAAGCGGCGATTGCGTGCCGGGCCGCTCCACTCGCGACTCCGGACAGTGGGGTCGTGCATTCCGCCCGGTCCCGGGGAACACCCGGTCGGGCGACCTTCCCCCTGCCGGCACGCGGTGGCCCCGATCGCATCCGACAGGCGATGTCCGCCCCGGGGCGCCGCCGCCGTGCTCTCCCCGGGGCAGCGGCACTGCGGATCGCACACGCTCTCGCCGATAGAGGAAGCCGTCCCCCGGCCGCTTCCACGCCCGATCCGCGGTGCGGAAGCACACATCGGTGAGCCTCCGTTCGGGGTCGCGCAGTGCGCGCGTGGCATGTGCCGTGCGCCTGTTCTCCCCACGGCGGCAACGAGTTGACCCTTTTTCGGAGCCTCTGTTAGCGTCCCGCCCGCCATGACCACCACACGACGCAGCGCCCGCCCGAAGTCTGCCGCCGACGTGCTCCAGAGCCGTCTCGAGAAGCGTACCGCCCGCCTGGCCGTCATCGGCCTGGGCTACGTGGGCCTGCCCCTCGCCGTGGAAATGGCGCAGGCGGGCTTCGAGGTCTGGGGCATCGACATCGACGAGAACCGCGTCCGCCAGTTGAACCAGGGCAAGTCGTACATCCAGGACGTGCCCACGGCCGACGTCCGCACGCTGGTGAAGCAGGGCCGGCTGCACGCGACGACCGATTTCAGCGCGCTCAAGAAGTGCGACACGGTGAACATCTGCGTGCCCACCCCGCTCAGCAAGCAGCGTGACCCCGACGTGTCTTACATCGTGGCGGCCGCCCAGCAGATCCAGAAGTACCTGCACAAGGGCCAGCTGATCATCCTGGAGAGCACCACCTACCCCGGCACCACCGACGAGCTGATCCTGCCCATGCTGTCGGAGAAGGGCATGAAGGTGGGCGAGGACTTCTTCCTCGCCTTCTCGCCCGAGCGCGTGGACCCGGGCAACCCGATGTTCCAGACGCGCAACATCCCCAAGGTGGTGGGCGGCTACACCGACGCCTGCACGCGCGTGGCCGTGACGCTGTACCAGCAGCGGCTCGAGACCGTCGTGCCGGTGACCGGCACGCAGGTGGCCGAGATGGTGAAGCTGCTGGAGAACACGTTCCGCAGCGTGAACATCGGCCTCGTGAACGAGCTGGCGCTGATGTGCAAGCGGCTGAACATCGACGTGTGGGAAGTGATCCGCGCCGCGAGCACGAAGCCGTTCGGCTTCATGCCGTTCTACCCGGGCCCGGGCCTGGGCGGCCACTGCATCCCGATCGATCCGTTCTACCTGTCGTGGAAGGCGCGCGCGAGCGGTTTCGAGGCGCGCTTCATCGAGCTGGCCGGCCACGTCAACGGCCACATGCCCGACCACGTGGTGGAGCTGGTGAGCGAGGCGCTGAACCGCAACGGCAAGGCGATCCGCGGCTCCAAGGTGCTGGTGCTGGGCGTGGCGTACAAGGCCGACATCGACGACGTGCGCGAGAGCCCGTCGCTGGACATCATGGAAAAGCTGCGCGAGCGCGGCGCCAAGATCGAGTACGCCGACCCGCACGTGGCCAGCATCCTGTTCGCCGGTTCGCGCATGCGCGCGGTGCCGACGACGGCCGCGTCGCTCAAGCGCTTCGACTGCGCGGTGATCGCCACGGCGCACAAGGAGTTCAAGTACTCCGAGGTGCTGCGCTACTCCAAGGCGGTCGTGGACACGCGCAACGCCCTGAACGGCAAGCGCTCGGCAAAGATCGTGCGGCTGTAGCAACGAGCCCATCCGCAACGCGACGGCCCGCCGGGGAGATCCGGCGGGCCGTCGTGCGTTTCCGCGGCAGGGGCTTTGCTTACCTCCGCGCCGTGGCCCGGGCCGCCGCCAGCGAGCCCTGCGCGACCCACGCAAAGCCCGCCACCAGCAGCGCGAGGAACGGCAGCGCGCGCATCTGGCCCGCGTGCGCGGCCCACACGAGCAGCGCGCCGAAGTAGAGCGCCAGCGTCAGCTCCACGAGGCCCGAAGGGCCCGCCACGGCCGCGTAGCCGGGCGTGCGTCGACGGCGGTCGCCCCCCTTCGGCGTGCGCTCGAACTCCCCCACCTCGTCGCCCAGCGCCTGCAGCACGGCGCGCGCGTTGTTCACGCTCAGGCCGATGCCCAGCAGCAGCGCGGCGGCCACGTCGCCCGGGATGCGCCACCACGCGCGGCGCGCGGCACGCAGGCCGCTCGCCAGGAACAGGCTCACGGGCAGCAGGCCCAGCAGCAGCACGGCCCCGTGCATCGCCCACACCGCCGCGGGCGGCAGCGTGGAGCGGCCCAGCATCACCGGCAGCAGCAGCGCGCCCAGCACCAGCAGCAGCGGGTAGGCGACGTTCGACGTCAGGTGGAAGAACGCCTCCCACTTGACCGCGCCCCGCACGCGGCTCGCCCACACGCGCGGCAGGATCTTGCGCGCGGTCTGGATCGCGCCCTTCGCCCAGCGGCGCTGCTGGGTCTTGAACGCCTCCATGTCGGCCGGCAGCTCGGCGGGCACGACCACGGTGGGATCGAACACGAACCGCCAGCCGCGCAGCTGCGCGCGGTAGCTCAGGTCCAGGTCCTCGGTGAGCGTGTCGTGCGACCAGCCGCCGGCGTCGTCGATGCACGCGCGCCGCCACATGCCGGCGGTGCCGTTGAAGTTGAAGAACAGCCCGCGGCCCATGCGCACCGCGTGTTCTTGAAGAAAGTGCGCGTCGAGCATCACCGCCTGCGCCGAGGTGAGCGACGAGTCGTCGCGGTTCAGGTGCCCCCAGCGCGCCTGCGCCATGCCCACGCGCGCGTCGGCGAAGTGCGGCGCCATGCGGCGCAGGAAGTCGGCGGGCGGCACGAAGTCGGCGTCGAACACCGCCACGAGAGAGCCGCGCGCCTCGGCGAGCCCGGCGGCGAGCGCACCGGCCTTGTAGCCCGCGCGGTCGGCGCGATGCAGCAGCCGGATGTCCACGCCGCGCGCGCGGTGCCTCGCCACGGCGGCCGCCGCGATCGCGGTGGTCTCGTCGGTGGAGTCGTCCAGCACCTGGATCTCGAGCCGGTCGGCGGGCCAGTCGAACGCCGCCACCGCGTCGATCAGCCGCTCGGCCACGCAGCGCTCGTTGTAGAGCGGCAGCTGCACCGTCACCACGGGCGCCGCGGCGGGCCCGGCGGGCGGCGGCACCGGGCGCGGGCGGCGCGGAAACAGCATCGACCAGCGGTGCGACGAGTAGAGCACCAGCCCCGACTGCGCCAGCACGTAGACGCCCACGACGAGCGCCTGCAGCCACGACACGAACAGCGGAGCGAGGGCCAGGGGGGAATGCGACATGCGACCTTTCCGGCGATGGGCTCGTCGACGGCGCCACGGACACCCTCGGTGCGAACCCGGTACGACGACGGCGGCCGAGGGTAAGCCCCCCCGCCGCCGGTGTGTGACCGAACCGTCAGGATTCGGGACCCGCCCGCGCTCCGGACCGCCTTGTGGAGCCGCGGGCGCCGCCGGGACGAACCCGTGCGGGCCCAAGCCTCGCTCCCGCGGCCGGGGCTCTTGTCGCCCCGGCGCGCGGTCGCGTGCTTCGTACTAGTTCACCACCTCGTAGTCCGCGTTCACGGCGCCGCCGGGACCCTTGTCGTCGTCCGGCTTGCCGCCCTGCGGGCCGGGGCCGCCGGGCTGACCGCCCGGCTGTCCGCCCGACTGCTGGTAGAGAGCCGCCGCGGCCTTGTGCCACGCCGCCTCCAGCGCCTCGGTGGCCGACGTGATCGCCGACATGTCCTCGCCCTTCAGCGCGTCCTTCGCCGAGGCGATCTTCGCCTCGATGTCGGACTTGAGGGCGCCGTCGATCTTGTCGCCGTGCTCCTTCAGGTTCTTCTCCACGTCGTAGACCATCGCGTCCGCGCGGTTGCGGGCCTCGACGGCCTCCTTGCGCTTCTTGTCCTCGTCCGCGTGCGCCTCGGCGTCGCGGACCATGTTCTTGATCTCGTCCTCCTTGAGCCCGCTGGAGGCCTCGATCCGGATGCTCTGCTCCTTGCCCGACGCGCGGTCCTTGGCCGACACGTGCAGGATGCCGTTCGCGTCGATGTCGAACGTCACCTCGATCTGCGGGATGCCGCGCGGCGCCGACGGGATGCCGTCGAGGTGGAAGCGGCCCAGGCTCTTGTTGCCCTGCGCCATCTCGCGCTCGCCCTGCATCACGTGCACTTCGACCGACGGCTGGTTGTCGGACGCGGTCGAGAACACCTGGCTCTTCTTGGTCGGGATCGTGGTGTTGCGCTCGATCAGCTTGGTCATCACGCCGCCCAGCGTCTCGATGCCGAGCGACAGCGGCGTCACGTCCAGCAGCACGACGTCACGCACCTCGCCCGCGAGCACCGCGCCCTGCACGGCCGCGCCGATCGCCACGACTTCGTCGGGGTTCACGCCCTTGTGGGGCTCCTTGCCGAAGATCTCCTTGACCAGTTCCTGCACCTTGGGCATGCGCGTGGAGCCGCCCACGAGCACCACCTCGTCGATCTGCGAAGGCTTGAGCCCCGCGTCCTCGAGCGCGCGCAGCACCGGCCCGCGGCAGCGCTCGACCAGGTCGGCCACGATCTGCTCGAGCCGGGCGCGGCTCAGCGTGATGTTGAGATGCTTCGGGCCGTTCTGGTCGGCCGTGATGAACGGCAGGTTCACGTCGGTCTGCAGCGTGCCCGACAGCTCGCACTTGGCCTTCTCGGCGGCTTCCTTCAGCCGCTGCAGCGCCATCGGGTCCTTGCGCAGGTCGATGCCTTCCTGCTTCTGGAACTCCTCGGCGAGCCAGTCGATGATCTTCTGGTCGAAGTCGTCGCCACCCAGGTGGGTGTCGCCGTTCGTGGAGCGCACTTCGAACACGCCGTCGCCGATCTCCAGGATGGAGATGTCGAACGTGCCGCCGCCCAGGTCGAACACCGCGACCTTCTCGTCCTTCTTCTTGTCGAGGCCGTACGCGAGCGCCGCCGCCGTGGGCTCGTTGACGATGCGCTTCACGTCGAGCCCGGCGATGCGGCCGGCGTCCTTGGTGGCCTGGCGCTG